>NZ_OZ245712.1:3768087-4083674 GCF_965226985.1 Algihabitans sp.
ACGCTCAACGAAGCGGTGAAGGAAGCCGCCTTGGCCGTGGACGGCCGGCCGATCCACATCTAACGCCGCCCCGAATCTAACAGCGCCGGTTCGGACCTGGAGCGTTAAAGCGACTCAGGCTTCAATACGGTCGACCAGTCGGCCGTCGAGGTCGAAACAGGCTGCCGCCAGAGGGCCGCCGAAGCCGCACCCGGCATCGATCGTAACGGTATGGTCGGTTTCGACGATGCCCGGCGCATCTGCCTCGCGCCCCGGCGCGAAGCCCCGCACGACCCGTGCGAAGTGACCGTAGGGCGCACTCAAACGTCCGAAACCGCCCGAGGACCACCAGAAGGAATCGCGCTGGGCCTCCAGAGGACGCGTCGGATCCAGGCCGGCGTTCACCAGCAGCAAATGGTCCTGATCCCGCTCGTCGCCGGCAACGCAGGCTCGGCGGAGCGCCGTCATGAAGGCCACATGCCCATCGCGGTTCTGCATGGATCTGCGCAAGTCTTGCGTCCAGCGGGTCAAACCGACCGCGCCGCCGCGCACACGCTGCAGGGCTTCCTCGGCCGAACTCCCATAAGCTTTCAGCGTCGCGCCGACGCCTTGCGCGAGCATCCAGTCGAGAACACCGCGAGGATCTGTGGCGAACTGCAACTGCAGCAACTTCTGCCACATCTCCTCCTGGCCTCCGCGCAGGAAGATCACATGCGGCGCCTCTGCCGGTTCCCGGGCCATGACGCCGCAGCGGAAGGCCAACAGCTCGTTGAGCGTCCCTTCCACATCGGGCCCGCGACCCAAGATGTTCCCGAGGTAAACCAGACGATCGCCCGTCTCCAGCCTGGGCCAGAGAGCGTCGTGAAGCGCCTCCAGGCGCTGCCGTTCACCGTGGATCGACCCGACCGCCCAGATACGCCGGGCGGCGCTCAGGACAGCAAACTTTTCCTGATCGCTCATGGCGCAGATGATCCGCTGGCCGGCGATGCGTCACTGAGTCTCGCGCGGCGTGGAGGCCAAGATATGGAGATAAGGAACCGCGGCCGCCGCACATCGGCGGCCGCGACGGTAGACTGGAGGGCTAGGCCGCTTTCAGAAGCTTTTCCAGCTTATCGGCTGCAGCCTGCTCATCGATCGCTTCCAGGGCCGCCAGCTCCCGCGCGAGGCGGTCGAGCGCAGCCTGGTACATCTGCCGCTCGGAAAACGACTGGTCGGGTTGATCGTCGGCGCGATGCAAATCGCGCACGACCTCGGCAATCGAAACCGGATCGCCGGAGTTGATCTTGGCTTCGTATTCCTGAGCCCGCCGGCTCCACATGGTTTTCTTCGCGCGGCTGCGCCCCTTCAAAGCGGCGAGCGCGGAATCCATCATCTTGCGGGACGACAGGCGGCGCAGACCCGACTGCTGTGCCTTTCCGACGGGCACCCGCAGGGTCATGCGGTCTTTCTCGAACTTAATCACGATCAGGTCGATCGTTTCTCCCGAAATCTCGTGAGTTTCTATCCCCAAAACCTTGCCCACGCCGTGCGTCGGATAGACCACGTAATCGCCGGCGGTGAACTCGATCTTCTTGACCATGATAGGACTTGAGCTCCATCGTTCTGGCGTACCTCGACCATGATCGTCCGGTGGGCTTCGACACCAGCTCAAGCAAGCCTTGCGGCTTTACCAAGCCCTGCCCGAACCGGCGCCGACGATCGGCCTTTCGGCCGACTTGCTCGTCGTACTCGGAGAAGCGGCCGCCAACTACGCAGCTCGCCGATCCCCAGACACCATGCGCCACTTCGTTTGCCGACATCATTTGGCGCCGCAGGACGCCTTTCCGCGGTCGCTATACGAATTCGACAGCCCTTTCACTAACGGACCGCGCAGTTGCGCGAACGAACCTGTAGCAAATCGCCGAGGCAATCTGCGCTTCAGGCCCACCGATAGCGACGATGCCGGCTTCCAGCTTCCTGCCGTACAGTTCTTCGCGGCGGCACCACGCTTAAGGGCGGGGCTTTCGTCGCGTTAACTGCCGAAGACCGGCCTCGGTTTCCCCAAGACGTTGCGACGCAGCTCCGACTTTTTCGAACTTTCAGAACGGGCCATGTCACAAAACTACTATACTACAGACGACCCTTCGAAACAACCGCCGCAGCGCAACATGGAACAAGTCGGGAAGCTCTCAAGGCAGCCCCGTCAAGTTACGGCGAGGGAAAAATCACCGCCAGCAACTCTAGGTTTTTGAGCTCTTGCGGACTCCGTCACTAAAGCGATCAATCAGTCGCCCTGTCCTGGGCTGTCTGAAAAGTACTTGTCGTACTTGTTTTCTTCGTCTCGATGCGCCTCAGCATCCGCCGGCGCATCTTTCTTACGCGTAATGTTTGGCCAGCTTTCCGAAAAGTCCTTATTCAGCGAGAGCCAGCGGTCGGCCTGAGAGTCGGTGTCGGGCAGGATGGCCTCAGGCGGACACTCCGGCTCGCAGACGCCGCAGTCGATGCATTCGTCAGGGTGAATCACCAGCATAATGTCACCCTCATAGAAGCAATCGACGGGGCAGACCTCGACGCAGTCGGTGTACTTGCACTTTATGCAGGCTTCGGTGACGACGTAGGTCATCGTGCTTGTCTTCTCCTCATGGCGGAAGGCCGCGCGCCCCGCACAAATTCTCGACCCCTGGCGATTCCTTCGCGTCGCGCAGCCGCGCGGCGACGGAGGGGATTACCCCTCCAAGCCCAGTTTGGCCAGTGCACGTTTGCGCGCCTGACCGCTTTCCTGGTCGGTCACGTGGATCAGCGCCGCCAGACGGCGCAGCAGATTGGCCTCATAATCGTGAAGCACGCCGTCGGCGTAGACCACTTCCCACAGCATCCCCAACAACTCGATCCGTTCTTCGTGATCGAACCGGTCTTTCACCGTTCGAACGGACGAGAACAGCTCGACACTTTCGGCCACCTTTTCCTCGGCCAGTTCGACCAAACGGCGCGCATCCGAAGGCTCCATTTCGAAGCGATCCGAAAGCAGTTGCTGAATCGTCGCCCTCTCGTCTGCATCGAAGCTGTCGTCCATGCAGGCCGCCTCGACAAGCAAGGCGGCCGCAGCCAATTGCAGCTCGTCTTGACTGTGCCGTGTACCCTCCGCCGGCGCCCCACCGCGGTCGACGAAAAACGTCCGGATGCGATCCATCAACATGCCTAGCTGCCTATCACTGCCTTCCGCCAAGGGGCAACCCTTGGCAAACTGCGGCTTTCCAAAGCCTCTTTCTAGGGAGTCGCCAACCGTGAACCAAGATGCCTCGCGCCGAACGGCCAACACTTTCGCATTGTTGCCGGAAGACGAGGCAACCTCTGCACGACGCCATGCGCCGGCGACCGCGCGGAACAGGGAACCGATTCTGGAGATCCTGCGTCCCCTGGTCGCAAGGCTTCCGAACGGCGCAACTCTTCTGGAGGTCGCCAGTGGAACCGGGGAACACGCCTTGTTCTTCGCACGCGCCTTGCCGCAGCTTGTCTGGCAGCCAAGTGAACCGGATCCGGATCTGCGCGCAAGTATCCTCGCGCATCGCGCCACGGAAGGTCGCGATCTCGACAATCTGCGGCCGCCGCTGGACCTGGACGTTATGCGCTCGCCTTGGCCGATCTCCGGCGCGGACGCCCTGCTCTGCGTGAACATGATTCACATCGCACCCTGGTCTTGCTGCGAAGCCCTTGTGAAAGGCGCCGCCGGCCTCCTACCCGCCGGAGCGCCACTGGTTCTCTACGGCCCCTTTCGCCGCGGGGGCGATCACACGGCGCCCAGCAACGCGGATTTCGACGCGTCCTTGAAAGCGCGCAATCCCGCCTGGGGCATTCGCGACCTGGAACAGGTCGTCGAGGTTGCCGAGACCGCGGGTTTCGGCCTCACGGAGGTGCGGGAACTACCGGCGAACAACCTGGCAGTCATCTTCCATCGCCGTTTTTAAGCAAACGATTAAAGGTATACGAAAGGCATTTGCACCGAATTGGCGTTGATTTACGAGATCTTAAGAGTCCGAAGGATTTAGTTTGTGTTGCGTCGGAATTCGAGATCGCAATCAAGATGCCGATCAATATCGGGCAGCACAGGTGCACACCGATTTTCGCCTATCGGTAGATGACAACCCCCGTCGCACGTGAGGAGCGGGAGCGGTGAACCGGGTTGACGAAACGATAGGACCCCTCGAACGCGTCCTGTCCCGCAGAGCTGCCATCAGGTGGGGCGCAACCGCCGCGGCCGGGATCGTTCTCGCGGCCTCCTCCGCAGGCGGGGCGACGACGGAAACGACCGACTTCTTTCGTGTCGGTACCGGAGGAACGTCCGGGACCTACTATCCGATCGGCAGCATGATCGCCGGCCAACTGACCGATCACTTTGGGCCAGCTTGTGTCGAGGCCTGCCCGGATCGGCGGATGCTGGCGGTGGCGCAGACCTCCAACGGGTCGGTCTCCAACATGAAGGAACTGGTGGCGCGACGGCTCGAGGCCGGCTTGGTTCAGGCCGACATCGCCTACTGGGGGTATCGCGGGGAGGGCGTCTTCGCCAATCGCTCGCCGATGCGCCAGCTCCGGGCGATCGGCCGCCTCTATCCGGAAACGCTGCACGTCGTAGCGCGAGCGGATGCCGGCATTCGAAGCTTCGAAGACCTGCGCGGCCGTCGCATCTCGCTCGACGAGGAGGGGTCGGGCACCTTGATCGCGGCGCGGCTCGTGCTGCAGGCCCACGGGTTGAGGGAAAGCGACTTCGAACCGGTCTATGTGAAGCCTGAGCTAGCGATGCAGCGCATGCGCGACGGGGAACTGGAGGCCTTCTTCAGCGTCGTAGGTGCTCCTGTCCGCTCAATTACGGCGCTCGCATCCGAAATATCCATCACGCTGGTGCCGGTCGACGTCCGGCGGCAAGCGGACATCGCCGCGCGAGTCCCCTTCTTCGCACCTGTCCGCATTCCGGCAGGGCTCTATCCCGGAACCCAGACGACTCCAAGCCTCGAAGTGGGTGCGCTGCTCCTGACCCGGGCGGACCTGGACCATGAGCTGATCCATCGCGTGACCTCCGTTCTCTGGAGCGAGGAGACGCGCAGGGTACTGGCAGCGGGTCATCCGCGAGGCCGAACGATCCGCCGTGAGACGGCGCTCGAAGGGCTGACCCTACCGCTTCACCTGGGGGCGGAGGACTTCTACCGCACGGCCGGCTTGCTGTCTCCATGAGACATCTCCTCGCGCGCCTACCGCTGACGGCCTATCTGACAGTTGCACTGATTCTTGGCAGCACCGGCGGTCTGATCACCTATGTGCAGGACGGCGTGACGCGCGTTCAAAGGGACCTGCCTGTGGAGGTGGTCAGCCAACAGCGTGACGTTGCCATTCTGGTTCACGATCTCTCGGTCTTGGTTCGCTCACTCGAAAACGCTCGTCAACAGCCGGCGGAAACCCGGGATCTGAACGAAGCCCGCTATCAGTTGCTTCGCGCCAGGATCATCGTCGACCAAGTCCGCCACACCTACAATCTGGACAATCTCGTCGGCGCTTCGGCGTTGCACGCCGTCCTGCATCCGGCGCTGGTCGATTTGGACCTCTGGTTGACGGACGGCGTCCAGGGGATCGAGGCGGAAAGCGATCTGGTGGTCGACCTCGCCTTGCTGCGTGCCGACAACGCTCTGTCGCAGGTCAACGCGCTCTTCGAGCAGTCCAACGCCGCCGCGCTCGAGCTGCTCAGGAATCAGGAAACGGCCCTCGACCGCTTCGAGTCGGGCTTCCTTGCCGTGGCCGTCGCGCTTGCTGCCTTGGCGCTTGGTCTTGCGGTTTTCGTCATACGCCAGCGCGTCACGGAGCTGACTGCCAGCAAGGCTCAACAGCGTCTGTCGCTCGCCATGGCCACGATGCCGGTGGGGGTTGCGCTTTTCGACGCCAATCATGGCCTGGTGGCCTGCAATTCGCGCTATCGCGTTCTCTGGGGTTTCACCGAAGAACAGGCCAAGCCCGGCGTTTCGCTGACCAACTTGGCGATGATCTACGCCGCAATCGAGGAGATGACGCCCGAGGAATCGGCAGCCTTTCTGAAGCGCCGCCTGCAGCTTTACAGTATCGACCGTGACATGGTGCGCCGGGAGGTTCGCAAGAACGGACGCGTTATAGAGATCCACCACCGCAGCATGCAGGACGGCAGTGCGGTGGCGACGTATGAGGACGTCACGGAGCGAACGGCAGCCGAACGTGCCCTACGTGCAGCCAAGGAAGAGGCCGAACTGGCCAGCCGAGCCAAGTCCGAGTTTCTCGCAAACATGAGCCACGAACTCCGCACGCCCCTAAACGCCATTATCGGCTTCTCGGAGGTCATGAGCCACGAGGCCTTCGGTCCCTTGCAGGGTCGCTACCTGACCTACGTGCGCGACATTCAAGCCAGCGGCCGCCATCTTCTGAGCCTGATCAGCGACATCCTGGATCTCTCCAAGGTCGAGGCGGGTCAGCACGAACTGCAGGAAGAGCGGATCGGCTTCGAGAGCCTGATCTCCGATACCTTGCGGCTGGTCTCGGAACAGGGCGAGTTCAACCGAGTCCGCATCGAGGTTGAAGGCGCCGAACGGCTTCCCGCGCTCTGGGCGGACCGCCGGGCTCTAGTACAGATTCTGCTCAATCTTCTCTCCAACGCCCTCAAATTCAGCGACACCACGAGCAAGGTGACGATCCGTGCCGCCTTCGACTCGGCCGGCCGGCCACGGTTGAGCGTCATCGATCGCGGGATCGGCATCGAAGCCGACAAAATCGACAAGGTGACGCAACCCTTCACGCAGCTCGAAAGCGCCCATGCCCGGCGCTATCAGGGGACCGGGCTCGGCCTCACGATCGCCCGAAACCTTGCGGAGTTGCACGGCGGCAGCCTGGCAATCGAAAGCACACCCGGCGAAGGGACGACCATCACCTTGACCCTGCCTGCCGAGCGCGCGCTCGGACCTGTCGCACCTTGCCAGCCGGCAACGACCGGCGTTTCGGGATTGGCGTAACTCTGTGAAATCCAGGGCGCCTTTGCGCAGAGAGGGAAGAGCCCGAAAGCCGTTACCGTCGCGCGTCGGTAGAGAGTCTTAAGGAGACGCCGCCGCGGCAGCCTTGGGCGCGCGCTTCGATCTGCCGGACGCAACGTGAGCATGCTACACCCCTGACATGAAAGAGACCAAGGAAACTGAGCGACCGCTGCGCCTCGTCTTTATGGGCACGCCGGACTTCGCGGTGCCCGCCTTGCTGGCGCTCGCGCAGGCGGGACACGAGATCGTCTGCGTCTATTCGCAGCCGCCGCGCCCCTCGGGACGTGGCTATAGACTCCAAGCGAGTCCTGTCCAGGCGACGGCTGAGGCCCAAGGCTGGCCGGTACGAACGCCCGGCAGTCTGCGAGACCCGGCCGCACAAGCCGCCTTCGCCGAGCTACAAGCGGACGCGGCGGTCGTGGCGGCCTACGGGCTGATTCTTCCGGCTGCCATCCTGGAGAGTCCGCGCCTGGGTTGCCTCAACATCCACGCCTCGCTTCTGCCGCGCTGGCGGGGAGCCGCCCCGATTCAGCGCGCGATCCTGGCCGGCGACCGCGAAACCGGGATCTGCATCATGCAGATGGACGAAGGTCTCGACACCGGCCCGGTTCTGCTGCGGCGCGCCCTCGCCATCGACCCAAAGGAAACGGCGCAGGGTCTTCACGATCGCCTGGCCGCGCTCGGGGCCGATCTGGTTGTCGAAGCCCTGGAAGGTCGAGCCGCCGGCCGTCTGACGCCCTCTCTCCAGAGCGGCGAAGGCATCACCTACGCCGCCAAGCTTGAAAAGGCGGAAGCCCGGCTCGACTGGCGCAAACCCGCGGTCGAGCTGGAACGGCAGGTACGGGCCTTCACGCCCTGGCCCGGCGCCTTCTTCGAGACAGCCGAGGGAACGCGCATCAAGGTGCTGGCCGCCGAGGTCGCCGAACATCCAGAAGCGGTGAGCCCGAGCTGTCCGGGCGCAGTGCTCGACGACTCCTTGACCGTCGCCTGCGGGACTGGCGCATTGCGTCCGCTCAAGCTGCAGCGCTCCGGGAAAGGCGCCGCCGAGACGGCATCGTTCCTGCGGGGCTTCCCGTTGCCGACCGGCAGCCGGCTCCCGGCACCGGCAGAAGGACCTGGCCGGTGACCCGCTACAAGCTGATCCTGGAGTACGATGGCAGTCCCTTCGTCGGTTGGCAGCGTCAGGACAACGGCCCCAGCGTTCAGGCGGCGCTGGAAGAAGCTGTCTTCGGCTTCTGCGGCGAGCACACGACAGTTCAGGGCGCAGGTCGAACCGACACCGGCGTGCATGCCACCGGGCAGGTCGCTCATGTCGATATCGAGAAGAGGGTCGAGGTCTCGACGGTCGCCAAGGCCCTCAACGCACATCTGAGGCCGGCGCCCATCGCGGTGCTGTCAGCGGAGCCTGTCGACGACGACTTCCATGCCCGCTTCTCGGCGCAAGGACGACGCTACCTCTACCGCATCCTGTGTCGTCCGGCGCCGCCGGCAGTGGAGCGCGGGCAGGTCTGGTGGGTTCCGCAGCAGCTCGATCCGGCCGCCTTGCAGGCCGGAGCCGACCGACTGCTCGGACGCCACGACTTCACCTCCTTCCGAGCCAGCCAATGCCAGGCTGCCAGTCCGGAAAAGACCTTGGACGAGCTGCGCATCGAGACTCGGGACAGGGGCGCCGGTGGACTGGAAATCGAGATCCACGCCGCCGCCCGCTCCTTCCTGCACCATCAGGTGCGCAACATGGTCGGAACGCTCAAATTCGTCGGTCAAGGCCGTTGGAGCGCGGACGACGTCACTCGCGCCTTGGAAGCAAGGGACCGTCGCGCAGCCGGACCGACGGCGCCGGCAGAGGGGCTCTATCTGACGCGGGTCGTCTACTAAGCGGGTCGTCTACGAAGGTGCATGGATGCCGGACTGCAGGCCACAGCCGCCAGCCCGGCTAAGTGACGATCATCGAATGACCGATACCGGCCACCAGCAGATCCAGCACCCAGGCCATCAGCACGATCCCGACGGCGGGGAAGGAGTCGACCTGCAGGGCGACCCGGGTGATGAACCATTGGTAGGCGAAGATCGCGACCTGAACCAACAGAAGGATGCCGCCCAGGGCCGGAACCTCGGCGGCGCTGGCCAGGGCAGCAACCGGCACCGCGAAGGCTGCCTGGATCACTACGGCCCAGTTCCAGACCACGATGTGCCGCAAGTAGCTCTCGCTGCGCCCCAGCATTTCGGCAACGAAGGTCATCACAACGGGAAAGGCCAACCAGGAGATCGTGTAGGTCAGGCCCTCTATGACGAACAGGAAAGGCAACCCACGCGACACCCGCTCGTCGCTCAGCAGCATCCATTCGTGCAATAGCCAAAAAGGCAGGACCAGCGCCGCCGCGAAGAACGACTTCACGAAGCCGTTGGGACTCTCGTCGAGCAATGCCAGGGCGCCCCGGTCGCCGCGCAGCAACCGCCAAACCGCGTAGAGGGACTGGAGCGTCTCGGCCTGACTTGGCAGAGTCACGCGGCCCCGCCTCCAGCAGATGCACCTTGGCCAGAGACGCTGGCAGCATCCGCCGCGAAGAAGTCCCTCAGCACCCGTCGGTAGACTTTCGTCAGAGCGACGAGATCGCTGACCGCCACACGCTCGTCGACCTGATGCATGGTCTTGCCGACCAGTCCGAATTCGGCCACCGGACAAACATCCTTGATGAAGCGGGCGTCGGAGGTGCCGCCGGTGGTCGAGAGCTGAGGCCGCTGCCCGGTTGCCGCCTCGACCGCCACCTGCAGCAGGTCCGAAAGCGGACCCGGCGGCGTCAAAAAGGACTCGCCGGACACCCTGATTCGCAAATCGTAAGTCGCCCGCGACCCCTCTGTCTTCGCAGCCTCGGCCATCACGCCGTCGAAGGTCTCGCGCAACCAAGCTTCCAGAGAAGCGCCGCTATGCAGGTCGTTGAAGCGGATGTTGAACGCCGCGGTCGCCTTGGCCGGGATCACGTTGGTCGCCGGGTTGCCGACGTCGACGGTGGAGATCTGCAGGGTCGAAGGCTGAAAGTGGTCGCTGCCGCTATCCAACGGCTCCGCCGTGACGGCCTGCAACAGCTGCACCAGATGATGGACCGGATTGTCCGCCAGGTGCGGATAGGCCGTGTGGCCTTGCACGCCTTCGACCGTAAGCTGGGCGGTCAGGCTGCCGCGGCGGCCGATCTTGACCATGTCGCCCAGCGCCTCGGGATTGGTCGGCTCGCCCACCAGGCAGGCATCCAGCCGTTCGCCACGCTCGGCCAGCCAACCTAGCATCTTCCGCGTTCCGTTGATCGACGGACCTTCCTCGTCGCCGGTAATCAGAAGGGAAATCGAACCGGCCGGGCGACCGTTTTCGGCGAGATAGTCCGAGATGGCGGCGACCATGCAGGCGATCGCGCCCTTCATGTCGGAGGCCCCGCGTCCGACCAGATCCGCGCCGCGAACCTCGGCAGCGAAGGGATCGACGGACCAGTCGGCGGTATTGCCCACAGGCACCACGTCGGTGTGCCCGGCGAAGCAGAAATTCGGCTGTTCGCTGCCAAGCCGGGCATAGAGGTTGTCGACGTCGGGGGTGCCGGCCTCCGAGAAGACCAGGCGATGGCAGACGAATCCCAGGGCCTCGAGTTCGGCTTGCAGCAGGTCGAGCGCACCGCCCTCGGCCGGCGTCACACTTGGGCAGCGGATCAACCGCTGTGCCAAATCCAAGGGGTCGAGGGTATTCGGTTCGTCCAAGAGGAGGCTGTCGGTCATGGGAGCCGGTTATATCTTGCTGTTGGGGCGCTTGTCTTCACACCGCGAGATAGGCGCGCCGTCTCGCCGCGACCAGTGCGCCCTTAAGGCGCTCCAAACCAGTAAACCTGGCGATGTCAGTCGCGCAGCAGGTCGTTGATCGAGACCTTGGCGCGTGTCTTTTCGTCGACCCGTTTGATGATGACGGCGCAGTAGAGGCTAGGCCCTGGCGTCCCGTCGGGCAGCGGCTTGCCCGGTAGGCTTCCGGGGACGACCACGGAGTAGGCAGGCACCTCGCCACGGAAGACTTCGCCGGTTTCCCGGTCGACGATCTTGGTCGAGGCGCCGATGAACACGCCCATGGAGAGCACGGCGCCCTCGCGGACGATCACACCCTCGACGACTTCCGAGCGGGCGCCGATGAAACAGTTGTCCTCGATGACCACGGGGTTGGCCTGAAGCGGCTCCAAGACGCCGCCGATCCCTGCGCCACCAGACAAATGCACGTTCTTCCCGATCTGTGCGCAGGATCCGACCGTGGCCCAGGTATCGACCATGGTGCCGCTATCCACGTAGGCGCCAAGATTGACGAAGGAGGGCATCAGGACCACACCCGGTGCGATATAGGCGCTGCGCCGCACGGTACAGTTGGGAACGGCACGGAAGCCGGCCTTGCGGAAGCGGTCCTCGCTCCAGTCGGAAAACTTGGAGGGCACCTTGTCGAACCAGGTGGCCTGGCCGTGCTCGGGGTCCCAGGGACCACCGCTAATCACCGCCATGTCGTTCAAACGAAACGACAGCAGCACCGCTTTCTTCAGCCACTGGTTCACGACCCAGTCGCCGTTTCCGCCGGCGGCCCGCTCCGCAACCCGGTAGCGGCCTTCGTCCAGACCGGCCAGCGCCAGCTCCACCGCATCGCGCACGATGCCCTTGGTCTCCAGGCCGATCTCGGCGCGCTGTTCCCAGGCTTCCTCGATCGCCGCCTGCAGGTCTGCCGTCTCCATTCTCTCGCCGTCCCTCTGCTCTGTCCGTCCCGCCCCGGAAGGGCGCCGGAGAGTGCGTCGGAGACGACGGGGAATCAAGGGGGTAGAGCTTTGGCGGCGCCCTTGTCCGCGATGGGGGCGCTCTACAGACCCCGCGCGCCTGCCACGGCTTCGACCCAGTCGGTGACGTCTTCGCAGCGGTGGTGGATATAGTTGGCCCCGACGTGCGGGTCGACGTTCCAGTCGGCGCCGTGTTGGACATAGAGAGTGGTCATGCCGAGCGCGTGGGCGGGGACAAGGTTGCGCGCCGAATCCTCGGCGAAGAAGGCGCGGGTCGGATCGATATCGTGGCGCTTCAGCAATTCGTGATAGGGCGCCGGATCGGGCTTCGGTACGAAGTCGGACGCCACGATGTCGAAGATCGCCTCGAAATGGTGGGGTATGCCGAGGCGCTGGAGGACGGCCTCCGCATGGGGCACGGAGCCGTTCGTGAAAACAAGTTTGCGTCCCGGCAGGCGTCCCAGCGCGGTGTTCAGTCGCGGGTTCGGCTGAACCGGTGTGTGGTCGATGTCGTGAACGACCGAGAGATAGTCGTGCGGGTCGATGTCGTGATGGGCCATCAGTCCGCGCAGGGTCGTGCCGTGCTCCCGGAAATACTGTTTCTGTAGCGCCCGCGCCTCGGCCGGCTCCAAACTCAGCAGGTCGGCGACATAGCGCCCCATGGCTCGGTCGATCTGGTCGAACAGACGGCAGGAGGCCGGATAAAGCGTATTGTCCAGGTCGAACAGCCAGACGTCGATGCTGGCGGGATCGAGCGGCGGCCGAGCGGCTGAACCCGGATCGCTCCGCTCCCCGGCGCCGGACGTCTTTGCGGTTACCTCTGCCACTCTCATAGGCCTCCCTGTTTTGTCGTCCCCGGGAAATAGGCTATCGGCGGAAGGCTGGCGACCCTAGTTACTGCTTGTTCATGAGGATCTGCATGGCTGACGCCGGCAGAGTGAGATTGGACTTGACCCGACGGGACGCTATCTTCGCCGCCCGCAGCGCAAAAGCAAAAAACGATAGAACGGTTAGAGACAGGAAGACCCGATGCCCAGCGAGACAACCGGCCGCCATCCGAGCCACCCCCGCACACTCTTCGACAAGATCTGGGACGCCCACGTGGTGGATCGCCAGGACGACGGCACCTGCGTGATCTACATCGACCGGCATCTGGTGCACGAGGTCACGAGTCCGCAAGCGTTCGAAGGGTTGCGCCTGGCAGGCCGGCCGGTGCGACGGCCCGAGGCCACGCTGGCGGTCGCGGATCACAACGTTCCCACCTCAGACCGCTCGCTGGGCATCGACGACGAGCAGAGCCGGATCCAGGTCGACACGCTGGAGCGCAATGCCGCCGCCTTCGGCATCGAGTACTTCGACATGTCCGATCTGCGTCAGGGCATCGTCCACATCATCGGGCCTGAGCAGGGCCTGACCCAGCCAGGCATGACCATCGTCTGCGGCGACAGCCACACCTCGACCCACGGCGCCTTCGGCGCGCTGGCCTTCGGCATCGGCACCAGCGAAGTGGAACACGTGCTGGCGACCCAGACCTTGCTGCAGCGCCCGGCCAAGAACATGCGGATCACGGTCGACGGCGACCTGCCGACCGGCCTGACGGCCAAGGATCTGATTCTTGCGCTGATCGGCAAGATCGGGACCGCGGGCGGCACCGGTCATGTGATTGAGTATGCGGGACCGGCGATCCGCGCGCTCTCGATGGAGGGCCGGATGACGGTTTGCAACATGTCGATCGAGGCTGGCGCGCGGGCTGGACTGATCGCGCCGGATCAAACCACCTTCGACTATCTGATGGGCCGCCCGCGCGCGCCCAAGGCCGGCGCCTGGGAACAGGCCCTGGCCTATTGGCGCGCGCTGCCCTCCGATCCCGAAGCGGCCTACGACACGGAAGTCTCCCTGTCGGTCACCGACATCGAACCGCAGGTGACCTGGGGGACCAGCCCGGAGGACGTGCTGCCGATCTCCGGCGCCGTGCCGGCACCCGATGGCGCCACTGCAGCGGATCAGCGCTCGGCGCTGGAGCGCAAGCTGGAGTACATGGGTCTAGCGGCCGGCCAGAGGCTGCAGGACGTGACCGTCGACAAGGTTTTCATCGGCTCCTGCACCAACGGCCGCATCGAGGATCTGCGCGCCGTCGCCGAGATTGCCAAGGGCCGCAAGGTGGCCGAAGGCGTCTACGCCATGGTGGTGCCGGGCTCCGGTCTGGTGAAAGAGCAGGCCGAGTCCGAAGGCCTCGACCGCATCCTAGTGGAAGCCGGCTTCGACTGGCGCGAGCCGGGCTGTTCCATGTGTCTGGCCATGAATGCCGACAAACTGGCGCCGGGGGAGCGCTGCGCCTCCACCTCCAACCGCAACTTCGAGGGCCGGCAAGGCCCCGGCGGGCGGACCCACTTGATGAGCCCGGGCATGGCCGCCGCCGCCGCCATCAGCGGCCGTCTGGCGGACGTGCGGGATTTCACCGCCTGACCGCACAGCCCCGCGAGACGTCAGGCGAACTTGCGTTCGGTCAGGAAGATCCGGATCGCGAAGCCGATGAACAGAAGCCCGGTGATGCCGTTCAGCAGGACGTTGAACAGGCGCATCCGCAGAAGGCGCTGCGCCGTCCCGGCCGCAATCCAGACCAGCCCCAGGTGATAGACCGTCGCCACGGATGCCAGCATGGCGCCGAGCAGGAGGGTCTGGAGCGCCACCGGCCCCGCCGAGGCAGAGACGAACTGCGGCACGAACGCCAGGTAGAACAGGATCACCTTCGGGTTCAGAAGATTGGTCAAGAGCGCGTGGACGAAGGCACGATGCGATGAGCTTGGCGGCAGCGGCCTGAACTGCTGACCACTGTTGCTGCGCCACGCCAGCCAAGCCGAATAGAGGGCTCTGGCTCCGAGCCAGGCGAGGTAAGCCGCCCCGGCGAGTCTGAGCGCATCGAACAGAGCCGGCGAAGCCGCAACGACGGCCGAGATACCGGCAGCCGCCAGCGCGGTATGAACCAGGTTGCCGCTCAACGTACCCAAGGAGGTGACGCAGCCGATCCAGCGCCCCTGGAACAGACTGCGGCTGACAACCAACAGCGAGGTCGGCCCCGGTACGAGGATCAGGACAAGGATCGTCGCGAAGTAGAGCGGCAGAATCTGTGGATCTAGCGGCATCTGCGGATCTAGCGGAATTGGCAGGGTCCCGAGACTGGAGGGTCAGCGCAGCGTCAGGGGCCTCGGTACCAGGGGCTTGCCGTTCGGGCAATCCAGGGTCGTCCGTTCCCAGGCGCCCAGATCCGCAGCGACCTCGTAGCTACTCTGCAGGAAGGACAGCAGAGCCGCGTGGGGATCGGCGGCCTGACGCACGGCATCGTAAGGCAGAATGAACTCGCCGGCGGCCGTGTCGAAGTAGGCCTCCGCCGGCTGCACCCGCCCCGCACCGAAGCCATCCGGGGTCGGATAGGCATAGGAGTAGAAGGCCGGCGCATCGACAGGGCCGCCTCCGGGCCAGAAACCGGCCGAGGAGACTTCGTGGCTATAGGCCTCCTGCGTCACCTCGTCGGGCAAGGCCGGGATACCGCCAGGGTGCAATGGCGCCGGCCGGCCGGAGAAGCGTGTGACGGCCAAATCGAAACTGCCCCAGAAAAGGTGGACGGGGCTGACCTTGCCGAGGAAGCTCGTGCGGAATTCCTGAAAAACTCGGTCTATCGAGACCAGCGCGCGATGAAATCGCTGCACGGCCTCGCCGTCCCAGGGCCGATCCTGCCTGTCCTCCCGAAAAGCTACAGGATCGGGCAACTCGTTCGGGCGTCCGTGAAAGGTCGGCGTTGCGCCGACCGACTTGAGGGTCGTCAGAAAGCGGCCGTGAAAATCGGCGACGCACATCGGCTCCAATGCGAAGTCGGCCTGCCGGCCTCCGGTCGCCTCAACGACGAGCTGCTGGGCAACGAAGTCGAACTTGACCTCGACGGCGAGCTCGCCGTCCTGCACCAGCCCGGTGGTCAGACCGCGCGGCGTAACGTAGAGCGTCGCGTGCCACGAGTGGTTGACCCAGGGCGTGCGGGCGAGCCGATACTTCCCGACGACCTGCGTGAAGAGATGCAAGGCCTGGCAGGTCTCGCGCCAGGCATCGAAGGGTATCTCCGGCCAGGCCACCGTTGGCGTAACGGACTTCGGCTGCAACTCAGACACTCTGCCACCTCCTCACGCACGACCTCCGCACCTCAGGTCAAGGGATCTACGATGCGGAACCCTGGGGCGGAACCCTGGGGTTGATTTCTGCTCAGGCTGGCAGAGGCCGTCGGAAGTTTCCAATGACAATCGGTGTAGCGAGACAGAGTCGTAGCTGGGTCGTCGGCCATCCGTGGAACGGTCAGCTCCAAACAGCGCATGTTTTCGCATGCGCCGCCGGCTAGAGTGCACCGCAAAAAGCGAAGCCCGACCGAACCAACCACTCGGAGCGACGGACATGCCCGCCTTCGACCCTAGTCCGATCGAACTGCTGTTTTGGAACGCCCTGGCCCTGATTACCGCAGCTTGCCTCTTCGCACCGATCTTCCGGCGGCTCGGACTGGGGACCATACTGGGATATCTCGCGGCGGGTCTCGCAGTGCAGCTCGCTCTGCCGGGCAGCTTCACGGAACACCCGGAAGAGCTGTTGCACTTCGCGGAGTTCGGAGTTGTCCTCTTCCTCTTCGTCATCGGTCTGGAGCTGAAACCGACAGCCCTCTGGACCATGCGCAGCGACATCTTCGGGCTCGGGCTGGCACAGATGCTGCTCTGCGGAGGCGTTCTGGCGATCCCCGCCCTACTGCTCGGATTACCGCTGGCAGCATCGGCGGTCATCGGCCTGGGCTTGGCGCTCTCCTCCACCGCTCTCGTCATGCAGACGCTGGACGAGCGGCGCCAGCGTTCCAGCCTCTACGGCCGCAAGTCCTTCTCGATCCTGCTGTTTCAGGATCTGGCCATCGTACCTCTGCTTTTGCTGGTGGCCTTTCTGGCACCGACCGGTGAGAGCATGGACCTCTCGCAGAGCCTCCTGCGTCTGGCGGTTGCCCTGGCCGCGATCGCTCTCCTGATCCTTGCCGGAAAGTACCTGCTCGACCCGCTGTTTCATCTGCTGGCCCGCAGCAAGATGCAGGAGATCATGACCGCCAGCGCGCTGGGTGTCGTGATCGCGGCAAGTCTGCTGATGGACTTCGCCGGCATGTCCTACGCCATGGGCGCCTTCCTCGCCGGTGTCATGCTGGCCGAGTCGGCCTACCGACACGAAGTCGAAGCCAACATCGAGCCCTTTCGCGGTCTGTTTCTCGGGCTGTTTTTCATGGCCGTCGGTCTGTCGCTGAATCTCGAAGCCGTTGCAGCCAACTGGGTCTCGATCCTGATGGCCGTTCCGACTGCCATGCTGCTGAAGGGGCTGGCGCTCTATGTTCTGGCGGGCTTGTTCAAGATCGACCGCAAGGCGTCGATTCAGATTGCCCTGGCCCTGCCGCAACACGGCGAATTCGGCTTCGTGCTCTTTGCCGCAGCCGCGAGCGCCGGGCTGCTGGCCGATGAGCTCTCGTCCATCCTGATCGCAGTCGTCACGCTTTCCATGGCGATCTCTCCTTTGGTCGCCCGCCTGGAACCTCTCTTTCTGCCGGAAGCGGCGGCTCGGGATCTCGAAGAAACCTTCGAGGATGCGAAAGGGAACACTCTGGTGATCGGCTTCGGCCGCTTCGGTCAGATCGTTTCGCAACCGCTGTTCGCCGAAGGTGTCGAGGTCACGATCCTCGACAACGATGCCGACCGCGTTCTGGATGCACAGCGCTTCGGCTTTCGGGTGCATTACGGCGACGGCCGGCGACGCGACGTCCTGCGCGCCGCAGGCGCGGCCGATGCCGACCTGATCGCGGTTTGCGTTGACGACCCGGAAACCGCCGACCAGATCGTTGCCCTGGTCAAGGCCGAGTTCGCACAAGCCAAGCTCTACGTGCGTTCCTACGACCGCCGGCACTCGATCAGGCTGCGTCAGGCGGAGGTGGACTACTCCGTTCGCGAGACATTCGAATCGGCCCTGCGTCTGGCCGAAAAAGTGCTGCTGGCGCTCGGCACTTCGGAGGAGAGGGTCGTCGGTACGATCGCCGACGTCCGCGAGCGCGATCTCGACAGGCTGCAGCAACAAGCCGACGGCGGACTGCACTCAGGTCTCGAGCGTTTGCACGTCGCCCCTGTTCGACCGGAACCCTTGAGCAACCTCGACTGAAAGGATTTCCGCAGCGGATTGTCGGACTTCGGTCACCCTCCCTTTATGCCGCCAATCGGCGGTGCTACCTTTCGCGCCATCGCGATCCCGACATCGCCTTTGAACATCCGAACGCCGTGCCAAAGAAGCTCTACATCAAGACCTACGGTTGCCAGATGAACGTCTACGATTCCGTTCGTATGGCGGACGCCCTGGCACCGCTCGGCTATGCTCGAACCGAGGCAGTGGAGGAAGCGGACTTCGTCATCCTCAATACCTGCCACATCCGGGAGAAGGCGAGCGAGAAAGTCTACTCGGAAATCGGGCGGCTGCGTCCGCTCAAGACCACCGCCGCCGCTGAGGGTCGGCAGGTACTTCTCGGCATCGCCGGCTGCGTAGCTCAGGCTGAGGGCGAGGAGATGCTGCGACGGGCCCCCGCCGTCGATCTCGTCTTTGGGCCGCAGACCTATCACCGCCTGCCGGAGATGGTGACGCGGCTGCTGGCCGGCGACGGACGCGGACTGGTCGATACGGATTTTCCGCTGGACTCCAAATTCGACCATCTGCCGGAAGAAAGCGCCGGCCAAGGCGCGGCGGCTTTCCTGTCGGTACAGGAAGGCTGCGACAAGTTCTGCAGCTTCTGTGTCGTGCCCTACACCCGGGGCGCGGAGTTCTCACGGCCCGTTACCGATATCATTTCGGAGGCGGAGCGGCTTGTCGCGGGCGGGGCGCTGGAAATCACGCTGCTCGGCCAGAACGTCAACGCCTATCACGGCGAGGGACCCAGCGTCGCCTCTCCCATCCCTGCCAGCAAGACCTGGGGGTTGGGCCGCCTGTTGCGCCGTCTGGCCGAAATCGACGGGCTGGAGCGCCTGCGCTACACCACCAGCCATCCGCGCGACATGGACGCGGAGCTGATCGCGACCCATCGGGACGAACCCAAGCTCATGCCCTATCTGCATTTGCCGGTGCAGTCGGGCTCCGACCGCATCCTTTCGGCAATGAACCGCAAACACAGCGCCGACGACTATCGGCGCCTCGTCGGAGACCTGCGCAATGCGCGGCCCGATCTGTCGCTGTCCAGCGACTTCATCGTGGGCTTCCCCGGCGAAAGGGACCTGGACTTCGCGGACACCCTGCGTCTGGTGACCGACGTCGGCTACGCTCAAGCCTACAGCTTCAAGTATTCCCCCAGGCCCGGCACGCCGGCCTCCGACATCGAGGCGCAAGTCCCTGAAAGCGTGAAGACGGAGCGACTGACAGCCCTGCAACAACTGATCGGCGCGCAACAACTCGCCTTCAACCAAGGGAAGATCGGCGCACGACTGGACGTGCTTTTGGAGAAGCCCGGAAAGCGGCCGGGACAACTGATCGGGCGAAGCCCCTGGATGCAGTCCGTCGTGGTCGAGGCTCCCGAGCGCCTGATCGGTCACATTATCGAGGTGGACAT
Organism: Algihabitans sp.; assembly: GCF_965226985.1. Taxonomy (GTDB): domain Bacteria; phylum Pseudomonadota; class Alphaproteobacteria; order Kiloniellales; family DSM-21159; genus Algihabitans. The sequence continues at coordinate 3,787,506 of NZ_OZ245712.1, forward strand.
CGAGGCCGCACACGGCAACTCTTTGGCTGGACGCGTAGTCACGCTAGACTACCGGCCGGACTCGACCGTTGCCTCAACGGTCTTTGAACAGACCGGTGCCGCCTGAAGGACCCGCTTGCGTTTGAACGACGCTTCTCCGACCAAGCTTCACTTCGAGGACAACACGCTTCTGCCGCTGCTGTTCGGTCAGCACGACCGGAATCTCGTGCGCCTGGAGGAACTGATCGGCGTCCAACTCCATTCCTTTGGGAACGAAGTCACTGTGGTGGGATCTCCCGAGGCCCAAGCGGCGGCCACTCAGGCGCTCCAGGCGCTGGAGCAGCGATTGCGGAAGGGTTTGAGCGTGGGAGCGGCGGAGATCGACGCGGCGGCCCGTATGGCGCTGGAACGGCCTTCGGACGGCGAAACCCCGGCCGAAAACGCCAGAGCCGACGGACCGGAAGCCCTGCACGCCGGGGACCTGACAGTCGCCACCTACAAGAAGCACATCACGCCGCGCTCGGGCCGCCAGGCAGCCTACCTGCGTGCCTTGATGTCCAAGGACCTTGCTTTCGGACTGGGTCCGGCCGGCACCGGCAAGACCTATCTGGCGGTCGCCATGGCCGTCGCCCTGCTCAAGCAGGGCCAGATCGACCGCATCATTCTTTCCCGCCCGGCCGTCGAAGCAGGCGAACGCCTGGGCTTCCTACCGGGCACCATGGAGGAGAAGGTCAACCCCTACCTCCGCCCGCTGTACGACGCACTGCACGACATGATGCCGGGCGACGCCGTTACCAAACGCATCGTGGGCGGCGAGATCGAGATCGCGCCGCTGGCCTTCATGCGCGGCCGGACCCTGTCGAACTCTTTCGTCATTCTCGACGAAGCGCAGAACACCACGGCCACGCAGATGAAGATGTTCCTGACCCGGTTGGGCGAGAATTCGCGTATGGCCGTAACGGGCGACCTGAGCCAGGTGGACCTGCCGCGCAACGAGCGATCCGGCCTGCAGGAGGCGGTCGCGATCCTGAAGAACGTGCCGGGCATCGGCTTTACGCAGTTCACTGATTCCGATGTGGTGCGCCACCCCCTGGTAACGCGTATCGTTCGGGCCTACGACCAAGCGCTTGAAGACGGACCGCCCGAGGCCGATCTCTTCGAAGGCAAGTAACGAGGACCCCGAAGCCGCCGAGTCCCCCGGAAACACTGGATTGACGTGAGAGAAAACCGGGCCGGCGCAATCGCCATGACTGAAGACGACGAACCCGATCCAAGTCCGCGATCCCTTGAGGTCGACGTCCTGCACGACAGCCCGGCCTGGGGCTCTGTCCCGCTGGAGCTTGCGACCTGTGTGAAGACGGCGGCACGCGCCGCAAGGGCCAGCGCTGGCAAGGACGGTCCAAGCCGCGTTGCCATTGCCCTGAGCGACGACGCCAGAGTCCGGGACTTGAACGCGACCTATTGCGGAAAGGACCGACCGACCAACGTGCTGTCCTTTCCCGACGGCAGCACCGATCCGTCCGGCATCGTTATGCTCGGCGATATCATCCTGGCCTACGAGACCGTCGCGCGCGAAGCGGTCGAGCAGGGCAAGAGCCTGACCGATCATCTAAGTCATCTGACGGTGCATGCGGTTCTGCATCTGCTCGGTTGGGATCACCAGACGACGCCCGAAGCCGAGGCCATGGAAACGCTTGAACGGCAGATCCTGGGCGATCTGGGAATCGCCGACCCCTATCGGCTTCAAGAATTCGGGGAAGCGGCCGGATGAGCGACACGTCCCAGGCAGGCAACGGCCGCGGCTGGTTGAGGCGACTGTTCAAGGGTCGCAACGGCGATCAGCTGCGCGACACCATCGAAGAAATCATCGGCGAGATCGACGAAGGCGAAGAGGAAGGTACGCCATCGATCGGCAGTAACGAGCGTATGATGCTCGCCAACATCCTGAAACTGCGCCATCTGACGGCCTACGACGTCATGGTCCCGCGAGCGGACATCGTCTCGGTGGAGGCCGACACGGATCTGGACAGCCTCATCGAAACCTTCAAACAGGCCGGACACTCGCGCCTGCCGGTCTATCGAGAGAATCTGGACGACCCGATCGGCTTCGTTCACATCAAGGATGTGCTGGGCTACGCCAAGGGCGATCGGCGCTTCCGACTCCCCAACATCGTTCGGCCGCTACAGGTCGTCGCGCCCTCGATGCTGGTGCTCGACCTGCTGCTAGAGATGCGACTGCTGCGCGCGCACATGGCGGTCGTGGTCGACGAGTACGGTGGAATCGACGGACTGATCACCATCGAAGATCTGGTCGAGCAGATCGTCGGCGAGATCGAAGACGAACACGACGTCCTGGAAGGCCCGAAACTGGCGCGCCGCGCCGACGGATCGCTCTTGGCGGATGCGAGGATGCCGATCGAGGATTTCGAGGAAGAGATCTGTGTCTTATTGTCGGAGGAAGAGCGCGAGGAAGACATCGACACGCTCGGAGGGCTCGTGGTCTCACTGGCGGGCCGGGTGCCGGCGCGCGGCGAACTGATCGAACATCCCCATTCGAAGATGGTCTTCGAGGTCGTGCAGGCCGATCCGCGCCGGGTGAAACGCCTTCGTCTTCGAAACCTGCCCGACAACGGCGGCGGGGCCGCCGCGCAAGAGACCGGTGCGCAAAAGATGGGTGCACACGGAACCGGCGCACAGGCAAACGGGCAGAAGAAGAGACTGAGCAGGCCGACGTCGGCCGCGCTGGGCGAAAGCGCTCCTCCGAAAGCCGAGGTTGTCTCGCGACGGGACGAGGCGACGTCTGGCGACGGTTCCGCCGACGCCCCTGCTGCAAAAACCTGAGCCTATGCTGACCGATTGGGCAACCCGCCTGTCTCGGTTGACGGGCAGGCGGAGACTGGCTTTCGCCGCGCTGCTTGGGATCCTGGCAGCAGGCGCCCTGCCGCCGCTTCATCTGCTACCGCTGTTGATCCCGGCCTTCGTCGGTCTGATCTGGCTCCTCGACGGCGCCGCCACGCGGTCGGCCGCCTTTGGCCTCGGCTGGGCTTTCGGCGCCGGCTACTTCCTGGCCGGCCTCTACTGGGTCGGTATCGCCATGACGGTCGACTTCGCGGCCTTCTGGTGGTTCCTACCGATTGCCGTCGGCGGCCTTTCCGTCGGTCTCGCGCTCTTCACCGGCGGCGCCACCCTGGTCGCCTGGTCGCTGGGTTGGCAGGGCTCAAACAGGATTTTCTGGCTTGCCGCCGCCTGGCTCGTCGCCGAATGGCTGCGGAGTTGGGTTCTGACCGGTTTTCCCTGGAACCTGATCGGCACCGTCTGGAGCTTCTCCGACATCATGTTGCAGCCGGCAGCGCTTGGCGGTGTCTGGTTGCTCTCGGCCTTGACCTTGCTCGCCGCAATGGCGCCCGCAACGCTGGTGGACGGCGGAGGCGGGACCGGGAAACCGGGGTGGCGGCGAGGCGCGGTAACCTTCACCGCCTATGGCCTGCTGCTGCTGGCCGCCGCCGGCGGGGCGCTTCGCCTAGGGCTGGCGTCGCCGCTGGGCGAAGCGGCAGTCGCTGATATCCGCCTGCGTATCGTGCAGCCGAACATCGCACAGGAGACGAAGTGGCAGCGCGAGCTGCGCCTGCAGCACCTGCGCGATCAGGCCAGCCTGTCGATGGCACCGGGCTGGGAAGACATCACGCATGTGATCTGGCCGGAGACGGCCGTTCCCTTCCTGCTGGACCGCGACAGCGATCTTCTCGAGGAACTCGGCCAGTTGGCCCGTCCGGGAACCGTCTTCCTGTTCGGCGCCCCAGCGCGCGACGGAGGCGCCGAGGACCGGGGCGATCCCGACAGCCTAGTCTACAACTCCGTCCTGGCGTTGCGGCAGAACGGGGATCTCGCAGCGCGCTACGACAAGTTCCATCTGGTGCCCTTCGGCGAGTACGTACCTTTTCGCGGGCTGCTCGACATGGCCAAGATCACCGAGGGACGGCGTGACTTCACGCCGGGTCCAGGCCTTCGCACGCTGCAGCTTCCCGGACTGCCGGCGGTCGGCCCCTTGGTCTGCTACGAGGTGATCTTCTCCGGCCGGATTGTGGCCGACCAGCGGCCGAACTGGCTGCTGAACCTGACCAATGACGCATGGTTCGGTACCTCCAGCGGCCCCTATCAGCACTTCGCCGCGGCACGGCTTCGCGCGGTCGAAGAAGGGCTGCCGCTCGTGCGCGCGGCAAATACCGGCATCTCGGCTGTCGTCGATCCCTACGGGCGGACCCTGGCCAAACTCGGTCTCAACGCGAAAGGCACGCTAGACGCGGCTCTTCCACAGCCACTGCCGGCGACCCCCTATGCAAGTCTCGGACGCTGGTTTCTGCTGCCCCTGCTCGTCTTGTTGTTGATTGCCGGCCGTCTGTTTGGCCGTGGCGAGACAGCAACCTCCACGAGCGAAATCAGATAAATCGTGGTCGGCCGATTACATCGGATTCTACAATAATTCAATCCGATAAACAGAAACAGTAGTCTTCGCCGGCTGTACAACACTGCCTTGGCTGATATAACGCGCCCAAGGTCGGAGCTCAGTGTCGAACACCCTCACATATACGTTAGCGTGAATTCACGCAAAGCAGGTGCTGCAATGCTTGTACTTCTAAATAGCGCAACAAAGTACTAGCGTAACGAAAAGTCTTCTTTTCGTAGTTTCGCTCCGAAGTGGTATCAAAATTAGATAGTTGACGGCATACATAAGTGTGACTAGGCCTTGGATATCGGCAACGTTCAGCGACAGGGGCACATGCGGGGATGACTACGCAACGTCCGAAAGGGCGAGGAGGCGACGGGCCTAACCCAGTGGATGTACACGTTGGGCAAAGAGTGAGGCAGCGCCGTACTCTTTTGGGAATGAGCCAGGAGAAGCTCGGCGAGGCGATCGGGCTCACCTTCCAGCAAGTGCAGAAGTACGAAAGAGGCGCGAACCGGGTCAGCGCGAGCCGCCTCTACGATCTGGCGCGCGTGCTCGACACCGACATCAATTTCTTCTTCGAGGAAATGCACGACGAGGTTGCAGTCCGTTCGCCCGGTCAGCTGCGCGGCTTGGCCGAACAGCCGGAGCCCTATGAGGCCGAACCCGACCCTATGGCCAAGCGCGAAACCTTGGAACTCGTCAGAGCCTACTATCGCATTCACGACTCGCAGGTGCGTAAACGGCTGTTCGAGATGACCAAGGCCCTGGCAGCCCGCAGTGACGAAGTCGTCGGACGCGCGCCCGAGGAGTGACCGACTAGAAAAGGTCACATCGCCGCCTACACCTTCCCTCACGTAAATGCGAACGATGTCCTAATCCGGACTTGCGCCGACGACCCGCTCTTTGCAAAGTGGCGCCGCTCCGCGTTGCACCGGATTGCAGTCCGCTACTTGCACGGTGAGCCGCACGGTGCCTCAACACCGTCGCGCCCAAACAAGAGGCCTCGGCGCTTCATCGTAGACATTCAAGAAGTCCCGAGATCCGGGTCTAGCGAGCGGAGGAATAAGACGTGCGTGCCGGCAATTTCCTGTTCACCAGCGAGTCCGTATCGGAGGGGCACCCGGACAAGGTCTGCGACCGTATTTCGGATGCCATCGTCGACACCTTCCTGACCCATGATCCGCAGGCACGCGTGGCCGTCGAAACCATGACGACGACAAACCGTGTCGTTCTGGCCGGCGAAGTCCGCGGCCCCGAGCAGGTTAGCAAGGAGATGCTGGAGGATGTCGCCAGGCATGCGGTTAGGGACATCGGCTACGAACAGGAAGGCTTTCACTGGAAGACCCTGACCCTGGAGAACTACATCCACAAACAGTCGGCAGACATCGCGATGGGTGTGGACGCAGCCGGCAACAAGGATGAGGGCGCAGGCGACCAGGGCATCATGTTCGGCTTTGCCTGCGACGAAACCGAAGATCTGATGCCGGCGCCGATCTACTACAGCCACAGCATTCTGAAGTCGCTTGCCGAGGCGCGGCATTCGGGTGCGGAACCGGGCCTGGGTCCGGACGCCAAGAGTCAGGTGACGCTCGCCTACGAAAACGGAAAGCCGGTTCGCGCCACCTCCGTCGTGGTGTCCACTCAGCATCGCGAAGACCTGAACCAGGACGACGTCCGCGAGATCGTGCGTCCGCACGTGATCAACGTCCTGCCCGAGGGCTGGATGTGCCCGGAGGAGGATTTCTACGTCAATCCGACGGGCCGCTTCGTGATCGGCGGTCCGGACGGGGACGCGGGGCTGACCGGCCGCAAGATCATTGTCGACACCTATGGCGGCGCCGCACCGCATGGCGGCGGCGCCTTCTCCGGTAAGGACCCTACCAAGGTCGACCGCTCGGCCGCCTACGCCGCCCGCTACCTCGCGAAAAACGTGGTCGCGGCGGGGCTTGCCGAACGCTGCACGCTGCAGCTTTCCTATGCGATCGGCGTCTCGAAACCCCTGAGCGTCTACGTCGGGACCGAGGGCACCGGCAAGGTGTCGGAGGACGAGATCGCCAAGGCCTTGTGTCAGTTGGTCGAGCTATCGCCGCGCGGGATCCGCGAGCACCTTCACCTCAATCGACCGGTCTACGCACGCACCGCGGCCTATGGCCACTTCGGACGCAAGCCGGAAACCGACGGCGGCTTCTCCTGGGAGCGGACCGATCTGGTCGAGGCTTTGAAGTCCCACTTTGGCGTCGCCTGATCGCGCCGTCTCGTCGCCTGCGCCGGTCCACTAGCCTCGGCCAGCCTGTCGCGCGAGGGGCTGGGCTGGTTCCTTCATTCAGCAGGCCTTGTTCGAGAGGCGGAAGCTTTTCGTAAGTCGTCGGCCGCCCTTAGCCCGCAAGACCCTGAGCATCATGCTTCGTCCGAAGCTTCACGGCCGCCGCAAGGGCCGGCCATTGCGAACAGGCCTCCAACGCCTGATGACGGAGGTCTTGCCGCAGCTCGCCGTGACGCTGCCAGAGAGCGGCTCGCTCGACCTGCAGACACAGTTCGGTTCGGCCAATGGAGGCGTTTGGCTGGAAATCGGCTTCGGCGGCGGCGAGCACCTTGCCTGGCAAGCGCGCGAGAACCCGGATATCGGGATCATCGGCTGCGAGGTGTTTGAGAACGGCGTCGCCAGCCTGCTCCGCGCCGTGGAGCGCGATGCTCTCGAGAACGTCCGCATCGCCATGGCCGACGCCCGCCTGCTGCTGGAACGCCTTCCCGCAGGCAGCCTCGCGCGCGCCTTCCTGCTGTTTCCCGACCCCTGGCCGAAACGTCGCCATGCCAGCCGCCGCTTCCTGCAGCGCGAAACGCTCGACCTGTTGGCGCAGGCCATGAGAGACGGAGCGGAACTGCGGGCCGCAAGCGACGATCCCAAGATGCAGGCCTGGATGTTGAAGCAGTTGCTGGAGAGTCCCGACTTTATCTGGACAGCGCGCGCCGCTGCCGATGCCTTTGGGCGCCCGGACGACTGGCCCGGAACGAGGTACGAAGCCAAAGCCGTCGCAGCGGGCCGGCGACCCATCTATCTGAAGTTCCGTCGCCGCCCCCGCGTGTGAGGCGAGCGGAGAGAAAGCGCGCTTCCGCCTTGAAACTTCGACCCCTCCGGGATTATCTTCATAGCTGCCATAGAGAAGGCTCGCTGTTTGGGTCGGCTCAATCGATATGGTGGGCCTCGGCCCGCCATTTTTTATTGCTGGATGCCGGCGGGTAGGCGTTGTTGGGAGGTCGCCGCGGCGATGAAGCGTTCGGCCCGCAGGCGAGACGACCGGGAGAAGAAGCGCGCCGCGACGGCGGGCCGCACAACCGACGCTGGGACCGACGCCGGGACCGGGAGCATCGATACGGCGCAAGCCGCTGCCGTGTCGGATCTGATCACGCCGGCGCTCGAAGACCTGGGCTTCGACGTGGTTCGCGTGCAGCTTTCGGGCGGTCGCGGCGTCAAGCTGAAGCTGCAGGTGCTGGCCGAACGGCCTGACGGCAGCATGACTGTCGCGGACTGTGCCAAGGCCAGCCGCACGGTATCCACGCTGCTCGACGTGGAAGACCCGATCGGGAAAGCCTACCTGCTGGAGGTGGCCTCGCCGGGGATAGACCGGCCGCTGACGCGGCTGAAAGACTTCTCCCGCTGGGCCGGTTTCGAGGCCCGCGTGGAACTGATCGCCCCCCGCGAGGGCCAGCGCCGCTTCAGCGGACCGCTGGTCGGGGTCGAGGGGCAGGAGGTGGTGATCGACACGCAGGAGGGGCGCAAGCACCTGCCCTTCGCCGAGATCGCCAAGGCAAAGTTGATCATGACCGAGGCGTTGCTGAAGAGGACAGCGCCGAGCCGGTCGGAGACCTGAGGACGGACGACGAAAAGCGATGGACACCACGCCGACCTATCGCACCGAACTGCTGCAAGTGGCCGAAGCGGTTGCGCGCGAAAAAGGAATTGAACCGGACGAAGTGATCGTCGCCATGGAGCAGGCGATCCAGAAGGCGGGCCGGGCCAAGTACGGCCACGAGCACGACATTCGCGCCGAGATGGATCGCCGAACCGGCGAGATCAAACTGCGCCGCTATCTGACGGTCGCCGATCCGGTGGAGAACGAGTTCACCGAGATCACGCCGGATCACGCCCGCCTGCGCGAGCCCGAGGCCCAACTCGGGGACGAATTGATCGACGAGCTGCCGCCGATCGATCTCGGCCGGATCGCGGCCCAGACAGCCAAGCAGGTGATCGTACAGCGCGTGCGCGACGCCGAACGCGGCCGCCAGTACGAGGAGTACAAGGACCGCGTCGGCGAGGTCGTCAACGGCATCGTCAAACGCAACGAGTTCGGCAACGTCACCGTCGATCTGGGTCGCGCCGAAGGTCTGATGCGCCGCGACGAAACCCTGCCGCGTGAATCCGTGCGGACCGGCGACCGGGTGCGTGCCTTCATCTACGACGTGCGCAGCGAGCCGCGTGGCCCGCAGATCTTCCTGTCGCGCACGCGCGGAGACTTCATGAAGAAGCTCTTCGCCCAGGAGGTTCCGGAGATCTACGACGGTGTCATCGAGATCAAGGCGGTCGCCCGCGACCCCGGCAGTCGCGCCAAGATTGCGGTGATCAGCCACGACAACTCGATCGATCCGGTCGGAGCCTGCGTGGGCATGCGCGGCAGCCGCGTGCAGGCCGTGGTCGCGGAGCTGCAGGGCGAAAAGATCGACATCATCCCCTGGTCGCCGGAACCGGCAACCTTCGTGGTCAACGCCTTGGCGCCGGCCGAGGTCACCAAGGTTGTGCTCGACGAAGAGCAGGGCCGGATCGAGGTGGTGGTTCCCGACGAGCAGCTGTCGCTGGCCATCGGCCGGCGCGGCCAGAACGTCCGCCTCGCCTCACAGTTGACCGGTTGGGATATCGACATCCTGACCGAAGAGGAAGAAAGCGCCCGCCGTCAGCAAGAGTTCCACAACCGCTCGCAGCTCTTCATCGAGGCGCTCGACGTCGACGACGTCATTGCCCACCTTCTGGTCGCCGAGGGCTTCACGTCGGTGGAGCAGATCGCCTATGTGCCGATCGAGGACTTGATCGACATCGAGGGCTTCGACGAGGAAGTGGCCGAGGAGTTGCGCGCACGCGCCGAATCCTGGCTCGAAGAGCAGGAGCGTCAGCTCGACGCCAAGCGGGCGGAGATGGGGGTCAGCGACGAGATTGCCGCCATCGAGGGTTTGACAGCCTCCATGCTGGTCAAGCTCGGCGAGGCTGCCGAACCCTATGGACCGATCAAGACGCTCGACGATCTGGGCGACCTCGCCAGCGACGAGCTGATCGAAATCCTGGGAGAGGAAGCGCCGAGCGAGGAGGAGGCCAACGCCATCATCATGGCGGCACGCGCCCACTGGTTCGGCGACGACGACACGCCGGCCCCGGAAGCCTCCGAGGCCGGAACGCCCGAGACTGGAACGCCCGAGACCGGAACGCCCGAGACCGAAAACTCGACCCAGCCGGGATCGTAAGCCGAGAGGAGCCATCTGGGACCGAATGCAGGCGCCCCCCGCAACGCACCAGGACGACCGTTCGGAGATCGGACGCAACGCCTCCGCCCCCAGCCGGAAGTCGGCCGGGCCGCAGCGGCGCTGCCTGGTCACCCGCGCGAGTCGTCCCAAGGGCGGCCTGCTGCGCTTCGTCGTCTCTCCCGAGGGTCAACTGGTGCCCGACCTGGGGGAGAAGCTGCCCGGCCGCGGTCTCTACGTCACGCCGGATCGCGCCTTGCTGGAAACGGCGATCGCGAAGAAGCTATTCACGAAGGCCGCGAGACAGCCGGTCGCCGTTCCGGAGGACCTGCCGGCCCGCGTGGATGACCTGCTGCGTCGCCGTATCCTCGATCTGATCAGCTTCGCGAAACGGGCCGGTCAGGCTGTCGCCGGCTTCGACCGCGTGAAAAGCTGGATCGAGCAGGGGCGTGCGGCCTTGGTGGTGCAGGCTGCCGACGGCTCGCCCGGCAGCCGGCAAAGGCTGGCCGGCGTCGCGGCGGCGATCGCGGAAACCCTTGAGGAATCAGCCAATTCCCGGCTCAGCTTGGTGGAGATGTTCAGCCAGACCGAGCTTGGAACCGCTTTCGGACGGACCAGCGTCGTTCATGTGGCCATCGCACCGGGTGGGCTGGCCAAGCAATTAGTTTCGACGACAGAACAGCTCCTGAGTTATGAAACGGCTGCAGCCGCACAAAAGGCAGCCGCCAGCGAACGCAAGCCGCGTTAGACTAGAGAGACCATGACAACGACCAAAGAAGAGAAGACGTCCGGGGAAAAAAAGCCGCTCACGCTTGGGCGGTCGAAAAAACTCGAACTGAAGAAGACGGTCGAAACGGGTCAGGTTCGCCAGTCCTTCAGCCATGGCCGCACCAAGACGGTGCAGGTCGAGGTTAAGCGCAAGCGGACCTATCGCGCCGGCGAAGGCGGCAAGATGGCCGAGGTTCGGCCTGGCGCGACCGAGGCCGAAACGCAGACCGAAACGGTCGCCTCGAGCGCAGCGGCACCCGCCGCCGCGCCAGCGCCGGCGGCCGAGGACCTGTCCAACCTGACGCCGGCCGAACGGGAAGCCCGCCAGAGGGCCATCGAGCAGGCGCATGTGGATCGCGAGCGCCGCGCCCAGGAAGAGGAAGAGCGCAAGCAGCGTGAGGCCGTCGAGGCCGAACGCCGGGCTCGGGAAGAAGCCGAGCGCCAGGCACGCGAAGAAGAAGAGGCGAAGCGGGCTGCCGAAACGCAGGCGGCGCAGGCCGCCGAGAGCCAGCCGGCGGAAGCGCCTGCCGTGGAGAGCGCGCCGGAACCGGCCGTTCCGACACCGGACGAGATCGCCGCCAAGCAAGCCCAGGCTCCAAAGGAAGGCGCCGCAGCGCCCAAGCGCAAGCCGGCCGAGGAGGCCGAGAGCGCCGAAAGCAAGAAGCGCAGCAAGGCAAAGCCGGTCCCGGCCCCGACCGCCAAGAAAGGCGAACCCCGGCGGCGCCAGGGCAAACTGACGATCAGCCAGGCACTGGAGGACGACAGCGAGGAGCGCGTGCGCTCCCTCGCGGCCCTCAAGCGCCAGCGCGAGCGCGAAAAGCAGAAGTCGCGCGAAGCTCTGCAGAAAGGCGCCAAGGTCCTGCGCGAGGTAACCATACCGGAGGCCATCACCGTGCAGGAGCTGGCCAATCGCATGGCCGAGCGCGGCGGCGAGGTGGTCAAGGCGCTCTTCAAGATGGGCGTGATGGCGACCATCACCCAGACGATCGATGCCGACACCGCCGAGCTCGTCGTCGAGGAATTCGGCCACAAGGCCAAGCGCGTGTCCGCCGACGACATCGAGATCGGCCTGCGCGCCGACGACGGTGACGACGGCGAGAATCTGTCAGAACGCGCTCCGGTCATCACGATCATGGGACACGTCGACCACGGCAAGACCAGCCTGCTCGACGCCCTGCGCAAAACCGACGTGGCCTCTCACGAGGCCGGCGGCATCACGCAGCACATCGGCGCCTATCAGATCGTCTCGCCGGCGGGCAACAAGCTGACCTTCCTCGACACGCCGGGCCACGCCGCCTTCACGGAAATGCGCGCGCGTGGCGCCGACGTCACCGACATCGTGGTTCTGGTCGTGGCCGCCGACGACGGCATCAAGGCCCAGACCGTGGAGGCCATCAGCCACGCCAAGGCGGCGGAGAAGCCGATCATCGTGGCCATCAACAAGATGGACAAGCCGGATGCCACGCCCGACCGGGTCAAGAACGAGCTGCTGCAGCACGAGTTGATCCCCGAAGACATGGGCGGCGACATCATCTGCGTGCCCGTCTCGGCGATCACGGGGCAGGGCTTGGAAGACCTGGAGGAAGCGATCGTCCTGCAGGCCGAGCTGATGGAACTGCAGGCCAACGCCGAGAGGCGGGCCGAGGGCGTGGTCGTCGAGGCCAAGCTGGAGCAGGGCCGAGGTTCCGTGGCAACGGTGCTGGTACGGCGCGGATCCCTGAAGGTCGGTGACATCTTCGTCGCGGGATCGGAGTCGGGGCGGGTGCGCGCGCTGATCAACGACCGTGGCGAGCAGGTGAAATCGGCCGGTCCTTCCGAGCCGGTCGAGGTGCTCGGTCTTTCCGGCACACCGGAGGCCGGCGACGAGTTGATCGTGGTCGAGGACGACGCCCGCGCCCGCGAGGTCGCCGCTTTCCGCCACGAGAAACGGCGTCAGACCGAACTGGCCGCGCAGGGGCGCGGGACGCTCGACCAGATGCTCTCCAAGATCAAGGAGGGCGAGGCCCAAAGCCTGCCCGTGGTCATCAAGACGGACGTGCACGGCTCGCTGGAGGCCATCCTGGGCGCGTTGAACCGCCTCGGGACCGAGGAAGTCCGTGTCCAGGTTCTGCATTCGGGCGTCGGCGGCATCAACGAGTCGGACATCACCCTGTCGCGGGCGTCCGAGGCCATCATCCTGGCCTTCAACGTGCGCGCCAACGCCCAAGCCCGCGAGCTGGCGCGGCGCGACGGCGTCGACATCCGCTACTACTCGATCATCTACGAGCTGATCGACGACATGAAGCAGGCCCTCTCGGGCATGCTTGCGCCGGAGCAGAACGAGCAGTTCCTGGGATACGCGGAGATCCGCGAGGTCTTCAGCGTGTCGAAATCCGGCAAGGTCGCCGGCTGCATGATCACCGAAGGGCAGGTCAAGCGCGGTGCCCGCGTGCGTCTGCTCCGCGACGACGTGGTGATCCACGACGGCGTGCTGAAGAGCCTGCGCCGCTTCAAGGACGAGGTTCGCGAGGTTCAACAGGGCTACGAATGCGGCATGGCCTTCGAGAACTACCAGGACATCCAGAAGGGTGACCGCATCGAGTGCTACGAGATCGTCGAAGTGGCCCGCACGCTTTAACCGGCGTGCGGCCGCCCGGCGAGGCGATGCGGAAGTGAGGGTTTCTGAGACATGAGCCGCGGAGCGGCCAAAGCGCCGAGTCAGCGCCAGCTGCGCGTGGGCGAACAGATCCGCCACGTGCTGGCGCGCCTGCTGCAGGAGGGTCGCACGCACGTCGAGGTGCTGACCCATCGCGACATCACCGTGACCGAGGTGCGCGTCAGCCCGGATCTGAAGGCGGCGACGGCGTTCGTCACGCCGCTCGGCGGTCAGGACATGCCAGGCACCCTGGCCGACCTGCGGACGGCCGCGCCGGCCTTGCGCCATGAGCTGGCGCGCGAACTGAATCTGCGCTTCACGCCGCGCCTGTCGTTTCAGGCCGACCGTTCCTTCGACGAGGCGGCGAAGATCGACACGCTGCTACGCAGCGAGCGTGTGCGGCGCGACACCTTGCCCAGGGGACCGGAGGGACCGGACGAACCGGTCAAGCCGCAAGAGGACGACAATGGCGCGGCGTCGTAAGGGCCAGGATCTGCACGGCTGGCTGGTCATCGACAAACCGTCCGACATGACCTCGACCGACGTACTCAACAGGGCGCGCCGTCTGCTCGATGCCCGTAAGGCCGGACATGGCGGTACGCTGGATCCGCTTGCCACCGGTGTCCTGCCGCTCGCCTTCGGTGAGGCGACCAAGACCGTCGCCTGGGCCATGGAGGGAGCAAAAACCTACCGCTTCACCGTGCGCTGGGGTCAGGCGACGGAAACCGACGACGCCGAAGGCGCGGTGGTCGCAGAAAGCAACGAACGGCCGGACCGCGCAGCGATCGAAGCGGCCGCCGCCAAGCTTGTCGGTGAAATCTCGCAGATTCCGCCGGCCTACTCGGCGATCAAGGTCGAGGGCCATCGCGCCTACGACCTGGCCCGCGACGGCGAGGAGGTGAAGCTGCAGGCACGGACCGTGCGGATCGACCGGCTGGAGTTGGCGACCCAGGACGACGACGACCACGCCACCTTCGACTGCGACTGCGGCAAGGGCGCCTACATGCGCTCCCTGGCGCGGGACCTGGGCAGGCTGCTCGGCTGCCATGGCCATATCGCCAAACTCCGCCGCCTGGCGGTCGGCCCCTTTGCGATTGATGACGCGATTCCACTGGACTTGCTGGAACAAAAGACCCAGATTGCGACGGCTGCGGAGCTTCTGCTCCCGGTCAAGACCGCGCTGGACGACATCCCGGCGCTGGCCTTGACGGACCAGGAGGCGACCCGGTTGAGGCAAGGGCAGGCGATTTCAATGCTCGCTCGCTCCAACCTGGACCGGATCCGCGACCTCGAAAACGGCGACGTCCTTTGTGCCATGGCCGGTGACAGGCTGGTGGCGATTGCGCGTTTCGAGGCCGGAGACGTCAAGCCTGTTCGGGTCCTGAACCTGTGATGTCGAGAAGTGAAGAGAGACATGTCGATCACTGCCGAGCGCAAGTCCGCGCTGATTAAGGAATACGCCCGCGGCGAGGGCGATACCGGATCTCCCGAGGTGCAGGTCGCGATCCTCACGGAACGCATCAATAACCTCACGGAGCACATGAAGACCCACAAGCATGACTTCCACTCCCGACGTGGCCTGCTGGTCATGGTCGGGCAGCGGCGGCGCTTGCTCGACTATCTGAAAAAGAAGAATCACGGGCGCTATGCGTCGGTGATTCAAAGCCTCGGCTTGCGCCGCTAGCAACAAGCCGATCCGCGACGTGACCCGCCCATCCCCCGCCGAACCCCGTGTCGCAAAGCGCGTCGATGCCAGGTACGGCCGGGGTTTGGGCGGGTTTTCGCATCTATCGACGTTTTCGCATCTATCGAAAGAGAAGGGATCTCCGTGGCCGGCCGGCTGGCGGATGTCCCAAAACGCCGGGCCGACGTAAGCCGCGTTGCCTGACCCCGCCCCCATCCCCCCGGGGCGGCAACGCGGCTTACGCGGGTCCGGTGCCTGCAAGACGGCCGGCCGGACCGAAGAGGACACCATGTTTACGATCCACAAGAAAGAACTCGACTGGGGTGGCCGCAAGCTGACCCTGGAGACCGGGCGAATTGCCCGCCAAGCCAGCGGCGCCGTTCTGGCGACCTACGGCGAAACCCAGGTGCTCTGCACTGTGGTCGGCGCCACCTCCGGGCGGGACGTCGATTTCTTCCCCCTGAGCGTCCACTACCAGGAGAAGACCTCCGCGACCGGCAAGATCCCGGGCGGTTTCTTCAAGCGCGAAGGCCGTCCGACGGAGAAGGAGGTCCTGACCTCCCGCTTGATCGACCGGCCGATCCGCCCGCTGTTCGTCAAGGGCTTCCGTAACGAGACCCAGGTCATCTGTACGGTGCTGAGCCACGACCTGGAGAACGATCCCGACATCGTCGCCATGGTGGGCACCTCGGCGGCTTTGACCATTTCCGGTCTGCCGTTCCTGGGTCCGATCGGCGGGGCGCGGGTCGGTTACATCGACGGCGCCTACGTGCTCAATCCACAGCGCGACGAGCTGCCGAGTTCCGATCTCGACCTGGTCGTCGCCGGCACCCAGGAGGGTGTGCTGATGGTCGAGTCCGAGGCCCAGGAGCTGTCCGAGGAGATCATGCTGGGCGCGGTCACCTTCGGCCACGAGCAGATGCAGCCGGTGATCCAGGCAATCATCGACCTGGCCGAAGAAGCGGCCAAGGAGCCCTGGACCCTGACGCCCGAGCCCGAGGCCAAGGCCCCCTTGGCGGCTCGGCTCAAAGACAGCTTCGGCAGCAAGCTCGCCGAAGCCTACGGCATCGCCGACAAGACCCAGCGCCGCAACGCGGTCGATGCGGTCAAGGAGGAGGCGAAGGCCTCGTTGGGCGACAACGACGAGGAACTCGCGGTCTTCGGCGACGTCTTCAAGGCGCTGGAGAGCGACGTGGTGCGCGGCACCATCCTGGACACCGGCAAGCGGATCGACGGCCGCGATACCCGGACGGTGCGCGCGATCGACTGCCAGGTGGGCGTGCTGACCCGCACCCACGGCTCGGCCCTCTTCACCCGCGGCGAAACGCAGGCGCTGGTCACGACGACGCTGGGTACCGGCAGCGACGAGCAGATCATCGATGCGCTCGACGGCGAGTATCGCGAAGCCTTCCTGCTTCACTACAACTTCCCACCCTACTCCGTTGGCGAGGCGGGTCGTTTCGGGTCGCCGGGCCGGCGTGAGATAGGACACGGCAAGCTCGCCTGGCGCGCCATGCGCCCGGTTCTGCCAAGCCGCGAGGATTTCCCCTACACCCTGCGCATCATCTCCGAGATCACCGAATCCAACGGCTCCTCCTCCATGGCGACCGTCTGCGGCACCAGCCTGTCCATGATGGACGCCGGCGTGCCGCTCCCGCGCCCTGTCGCCGGCATCGCGATGGGCCTGATCAAGGAGGGCGAGCGCTACGCCGTGCTGTCCGACATCCTGGGCGACGAGGACCATCTCGGTGATATGGACTTCAAGGTGGCTGGCACGGACACCGGCATCACCTCGCTGCAGATGGACATCAAGATCACCTCGATTACCCAGGAGATCATGCAGATCGCCCTGGACCAGGCGAGGGACGGCCGTCTGCACATTCTGGGCGAGATGAACAAGGCCATCAGCGCCGCCCGCGAGGGCGTGTCGGCCCACGCGCCGCGGATCACCACGATCAGCATCCCACGGGACAAGATCCGCGAAGTGATCGGGACCGGCGGCAAGGTGATCCGCGAAATCTGCGAGACCACCGGCGCGAAGATCGACATTGAGGACGACGGCACGATCAAGGTGGCGGCCGTCGAGGAAAGCGCCATGCAACGGGCACTGGACTGGATCGAGTCGATCGTGGCCGAGCCCGAGGTGGGCAAGGTCTACAACGGCAAGGTCGTGAAGATCATGGACTTCGGGGCCTTCGTGAACTTCCTGGGCCCGCGCGACGGCCTGGTTCACATCTCGCAGCTAGCGCCCCAGCGCGTGCAAACGGTCACCGACGTGGTCAAGGAAGGCGACGAGGTGAAGGTCAAGGTCCTGGGCCTGGACGACCGCGGCAAGGTGAAACTGTCGATGAAGGTCGTCAATCAGGAGACCGGCGAGGACCTGGAGACGGAGCAGGCGGCTTCTTAAGCCTCAAGACCGACGACGTTCGAAGCGGCGGTTCCAGGACGGAGCCGCCGCTTTCCTTTTGCGCGCGGACCAGCGACGCAAAGCTGGCCCGCACAAGCGGTGCGTGCCATGGAACCGCTCGCGCTCTAAGATCCTATCGACCGGAGGCGGGCAACGCTCTCGCCGTTCCGTTCACGGACCTCTTCGCAACCAGCGCCCGGATTCAGCCGAACCGTGATACCCCGCAGACTTGAGCTGCGCATGAGCGCCGGTTCGGCGACGCTGGTCGGGATCGCTCTCATGACCCTGGCCATGTTGACCATTCCGGTGGTCGACGGGCTCGCGAAGTATCTCAGCGGCAGCCAGTCGCCGCTCTTCATCAGCTGGGCGCGCTACGCCGCAGCCTGCCTGATCGTTTTGCCGTTGGCGCTGGCGACCCACGGGCGGCATGCCCTGCCGCGTAAGGGACTCGGTCCGCATTTCCTGCGGACCGTTTTCCTGATGGCCGCGATGACGCTCTACTTTCTGGCGATTGCGGAGATTCCCCTGGCAACGGCGATCAGCGCCTACTTCGTCGGCCCGATTATCGCCACCCTTCTCGCCATCGTGTTGCTCGGAGAGCGGCTGACGGGCCGCAAGGTGGCCGCCTTGCTCCTCGGTTTCGGCGGCGCGCTCTTGATCCTGCGGCCGGATGGGGAACTGGAACCCGGCGTGCTGCTCGCCATGGCGAGCGGCGCCTGCTTCGCCTGCTACATGATCGCGACGCGCCTGGCTTCGCAGAGCAGCGATCCGATCCAGACCCTCGCGTTTCAATGCCTGGTCGGCGCCGCGCTTCTGACGCCGCAGGCCGTCTGGACCTGGTCGCAACCGACAGGGAACGAGCTGCTGCTCTTCATGATCATGGGACTGCTGTCCGCGACCAGCCACATCCTCTCGATCACCGCCTTCCGTTATGCCGATGCCTCGACTCTGGCTCCGCTGGTCTACCTGGAACTGGTCGCAACCTCCGCCATCGGTTTCTTCGTCTTCGACGAACTTCCGGATCTGCTGGTCTGGATCGGCGCCGGCGTGATCATCTCCGGCGGTCTGCTGCTGCTCCGGCGCACCCCTTCTTCTTAGAGCAGGATCGCCTTAGGTGGAATCGCTTTGGCGATCCCACCTAAGGCGTGAATCCTACTCTCATCATAAGTTTAGAGTGCCATTCACGTGTTTGACGGAAGCGAAGGCGCTTCCGTCAAACACGATCGCGCTCTAGAGCAGGATCGCGCGGCCTGGCGCCGTCGAAGGTTTAAGTCTTGGCCTTCTTGATTTCGCCGGACGTCATGCTGCCGGGATGCGGAATACCGACGACGTTGTAGCCGCTGTCGACGTGCAGAACCTCACCAGTGACGCCGGCCGAGAGATCCGACAGCAGGTAGAGGCCTGTGTGGCCGACTTCCTCCAGCGTAACCGGCCGCTTTAGGGGCGCGTGATCCCGGCTCCAGCCGTAGACGAAGCGCGCATCGGCGATCGCCGAGCCGGCGAGAGTGCGCATCGGCCCCGCCGAGATGGCGTTGACCCGGACTCCCGTGTCGCCGAGATCGACGGCAAGATAACGCACCGAAGCCTCCAGGGCGGCCTTGGCCACGCCCATAACGTTGTAGTTCGGCGTCACCCGCTCGGCCCCGAGGTAGGTGAGCGTGATCAACGACCCGCCGTCGGACATCAGGGGTTGCGCCAAGCGCGAGACGGCGGTGAAGGAGTAGCAGGAGATCTCCATGGTCTGCGCGAAGTTGGCGCGGCTGGTATCCAGGTAGCGGCCCTTCAGTTCCTCCTTGTCGGAGTAGGCGACCGCATGGACCACGAAATCGAGCTTGCCCCAAACCTGCCCGAGCCGCTCGAACACCGCCTCCAGCGAGCCTTCCGCGCCAACGTCGCACTGCATCAGTTCGCTGACGCCGAGCTGTTCGGCCAAGGGTGTGATGCGCTTGAGGAAGGGGTCCCCCTGGTAGGTCAGAGCCAATTCCGCGCCTTCTGCGTGAACGGCCTTCGCAATACCCCAAGCGATCGAATGATCGTTGGCAACGCCCATGACCAAGCCGCGCTTGCCACTCATCAAGCCCATCGGAGAGTCGTCTCCTCGCAAAAGTTGCAAGTCGGCCAGCGGTGAGCCCGCAGCCCGGAAAGAATCGTCATGCCCTAGCTCTCGAGGCGACGGAAAGCCAAGGTGGCGTTGGTTCCACCGAACCCGAAGGAGTTGGACATGACGCAGTCTAGCTGCATCTCCTCCGCCGCGCCGGTGACGATCGGCATTCCGGCGGCTTCCGGGTCGGGAACCTCGATGTTGATCGAGGGCGCGACAAAACCCTGGTCCATCATCAGCAGCGCATAGATCGCCTCGGTCACGCCGGCGGCACCCTGGGCATGTCCGGTCATCGACTTGGTCGAGTTGATCCGCGGCAAGTCGCTGCCGAAAACCTCCTTGATGGCCCGCAGCTCGGACGCATCGCCGATTGGGGTCGAGGTGCCGTGGGTGTTGATGTAGCTCACCCGGGTGTTCCCCATGGTCGCCAACGCCTGGCGCATGCAACGCACACCGCCCTCGCCGCTGGGTGCGACCATGTCGGCACCGTCCGAGGTCGCGCCATAGCCGACCAGTTCACCGTAGATCTTGGCGCCACGGGCCCTGGCCCGCTCGTATTCCTCCAGAACCACGACGCCGCCACCGCCGGTGATCACGAAGCCGTCGCGCCCCTGATCGAAAGCCCGCGACGCCTCGGCAGGCCGATCGTTGTAACCGCTGGAGAGGGCGCCCATGGCGTCGAACAGCATCGAAAGCGTCCAATGCAGTTCCTCGCCGCCACCGGCGAACATGACGTCCTGCTTGCCGAACTGGATCAGCTCCGCAGCGTTGCCGATGCAGTGCGCGGAGGTCGAACAGGCCGAGGAAATCGAATAGCTCAAGCCCTTGATCTTGAAGGCCGTCGAGAGATTGGCGGAGTTGGTCGAGGACATGCAGCGCGGAACCATGTAAGGGCCGATCCGCTTGACGCCCTTTTCCCGCGCGATATCGGCTGCCTGGACCTGATTCGAGGTCGAGGGGCCGCCCGAGCCCATGATCAGGCCGGTGCGTTCGTTGGAGATATCCGCTGGTTCCAGCCCGGCATCGGCAATCGCCTCGACCATCGCAACGTAGTTGTAGGCCGCGCCATCGCCCATGAAGCGCCGCAGCCGCCGGTCGACATGGGCTTCCAAATCTATGGAGATGTCGCCCTTTACGTGGCTGCGAAATCCCTGCTCGGCCTGATCCTCGGCGAAGACGATGCCAGATCGGCCGGAGCGCAGCGACTCGACCACTTCCTGTTTGTTGTTGCCGATACTGGAGACAATGCCCAGTCCGGTGACGACCACGCGTCGCATATCGTCCCGCTCATCCCTCTCGTGATGGCAGCAGGATGGCCGCCTGGCAGCAAGCCATCGAGCCGAAGGGGCCCGCACCTCGGGGCAGCTTGTACTTCAGCCTGGCGGAAACCGCCAGACAAGGTCCGTTTAGGCAGGCTCCGCGGCAGCCGCACCGTCGGCTTGGAACAACCCCACCCTCAAGTCCTTCACTTCGTAGATGGTTTCACCGTCCGCCTTCAACACCCCATCGGCGATACCGAGAACCAAGCGACGCATGATTACCCGCTTGAGGTCGAGGTGATAGGTCACCTTCTTCACAGTGGGCAAGACCTGTCCGGTAAAGCGGACCTCCCCGACCCCCAGCGCGCGGCCGCGGCCTGACGCACCTGTGCGGCCGAGAAAGAAACCGACGAGCTGCCAAAGCGCATCCAAACCCAGGCAGCCGGGCATGACCGGGTCGCCCTTGAAGTGACAGTCGAAGAACCAGAGGTCGGGCCGGACATCCAGTTCCGCGACGATCTCGCCCTTGCCGTGATCGCCACCCTCGTCGCTGATGCGCGTGATGCGGTCGAACATCAGCATCGGCGGCAGTGGTAGCTGTGCGTTGCCTGGACCGAACAGGTCGCCGTTGGCGCAGGCAATCAGGTCGTCGTAGTCGTAAGCAGTCTTCTTCGCGTTCACGCGTACGCCTCGGCATGGAATGGTGTTGATCCGCCGTCACGCCGCCGTTTCGGCGACGCGGTGCTGACGACGATCACGATACGCAACAGCATGGCCGTTGAAAAGCGGCGGAAAGCTACCAAACGTTTCAATGCCTTACCAGAGTCTCCGAAAAGGGTGATCCGAAGCGCCGCCGCACAGGCAGAAACGCTTCACTGCGAATTCGACTGATTCTAGAAATTCGGCTAAAGCGCGCTGCACCCCTTCAATTTGTTCGAATGACACTTATATGGCGCGAATGACCGATGTACGCCCCTACACCGCACTGATCGAACGGCTGAAGCTTGCCGGCTTGCGGCCGACCCGCCAGCGACTGGCCTTGGCAAAGCTGCTGTTCGATACGGCGGACGATCAGACCGATCGTCATGTCACCGCCGAACAGCTGCATAGCGAGGCGATGGAGGCGGAGGTTCGAGTATCTCTGGCCACCGTCTATAACACCTTGCACCAGTTCACCGACGCCGGTCTGTTGCGCGAAGTCGTGGTCGACTCCGGGCGATCCTACTTCGACACCAACATCGACGATCACCATCATTTCTACTTCGAGGATAACGGCCGGCTGCAAGACATTCCGGGTGCCGCCGTGCGTCTGGCCGAGCTTCCCGAGGCGCCTGCTGGAGCTGCAATCAAACGAGTCGAAGTCATTATTCGTGTACGTGAAGACTAGGCGTTTCTCGTTTTCCACTTGAGTTGCGACCGGCTCTCAAAAGCCTTTTTCTTCTATTCCGTACTAATAATATTAGAGAAATTCCAAACTGTTGACAGTTTGGAGCCCTCCCCTATATCGCGGCGCGTGGATAAGGTAGAGCCGGGGTTAGACCGTCCGCTCGCCGCAGTCAGGGTTGGCGGCACCGCAACGGCCGCGCAACGCAAAGAATACACGGGAGAGAGATAAGATGTCCCTCAAGGGCAGCAAAACCGAACAGAACCTGAAGGACGCCTTCGCCAGCGAATCCATGGCGAACCGTCGCTACCTCTATTTCGCTCAGAAAGCGGACGTCGAGGGCTTCAACGACGTTTCGGCCGTCTTCCGCTCCACAGCTGAAGGCGAGACCGGCCACGCCCACGGCCACCTGCAGTTCCTCGAAGACGTCGGCGACCCCGCCACGGGCGAGCCGATGGGCGATACCCGCGCCAATCTGAAGTCCGCGATCGCCGGTGAGACTCACGAATACACCGACATGTATCCGGGCATGGCGCGCACCGCCCGCGAAGAAGGCTTCGACGAGATCGCCGACTGGTTCGAAACCCTGGCGAAGGCCGAGAAAAGCCATGCCGGACGCTTCCAGAGGGCGCTCGACACGATGGCGTAGCGAGGCAGGGCGCCGTTCGGTCGGATCAGATCGCGGCGCCCCTGTTCCTTTCGAATGATTGGCGTCGGCGACTGGAGGATTTTCAGTCCAGCCGGCGTCGACCGCCGTTTCCGAAAAGCCGTCCGGCACCGAGGCCAGGCTCGGCTTCACCTGGAGTGTGCGCACCCTCGTCGCAGTCGCGCCCAAGGTCGCGGACGCCTGACGTCAAGTTGGGGAGGCAGACGACCTGCGCGAAGGCAGTCTTGGCGCTCCGGTGCGTCATCCACATGGCGGTCCTGACCGAGGAAGTTCGGACGGCTCTGACTGCGGATCTTGCCTATACTGACAAATCTCGCGGGTTGTGCGTGTAATCTTGTCGGATGAAGGTTTTTCTGCTTGGCGCTAGCGGTTTAATCGGTCGCAACATCGCGACCGCACTGGTGACCAGAGGTCACCGCGTCTTCGGACTGGCCCGTTCCGAGGCCAGCGCGGCTTGTGTCGCATCTCTCGGCGTCGAACCGGTTCGAGGGGATCTTGCGGACCCGGAACTCTGGGCGGACCGCGCCGATGCCTGCGACGCGCTGATCCAGGCATCCGGAACCTTCACCGACGACATGGCCGACTTTGAGACGCGTTTGCTGAACAGTCTCCTGACCCGGATGACGGCCCCCGGCAAACGTTATCTGGCGACCGGGGGCATCTGGCTTTTTCCCGCAGCCGGTTCGCGGCCGACGCGTGAAGATGACATCATGCAGCCGACGCCCGGTTTCGAGTGGGCGCCTGCCCTGCTGAAACGCGTTCAGACGGCTGGCGGTCTCGTTGTTCATCCAGCAGCGGTCTGGAGCTTCCGAGGTGACCTGCTCGAGCGCTTTCTCGATCCCGTCCGGCTGAACAAGGTATCAATTACCGTCGCGGGCGGGCCGCAGGTTCGCTGGCCACTGATCGAAGTTCAGGATCTGGCCGACCTCTATATTTTAGTGCTGGAACAGGGAGAACCTGGCCAAAGTTACCTGGCCGTCGCCGAAGCAGGTACGACCCAGGAAGAGCTAGCTCAAGCCGTTGAGAGCGGTCTGGGGCGGAAGTTCGCGCGCCGGAGCCTCAGCGAGGCCAACTTGATCGCAACCGAAGGAACAGTCGCAGCCGGCTATGCACGCGACCTTTGGGCCGATGGTTCAAAAGCGCACCGCGCCTTCAATTGGCAGCCCCGTTCGACCTCGGCCGCCCGACAACTTGCAAAACTCGCGCGGGAAGGTAGGCCGGATCTCGCCGAAACCGATCCCGGATCTTCGCCTCGATAGGGTTTTAGCCGCCGAAGACCTCTTCCGCGAAGACGCCGTAGACCGTGGTGCGCGGCAACCAACCTCGATAGCCACGTGCCGAGACCGCGCACCAGCTATCGCGGCAGGCTTCCAAGCGCGCGATCAGGCCGCGCTGGAACCGCGCCAGGCCGGCGGCCTGCTCGTCCGGCTCCCGTCGCAGGATCGTCTCCTCGGCCATGATGATGACAGTGCGTTGACCAGCGAGAAGCGACTGGTGCATCCAGCCCTCGGTCCCTTCCCAATCCCGCACCTTCCGCCAGGCATCGAACTCTTCGATGATCTCGACCGGCATGTTGCGCAGCCGATAGACCCACTCGGTGGGATAGCGCAGACCGGGTCCGATCCGAAGTTTGGCCTCGCTCGCTCTCACGGAGGCGAAGCGTGGCAGCGGTAGTCCGGTGGAGGCACCGACCCGTTGGCCGCTCGCCGACTCTGCCGTCGGCAGGCCTGCCGGACCCGTCTGTTGAGCCGCCAAGGGCCCAACGAAACACAGCCCGACGAAACACAGGGCGGCGACCAGCACCGCAAGCGACACACCACGGATCCCCCACATGATTTGTCGGTTACCCGCGCGACCCCGCGCCGGTCAAGCAGACGCTGAAGCCGGCCGCTACCTTCCGGCACTTCGCTGCAGCAACCTGGACAAGCCGGCACGGGGCTTGCTAAGCAGCCCGCTGACTGGCGTCGCAGCCGAGTGCAGTCCCAAGTGAGTACGCGGTTGCGGTCACACGCCTCAAGCCAACGGTCGGGAACTGCCGATGCCCTCTCAGAAACCCTTGGTCGTTGTCACCCGCCGCCTGCCGGATCCGATCGAAACGCGCATGATGGAGCTGTTTCGGGCGCGGCTGAATATCGACGACACGCCGATGACCCAAGCTCAGCTCATCGAGGCGGTCAAGGAAGCGGAGGTTCTGGTTCCCACGGTCACCGACCGGATCGACTCGGCAGTGCTGAGCCAGGCGGGCCCGCAGCTTCGCCTGATCGCGTCCTTCGGCACCGGCGTCGACCACATCGACCTGAAGACGGCACGCCAGCGGGGCATCACCGTCACCAATACGCCGGGCGTGCTGACCGAAGACACGGCCGACATGACCATGGCGCTGATCCTATCGGTCTCGCGGCGCCTGACCGAGGGCGAGCGACTGGTCCGCTCGGGCGCCTGGGGCGGCTGGAGTCCGACGGCCATGCTAGGTCATCGCATCTCTGGCAAACGGCTCGGGATCGTGGGCATGGGGCGCATCGGATCGGCCGTCGCTCAGCGGGCGAAGGGCTTTGGCCTGTCCGTGCACTATCACAATCGCCGCCGGGTCCACGAAGACGTCGAGGCGGAGTTGGAGGCCACCTACTGGGAAAGCCTCGACCAGATGCTCGCCCGCATGGACATCGTTTCGATCAACTGCCCGCACACGCCGGCGACCTATCACCTGCTGTCCGCCCGCCGGCTCAAGCTGCTGCAGCACCATGCCATCATCGTGAACACCTCCCGCGGCGAGGTGATCGACGAAAATGCGCTTGCGCGGATGCTGGCCGGCGGCGAGCTGGCCGGAGCCGGGCTCGACGTCTTCGAGCATGAACCTGCGATCAACCCGAAGCTGGTCAAGCTCGACAACGTGGTCTTGCTGCCCCACCTGGGCTCCGCGACGATCGAAGGCCGAATGGCCATGGGCGAGAAGGTCATCATCAACATCAAGACCTTCGCGGACGGTCACACCCCGCCCGACAGAGTTCTTGAGGCGATGTTCTGAAGTCGGCTGCATCGCCGCTCAGCTTTCCAGAACCGTTACGTCCCAATCGCTCCGCCCAATCGGCTTGTGCAGGACGGGAACGCCATTCGGCAGGTCGCCTTCGATTCCCGTGTCCAGGGCGCGCGCGACGGCCCAGTAGATGCCGCCATGCGCCACGACCAAAGGCGGATCCTTCGCTTCGGCACTGCACAGCAAGACAGTCTCCAGGGCCTTTTCCGCCCGCACCAGGAAGGCCTCGTAGTCTTCGGCTCCGGGAATAGGCCGACCGCTCATCCAGGCGGCCCGCCAGCCGGGCCTGACCGACTGCGCCACCTTACCTTCCAGTTCGCCGAAACCGCACTCCGCCAGAGCAGTGACGCTGCGAAACGGCAGCCCGCGGCTCCCGACCGCGAGCCGCGCCGTTTCGAGCGCCCGCTCGAGCGGACTATGAAACACCGTGCAGAAATCGAAACCTGCCAGCGCCACGGCAGCCCGGTGGGCCTGGCGACGTCCCGTTTCGTTCAGCGGCCTGTCGCTGCGCCCCTGAAGCCGACCCTCCCGATTCCAGTCGGTTTCGCCATGCCGCAGGAAGACGAAGGGCACACGGGGCGGTTGCCAAAAAGTCCTCGACACGTTGTCAACCGCCTCGGTGAAACTCGTCTCTAAAGCGCGATCCCGTTAGATGGACACGGCTCTGCTCTAAAGCCCCTCAAACAGCGCGGTCGAGAGATAGCGCTCGGCGAAGGACGGCAGCACGACGACGATCGTCTTTCCCGCCATCTCCGGACGAGCCGCCACTTCCAGCGCCGCCGCGATGGCGGCTCCGGACGAGATGCCGACAGCCAAACCTTCGGTCGCCGCAGCCTCCCGCGCGGTTCTGAAGGCCGTGTCGTTACCGATCCGGATCACTTCGTCGATCAAATCGGTCTCCAGAATCCCCGGCACGAAGCCGGCCCCGATACCTTGGATCTTATGCGGTCCCGGCTCTCCACCGGAAAGGATTGGGCTGTCCTCAGGCTCGACCGCGATCATCTGCAGGCTCGGCTTTCGCGCCTTCAAGACCTGGCCCAGACCCGTAAGAGTGCCGCCGGTGCCGACGCCGGAAATCACCACGTCGACCTGACCGCCGCTGTCGGCCCAGATCTCCTCCGCCGTCGTGTTGCGATGGATTTCGGGATTGGAGGGATTCTCGAACTGCTGCGGCATCACGGCACCGGGGATCTCGCCCAACAGCTCCTGCGCCCTGGCCACGGCACCCTTCATGCCCTTGGCCCCTTCGGTGAGAACCAGCTCGGCCCCCAACAGCTTCAACATCTTGCGCCGCTCGACGGACATCGTCTCCGGCATGGTCAGGATCAAGCGGTATCCCTTCGCCGCCGCCACGAACGCCAAGGCAATACCGGTGTTACCGCTCGTCGGCTCGATCAAGACGGTCCCGGACCCGATCTTTCCGTCCGCCTCAAGCTTCTCGATCATCGCCAGCCCGATGCGGTCCTTCACCGAGGAGAGCGGATTGAAGAACTCGCACTTGCCGATCAGATCGGCCTGGACCCCGTGTGCAGCCGCAAGCTTACGCATGCGGACCAGAGGCGTCGCGCCGATGGTATCGAGAATAGAGTCATAGACTCGACCGCGAAACTCGCCCTTGGCGACCTCGCCGGGCTGGATCATCTCGCTTTTCGCCGCTGCGTCGCTCATCGCTCCGATCCTTCTGTCCGAGGTAAGTCCGAATAGGCTTCGAATGGATTTGGTACCTCGTGGTGGAGAATACCAACGAAACCCGCGCTCCGGCCGTGAAACCGAGGCATAGCTGTTAGCCCCGCCGGTCGCAGAGGGACGCGAAGGCCCGAGTTTGCGGCGGTCGAACCGCGGCAGATCGGCTAGATCGAGAAGTCGGCGGCCACCTTGCCCTCCGGGGTGATCCCCCGTTCGCGGGCACGGTGACAGAGCTCGTCGATGGTGGTGTTGTCGAAGCGCTCCATCATCTCTCTCTGCATATCGATCCAGATGGGGCGCACGACCTTCACGCCGATCTCGGAGCCGTCGGGTTCGCTGGCCGGATCGGCAGTGCCCTCCAGCTTCCGAACAATCCGGATGATCTCGCCGACGGAAATGCGCCGCCTTTCGCGCGCCAGACGGTAGCCGCCGCGCGGACCGCGCTGGCCGGCCAGAATGCCGTGATGCACGAGCTGCTGCAGCACCTGCTCCAGATAGCGGCGCGGAATGCCCTGGCGGCGGGAGATGTCGGTGGAGCGCACCGGGCCGGTGTTGGTGTGGTAGGCGATGTCGACGACGGCTTCGATGGCAAACAGCAACTTCTTGGATAATCTCAGCATCTTCTTGCGGACCCTTTCGTCCGTTACCCGTCCCTGTTGTCTCTTAGAGACTGGTTGAGAATTGGCCTTGAGGCCATTCTTGGTTCTGTTCCGTCCCGCTCCTCCACCCGGCCAACGAACGACAGTATCCTGGATGGGTGGCAGGGTGGGGGAGCGGGACGGAACAGAGCATTGTCAAACAGTCTCTTATAAAGTGGCGGCCTCTTATGAAGTGGGGGCGGCCGTTCCGGTCGATCCGAAACCGCCGCTGCCGCGGCGGGTTTCGCTAAGTGCCGCGACCGGTCGCCAAACCGCCTGTGCGACCGGCGCCACGACCATCTGGGCGATGCGGGTTCCGCGTTCGATCGTGAAGTCGGCTTCACCCAGGTTGATGAGTAGAACCTTGAGCTCTCCGCGGTAGTCGGCATCGATCGTGCCAGGCGTGTTGAGACAGGTCACGCCGTGCTTCAAGGCCAAGCCGGAGCGCGGCCGAACTTGAGCCTCAGTACCGGCCGGCAGCGCGATGGAGAGTCCGGTCGGAACCAGGACCCGGGCGCCAGGTGCGAGGGTCAAGGGAGACTCGACGGCCGCCAAGAGATCCAGCCCGGCGGAGAGTTCCGTCTCGTAGCGTGGCAATGGCAGGGTCTCGGCGTGGGGCAACTGAACCACTTCGACGGAAATGCTCGGGGTCTGCCCCTTCACTCGGCAACTCCTTCTGACAGGGTCTCAGTCATGTGCGGGGCGGGCAGGGTTTCGCCGATCCGCGAAGCCAGGCGCTCGGCCACGGCCTGCTTGCGCAGACGCGGCCAGGACTCGACGCCGGCCGCATCGACCAGATGAATTGTCGTCTCGTCTCCACCGAACGTGCCGCTGGCCGGAGAGACATCGTTTGCGAGGATCCAATCGCAGCCCTTGGACGCCAGTTTGCGGCCTGCATGCTCGACTAGGTTCTCGGTTTCCGCGGCGAAACCGATGACGAGACGCGGACGCTGCGGACCCTGTTGAGACAGAGTTGCAAGTATGTCGGGATTGGGCACCAACGAGAGCTCTGGGGCTCGGCTGTCAGTCCCTTTCTTCATCTTCTGTTCGGCCGTCTGGGCTGGACGCCAGTCTGCCACCGCGGCGGCGCAAACGGCGATCTCGACCGGAAGGGCTTCGCGGCAGGCCGCCAACATCTCCTCCGCCGACTCCACATGCAACGTCGTAACGCCGGCTGGATCCGGCAGAGCGACCGGGCCTGTCACGAGAGTCGTCTCGGCCCCAGCCGCCGCCAGGGCGGCGGCAACCGCATGGCCCTGGCGGCCGGAAGATCGGTTTCCGAGAAAGCGAACGGGATCGAGCGCCTCGAAGGTCGGGCCGCTCGTCACCAGCGCGCGCCGCCCGCTCAGTCGGCCAGCCGCCCGAAACTGAGTTTCGATGGCCGCGAGGATCTCGGCAGGTTCAGCCATACGCCCGTAGCCATATTCGCCGCAGGCCATGTCGCCCTGATTGGGACCGACAAAGCGAGTCGCCCGGCGCTTCAGCGTCTCCAGATTGCTTTGGGTCGCCGGATGCTCCCACATGCGTACGTTCATGGCCGGCGCCATCAATACCGGCTTGTCGGTCGCCAGCAGCGCGGTGGAGGCCAGGTCGTCGGCGCGCCCCGTGGCGAGCTTCGCCATGATGTCGGCCGTCGCCGGTGCCACCACGACCAGATCGGCGTCCCGCGACAATTGGATGTGCCCCATCTCGGCTTCGTCGGTGAGGTCGAACAGCTCTCTGTAGACCTTGTCACCGGTCAAGGAGGCAAGGGACAGGGGCGTCACGAACTCCGCACCCGCTCGAGTCAACACGGCACGGACGGAAGCGCCCCGCTCCCGCAGACGACGAACCAACTCCAGCGTCTTGTAGGCGGCGATCCCGCCGGCAACAACGAGCAGGATCCGTCTTCCACTCAGCATGCAGGCGACGCCCTTATTTCACGGCTGAACTTGGTAGATAAGGTAACGACCGGCCCCTGGCATCCGCAAGCCCCCGCCAGCGTATTTTCGCAGACTCAGAGGTATTTTTATCCCAGTTCTTCACGCACCCATCAGGCCGCCGTCAGTCCAACACTGCAACCAGCGCGAGGATCAGAGCCAGCAGTGAAAACCAGAAAGCGGGGCTTCGGCCCGGACCGTCCCGGCGATCCCAGTCTCGCTCGCCCGGGCGACGGTCCGGCGCCACGCGCGGCCAGTGCTCCAGCACCTCCTCGGCCCGTCTGGCGAGTTGCGGCAAACGGCTCAGGGTTTGGGTCATCTCTTCGACCCCACGCGCCGCCCGCGCCGCCGGCCCACGGTTCGCCCGAACCCAGCGCGCGATCAAAGGCTCCGCGAGAAGCCAGATGTTGAGGTCCGAATCGAGCCGACGGCTGACGCCCTCGGCCATCAGCATGTTCTTCTGCAGCAGGACGAGCTGAGGCTGGACAGGCATCTGAAAGGACTCTGTCAGCTGCAGAAGCTGTCCGAGCAGCCGGGCGAAGGAAATGCGCTCCAGCGGCTGGCCGAAGATCGGCTCGCAGACGGCACGCAAGGACTGGGCGTAGAGGTCCAACGGTTGGCCGGACGGCAGAAAGCCGGCGTGCGCCTGAACTTCGGCGAGACGCCGATAGTCCCGGCGCAAGGTCGCCAGCAGCATGTCGGCGAGGAGTGCGCGGGTAGCCCCGTCCAGACGCCCCATGATTCCGAAGTCGACGGCGACGATCCGGCCATCGGCATCGACGAACATGTTGCCGGGATGCTGGTCGCCGTGGAAGAAACCGTCGCGAAAGACCTGATTAAAGAAGATCGCGGCAGCCTTCTCCAACACGTCCTGCAGATCGTGGCCGGCGGCCAGCAAGGCGGCCCGGTCGTCCATGCGAATGCCGGCGATCCGCTCCATGGTCAGCACCCGCTGTCCGGTCCGCTCCCAATCCACGGCGGGGACTCGATAGCTCTCGTCGTCAGCGAAATTGCCCGCGAGCTCATCCGCGGCGGCGGCCTCCAACCGAAGATCCATCTCGGTTTTCACCATCCGCTCGAACTCGGCGACCACGGCCACCGGCCGGAAACGGCGCAGGCGAGGCTCGGTCCGCTCGGCTAGGCGGGCCAGCCAATAGAGAAGCTGCAGATCACGCTCCAGCTTCTCCTCGACCTGCGGCCGCAGAACCTTAACGGCAACCTCTCGTCTCCCCCTGTCGCCACCGTCAGGGTCGTCCTCAGCCTCCTGCCGGATCACAGCGAAGTGGACCTGCGCGATCGAAGCGGCGGAGACGGGGGTATCATCGAACTCGACGAAAAGCCGCTCTAGCGGAGCACCCAACTCTCGCTCCACGACGGCGCGGGCGGCGGAGGCTGGGAAGGGCGCCAGGCGATCTTGCAGTTCGGAGAGATCCGCCGACATTTCCTCGCCGATCAGGTCCGCCCGGGTGGCGAGAAACTGCCCCAGTTTGATGAAGCTGGGGCCCAGCGCGACGAAGGCCCGAGCCAGCTTTTGGCCCGGGCGGCCGTCGCGCTGCCGTGGAACCAAGCGCCGCAGTACGGCCGTCAAGGTCGGAGCCAACCCCGTCTTTTCGACCGCCGCCAAGGCGTCGTGCCGGGCCAGCGTGCGGGCGATGCGGAGCAACCGCCAAAGCATGAGAGGGCTGCGCAGCATCGCTCCGCCGATCAGATGCGCCAACCGGAATGGATCGCCGCGATACCACCGGAGAGGTTTCGCCAATCGGCACGCGCGAAGCCGGCGCCCTCCAACTTGGTCGCCAGATCCGCCTGCTTCGGGAAGCGGCGAATGGACTCCACGAGATACTGATAGGACTCGCGGTCTCCGGCCACCAGACCGCCGAGGCGCGGGAGCACCTGGAAGGAATAGAGGTCGTAGGCCTGGTCGAGGACAGGCAGCACCACCTGGCTGAACTCGAGGCAGAGGAAGCGGCCACCGGGCCGCAGGACGCGGCGAGCTTCGGCCAGAGCGCAATCGACATCGGTCACGTTTCGAAGACCGAAGGCGATCGTGTAGGCGTCGAGAGACCGCGAGGGTAGAGGCAAGGCCTGAGCGTCGCCGCAAACCCAGGTGAGGTTGCGCAACAGCCCACGGTCGATGGCGCGGTCGCGGCCTTGGCGCAACATGCCCTCGGTCAGGTCCAGAACGACGATGTCTCCTGCGATTTCGTCGTTCGCCGGCCCGCTCTCACCCCCACTACCGTCGCCATCGGGGCCGCGCTCAAGATCTGTCGAACGCGACAAGCGTGCAGCGACACGGAGAGCGATGTCGCCTGTGCCCCCGGCCACGTCCAAAAGCCGCAGGCCAGGGCGCGGATTGAGCAAACGGACGAAAGCGTCCTTCCAGAGACGGTGCACCCCGAGAGACATGAGGTCGTTCATCACGTCATAGCGGCTGGCGACCGACTCGAAGACGTCGCGCACGAGCGGCGCCTTCTCCTCGCGCAAAACCTCGCGATAGCCGAAGCTGACGGTCTCGTCGGATGGCTCCGCTGACGAACTTGTGGGATCGGGGTTTCGGGAGGCGTTTGACATCGGGCGGGAGGATAGCGCTCCGACAAGCCTTCGGCTAGGTTGCGCGCGCCATGCCCGAACTCCCCGAAGTCGAAACCGTCGTACGCGGCCTGCGGCCTGTGTTGGAGGGCCACACCCTGGCCCAGGTGGTCCAGCGCCGACCGAATCTCCGCTTTCCCTTTCCCCCGGACTTCGCCCAGCGACTGACCGGACGGCGGATCGAGGAGATCACGCGGCGGGCGAAGTACATCCTAATGCGGTTGGCGACCGACGGCCGGAGCGATCCGGAGGTCTTGCTGATTCACCTCGGTATGTCTGGACGCATGACACTGCTTCCGGCGCGGCCCAACCTGCCTTACCTGCCTCACGATCATGTCGTCTTTGTCACCGACGAGGGGCGGGAGGTGCGCTTCAACGACGCACGCCGCTTCGGCTTCATGGATCTCTTCAAACGCAGCGCTATGGACGATCATCCACGGCTGACCGCACTCGGCCCCGAGCCGCTCGACGAGTCTTTCGACGGAGCCCGCCTCGCTGCCGCTTTGCGGAACAAGCTGACGCCGATCAAAGCCGCCTTGCTCGATCAAGCGGTCGTTGCGGGGCTCGGTAATATCTACGTCTGCGAGGCGCTTTACGGAGCCGGCCTCTCGCCGAAGCGACTGGCACGTACGGTCCAGGGCAAACGTGCCGAGCGTCTCGCGGCGTCGATCAAAACGACCTTGGCACGTGCCATTGCGGCCGGCGGTTCCAGTTTGCGGGACTACGTTCAGGCGAGCGGCGAACTGGGCTACTTCCAGCATGAATGGGCGGTCTACGGAAAGGAAGGGGAAGCCTGCCCGGACTGCGATTGCGACCCCGCTGCGTCGGGCGGGATTCAACGCGTCGTCCAGGCGGGTCGTTCGACGTTCCACTGTCCCCGGCACCAGCGTTGAGGCTGCAGCAGGATCACCTGAAGCGGGATTTCTGCTCCGATCACCGAAGGAGAAAGCGGTTCACACGTTTGACGGAAGTCAAACCGCTTCCATCAAACACGATCGCGCTCTAGGTTGCGCGCCATGTCGCGAAAGCTGCTTGCTGTCATATCGTCTTTGCTTGTTGCCCTGACCGCAACGGTCGGGCTGGCGCAGGAGACACGCTACTTCGAGGCGCTGCCGGATCTTCCGGTCATGCCCGGACTGATTGAGCTGGAGGCCGCCGGCATCTCTTTCGACAAGCCGGGCGGACGAATCGTCACGCTCTATGCGACGGGGACGGCGGCGCCGGAACGGGTGATCGACTTCTACGAAGAGACCTTGCCAGCACTCGGATGGCAAGCAAGCGGTGGAGAAATCTGGCTGCGCGAGGGAGAACGCCTGACCCTTGAGGCGAACCGCGATGCGCGGGTGCGCGACGGAGACACCGTGGCCCGCTTCACCCTGGCCCCCGAGTAACACGAAATACCGTCACGACAACCAAGCTCCGCAGGCCTCCCTGCGGGCCGGAGGAAGGAACCGCCATGGCCTACGAATATATCACGACCGAAACCCAGGACGGCGTGGCCATCATCACCCTGAATCGTCCGAAGGCGCTGAACGCGCTCTGCGCCGGTCTGATCGCGGAGCTGGGCCAGGCACTGCAGAGCTTCGACGCCGATGCCGGCATCGGCTGCATTCTGATCACCGGCAGCGAGAAGGCCTTCGCGGCCGGCGCCGACATCAAGGAGATGACGGACAAGACCTACCAGGATGTCGAAGCCGAGGATTTCATCACCGGTGACTGGGAAGTGCTGTCCAAAGTCCGTACTCCGACGATCGCCGCCGTGTCCGGCTTCGCGCTGGGGGGCGGCTGCGAGATCGCGATGATGGCCGACATGATCGTCGCATCCGACACCGCCAAGTTCGGTCAACCGGAGATCACGATCGGGACGATTCCCGGTTCCGGCGGAACGCAACGCCTGACCCGTGCGGTGGGCAAGTCTCTGGCGATGTACATGTGTTTGACAGGCGAGTTCATCGACGCCGAGACCGCGCTGCGCAGCGGTCTGGTCGCCAAGGTCGTGCCGACGGCGGAGCTGATGGAGGAGTCGCTCCGCATCGCCAAGAAGATTGCCGGCATGAGCCGGCCAGTGGCGCGTGTCTGCAAAGAAGCGGTCAACGTCGCGCTCGAGACGACCTTGACCGAGGGTGTCCGCTTCGAGCGCCGGGTTTTTCACGCCACCTTCGCCTTCGACGACCGCAAAGAAGGGATGGAGGCCTTCGCCGGCAAACGCAAGCCGGAATGGAACCACCGCTAGAAGGCAAGCGACGGCAAAGCAGGGCAAGGGACAGCCTCTGGAAGCCGGCAGACAGACGGCATCCAACCCTTGACGACCGGTGGGGGCGTGGCTATAACCCGCGCCTTCGCCTGCCCAAGGTTCGCCTGGCTTTTACGGCGCGAAC
This sequence comes from Algihabitans sp., assembly GCF_965226985.1. GTDB lineage: Bacteria > Pseudomonadota > Alphaproteobacteria > Kiloniellales > DSM-21159 > Algihabitans. The sequence goes on from NZ_OZ245712.1 coordinate 3,822,586, forward strand.
CGAAAGCAGCGAAGCAGACTGTCCCAAGCTATCGAATAGGGTATCCATGGCGAACCATAAGTCCGCCGAGAAGCGCATTCGTCGCAACGAACGCCGGCGTGAAATCAACAAGGCACGGGTGAGCCGCATCCGGACCTTCCTGAAGCGCGTCGAACTGGCAATCGCCAGCGGTGACTCCGCCTCCGCACGCGAGGCCTTGAAAGCTGCTCAGCCGGAGATTCAGCGTGGCGTGACGCGCGGCGTGTATCACAGGAACACGGCCGCACGGACGATTTCCCGCTTGTCCAAGCGCGTGAAGGCGCTGGCCTGAGGCCAAGCTGCTTCTCCGGACGCTAAAGAGTCCGGCTTCATGGAGGCCCTGCCGTTTTCTTCGGCAGGGCTTTTTCGTGTTCGCCGGCTTCATGGTGTCTGTCCGCCGAGCAAGCCCCGGGACAGCGTCGACACACCTATACAGGCCAACAGACCTCTGTCGGCGGAGTGTGGGCGATGAGCCACACCTGCCGGCGGAATCGAGTCGCGGCACGAAAATCCGGCCTGCGCAGTCGGTTCAACCAGGCGGCGATATGCTGGAGTCTGAGCGTCTTGCATCGGACTCTTGGAAGGGGGTGCAAGAGTCACCGGACAAACTGACAGGCGTTCCGCCTTCGGTCTCATTGCGCACGCTTTAGGTGACAGGTAGATTACGCGTCCTCCAAGTAGGGTTACCGTATGTGAGCAAACTGATTAAATCCAAGTAAAATCCTCAGAGCCTTGTGGATAAGTAATGTATAGATAATAAAAGGGGGAAGCGTTGTGGGGTGGATTCATCTGGCTGATTTAGTTAGTACTGCGTTCAGGCAGACTTCCACTGACATCGGGGCCTAACGCCTCGTTCCTAACAAGTCGATCACGCTGCTAGAGGTGGTGTAGACGGGGCGGATATCTCCGCCACGACGGCGTAGCTTTGTCCGAAGCCAGGCCTCGGACAGGTTGTGCGCCGATGGCATGCAACACAGGGACAAGAAAGGCATTTGCGGTCATGCAGAGGGCGACAATGGCACAGGGTACAACTCCAGACGGGGAGGGAGCGCACGGGGCGTCTTCCAAAGGCGCTGGAGCGGCCTTGAGCTATGGCGCTCGGCGATCCGGTGCGCCGTCCGAAGATCGCCAGTTTCTTGACGAACAATGGGCGCGGGTGCGCGTGCGGCTCCGCCATGAAGTCGGAGAGAACGCTTTCAGCTCATGGCTTAAGCCGCTCACCCTCGTGGGTCCGCGCGGAGACAAGATTCGCATGGCGGTTCCCTCGCGCTTCATGCGCGACTGGATCAACGGGAACTACAGTCAGCGGCTCGCGGAACTCTGGGCGGAAGAACGCAGCATGTCGGTCGGCATCGAGGTTGTGGTCCAACCTCCTGCTCGGCCCACCCCGCGCAACCTCCAGGACTCGCCGCCGCTAGGATCGCCCTCCGGCACCTCGGCCAGCGGAACAGAGGTAGCTGGACAGAGCGGCAAGGCCTCGACCCCCTCGACCTCACGCACTGGAACACCGTCCTCTCGAAGCGCGCGCTCCGAAGCGACCGAGACCGATGGCGATCGCGCCTCATCCACCCCCATGACGACGGGCGGAACCGATATGCGAGATCTGGAGATTTCCGCCTCGCTCGACCCCCGCTTCACGTTCGACAAGTTCATTGTCGGCAAACCCAACGAACTGGCCTACGCCGCCGCCCGGCGGGTGGCCGAGGCTGAGGCCGTCCCCTTCAATCCCCTCTTCCTTTATGGCGGAGTCGGGCTCGGCAAAACCCATTTGATGCACGCCATCGCCTGGCATCTGCGCGATCACAGGCCGGAAAAGCGGGTGATCTACCTCTCGGCCGAAAAGTTCATGTACCAGTTCATTCGAGCGCTGAGGACGAAGGACACGGTGGCCTTCAAGGAACAGTTTCGATCTGTCGACGTTCTGATGATCGACGACGTTCAGTTCATCGGAAACCGCGACGCCACGCAGGAGGAGTTTTTCCACACCTTCAACGCTCTGGTCGATCAGAACCGCCAAGTCGTCATTTCAGCCGACAAGAGCCCGAACGACCTGGAGGGCGTTCAGGAGCGCATGAAGTCCCGTCTAGGCTGGGGACTTGTCGCCGACATCCACCCGACGACCTACGAACTGCGCTTGGGGATCCTGGAATCGAAGGCCGAGAGCGTTGGCGTGACCATTCCGCGGCGCGTTCTCGAGTTTCTTGCGCACAAGATCACCTCTAACGTCCGTGAGCTGGAGGGGGCGCTGAACCGGATCGTCGCTCACGCGACGCTGGTGGGTCGCTCCGTCACGCTGGAGACAACGCAGGAGGTGCTGACCGATCTTCTACGCGCTAACGACCGTCGGGTTACGATCGAGGAGATCCAGCGTAAGGTGGCCGAGCACTTCAATATCCGGATCACCGACATGCATTCCGCCCGGCGCGCCCGCTCGGTTGCGCGGCCGAGGCAGATCGCGATGTATCTCGCCAAGCAGCTGACCAGCCGTTCACTGCCGGAGATCGGGCGGAAGTTCGGCGGCCGCGACCACACGACAGTGATGCACGCGGTCAAGAAGGTGGAGGAACTCAAGGGAACGGACCACCGCTTTGCGGAGGACGTAGAGCTGCTGCGCCGCATGCTCGAAGGCTGAGTGCCCGCTTGGCAGCCTGAGACCCTTCGGTCTTCTCGACTTTCCGAAGAGGCTGCTTTGGAAAGTCGAGAAGACCGAAGGTTGCTTCCCTAGGATGCTGGAGCGTGATCAGTCGGGATCGCTTTGCGGGCCCAGAGATTGCGTTGCATTCGATCCAGACTCCGATGCTAAGAGCGTTTTTCTCGTCATCGGCGGAACCGTCGAGCTGTTCCGTACGCTCACGAGGCTCTAGCGAACGGCCTGGGCGGTGAGAGCTCGACTTTCGAGTTCCGCCTCGTCCAGGTCCGCGAGCCGGTTATGACGCATCAAGGCCTGTAGCTTACCGACATAACCATCGATTTCGGCATAGTCCTCCAACCCTTCGACCAGATGCCGGCCACCGGGCCTTTTCCCGGCGGCCGTCAGGCGAGCCCGTTCGCTCCGCAGGTCCGCATAGGCCACGTGGGTGTTGAGGTTGTGCATGTAGGCTCGCACTGAGTCCATCAGGTCGGTGAAAGCCTTGACCCGAACATCGCGATTGCGCTCCGGCACGATCGCCGCGGCTTCGCTCGACCAGGTGCGTTGACCGAAAAGCGCGTTCCCTTCGAGGACGAAGCGGCTGGTACCCCAGCCGGATTCCACAATCGCCTGAGCGAGCGCAAGGCTCGGCGGGATCTCGGCGACCCGCAGGGCGAGGCCGTCGAGGTCTCCGTGGGCCACACCGTAGTGCTCGGCCAAAGCATCCAACCAAGCCGCGTCGGTCAGAGGAATCTCAGTATCGGTCGCGAGGCGATCGGCAATATCCAGCAGGCGATTGCGCCGATGGCGCAACTCCTCGTTCGCCAACAGAACCAGCGGCAATACGCTGCCGAGGAACATTTGCTTGCGGCTGTCGATCTCGACGATCTCGGGCAAGTCGGGCGGGAAAGCGGCAACGTAGAGGCGCGGAACTTCTGCCGCACCCTCCCGAATCTCACTGAGCTGGAAGTCGTTGCGCGCCAGCGCCCCTTTCAGCTCGGCCGCACTTGCCGGCTCCACGATCTCGGCGATGCCAAGCGACAGGCCGCCGCCTTCGGCGCCTGCCTGCGGCCGCATGAAACCGCCGGCCCGAGCCGCGAACAGGTCGGCCCCGGTCCCTCTACCCTCGAACTGAAACGCCGCCATCGACGGTCCTACCCCAGCCTGCAGACGCGAGCCGGCGACGGCGTCGAGCAGAAGGATGGACGCAGCCACGCCTCCGACGGTGAGCAAAGCACAAAGCAAACGCGGACGGCCGGAGGCCGCCTCGGTCGTCGTCAACATTGTTTTCAATCGTCCTGTAACTTGGCAGCTCGTTCGCACCCCTGTCGGCGCGGTCTTCGAGCCAGTCTCGCGTTGGCGCGCACCGATGAAGCCGGGGCGCGACATCTAAAAGAGGGGCAACTCAAGCACAGTTGCCTCTGGTCATCTCAAGGACCCGCAGCTCCCGTGCGGTTGACCGGTGAGATCCGGCGCCGATTGGCTGTGAGCTCTGACCGCGCGAGGCTCCGCCGCTAGTTGACGGCGCGAACCTCAGTCACCTCAGGCACGTAGTGCCGCAGCATATTCTCGATACCCATTTTCAGGGTCGCGGTGGAAGAGGGGCAACCGGCACAGGCTCCCTGCATATGCAGCAACACGACACCGTCTTCGAACCCACGGAAAATGATATCGCCGCCATCCTGAGCCACCGCCGGGCGAACCCGCGTATCGAGCAGTTCCTTGATGGTCGAGACCACCTCGCTGTCGGTCTCCTCGACGGCATTGCCGTCAGCCTGAGCCTCGCGCAGCAGCTCCTTGCCGGCCACGAAGTGCTCCATGATCACGCCAAGCACGGCCGGCTTCAGGAGGTACCACTCCTGTGCTTCGGCCTTGCTGACGGAGATAAAGTCATTTCCGAAGAAGACGCCAGTCACCCCCTCGACCTCGAACAGCCGCTCCGCAAGCGGAGACCGCTGCGCCTCTTCGGCGCTCGCGAAGCTTGCGGTCCCGGCGTCGCCCATTACGGCACGGCCAGGGAGAAACTTCAGGGTCGCCGGGTTGGGCGTCTGCTCGGTCTGGATGAACATTCTGACAATCTCCCGCTCGGGAAAAGACAGACGCGATTTAAGGGGCCATTAAGACCTTTTCAAGCGCAGAAAGCGGCAGCCCAGAGGCCGCCCAGCGGCCACTCGGCAAAGGTTGAGCCGCAGCAAGGTCTGTCGGATGTCGTTACGACAGCGAATCGACCTCTTCCGAGGCGAGACTGTCCGGCACAATTGTTACGGGTACCCGCAAACGGCCGATGTATTTGCCGGTCAGGGCCGCAACCAGAGGACCCGGCCCACCCTTTCCGGTTGCCGCGCCGAGAACCAGGATCGAGATATCAGGTTCGTCCTCGATCAGCTGAAACAGCTGATCGCGCGGACTGCCGTCGCGCAAATGGAGGATCGGCATGCGCCCGACCCACTCGTTCACCTTGCCGGCGAGGCGCTGGAGAACCTGCTCGCCCTTGTGCCGGGCTTCGTCGCGCATCAGGTCGCCGACGGTCAGCCAGTTTTCGAACTCGCTCGATTCCGTGACGTAGAGCAGGGCGACACGTCCGCCGGTATGTCGCGCCCGACGGCAGGCGAAGCGGAGCGCAACGTCCATTTCCGGACTTTCGTCGACGATCACCAGAAAGACACGCCCGACACCGCGGTTCGGATCTTCGCCGGGATCCGGACGTTCGGGGCCGGGCGCCTCGCTTGGCGTTGTCGCAGTCGGTGTCGTCTCGTCGGACATGGCAAGAACTCGGGACCTAGACTGGGTATCGGCGACAGAGTCTGGGCGCCGCCGGTAATCGACGCGGTCAGTCGCGCCGGAAAATCAAATGACCGACCCATCCTGCCACCAGCGCCAAGATCACGGCAATCAAGCCGTAGGCACCGGACTGGCCGTGGGCGAAATCGAACAGTTCGGCCTCCAACCCGACCTTGCTGACGCTGAGCGGAATGACCTGAGCAGACACCACCTGACCGTCCTGGAACAGAAAGACCTGGGCCTGGTAGACGCCGGTGGGCACGTTCGTCGGAAAGTAGACCTCGCTCCGGAACAGGGCGTCACCGATCAGGCTGACCTGACCGACACTCGGAACATAGAGACCCTCGCGCTGCTTGGCGCGGATCAGTCCTTGCCGCCACTCGTCGCGCAGCGGGCCACTGGCCTTGGCTGCCGGCAGATCGAAATCCAGATGGTCGAGGCCGATGCCGTTCGCCGCCAGCACCGTATCTTCAGCGATCTCCTGCAGGGGGCGACTGGCCGCGACGGCATAGAAGCTCGGCACCTGTCCGAAGGTCAGGCTCGCCGTGTTCATCCAGATTCCGGCAACCTTGGCTTTGCGATGTAGGGTTTGAGAGCCTTCCGGCCCTCGCACGACCACCACCACGTCGCCTGGCGGCTGGCCGGCCAACTCCGGATCGTTCGGCGGCTGCACCGCACCGAACAGCAATACGTCCACGCCGACGAAACCCGTCGTGATCGCAACCAGGTGTTCGGACAGATCGGCAATCAGCGACTGAGCACGCAGAGGTGTGGCGAGCAGGAGCGCGAGAACGGCGACGAACACGAGACCCCGTACGGCTGCGGGGCAGACAAGCTGGATGCGGGAACCGCCTTCGGCAACTGGCTTGTCGTTGAACGCAATCGTCTCTCGGAAGGTCATGTCAGGACACCCCGAGGCTGTAGATGTCGACCGGCGGTGTCACGAGATCGAACAGCAGTTTGCCGCCGACGGCCAGGATCAGCAAACCCAGCATGATGCGCAGAGAGTCGGCGGGCAGACGCGCGGCAAACCGCCCGCCGAACTGCGCCCCGACCACGCCGCCAAGCACGAGCAGCAACGCCAGGACCAGATCCACGGTCTGATTCTGAGTGGCCTGCAGAAAGGTCACGTTGGCCGAAACGAAGATGATCTGAAACAGGCTGGTGCCGATCACCACCGTGGTCGGCATGCCAAGGACGTAAATCATCAGGGGCACCAGGATGAAACCGCCGCCGACGCCCATGATCGCCGAAAGCACGCCGACGCCGAAGCCCAGCGACAGAGGCAGAAGCGCCGAGATATAGAGCCGCGACTTCGGGAAGCGCATCCGCAGCGGCCAGCCGGCAGCCCAGGCGTGACCCTTGCGGCTGGGCGCGGTCACCTTGCGACGCCGCCGCATCAGAGCCCGACCGCCCTCCAGGAACAGAAGGATCCCGATGATTCCCAGCAGCAGCACGTACGACAGACTGATAACCAAGTCGATCTGACCCAGACCGCGCAGCAGCGAAAAGAGCGCGACGCCGACGGTCGAGCCGAGGAAGCCGCCCGCCAGAAGGACGAGACCCATGCGGACATCGACGTTGCCGCGCTTGAAGTGCGCCATCACCCCCGAGACGGAGGAGGCCACGACGTGGTTCGCCTGAGTGGCGACCGCCACCGCCGGCGGCACGCCGATGAAGATAAGCAATGGCGTCATCAGGAAACCGCCGCCGACGCCGAACAGACCCGCCAGAAATCCGATAAGCCCGCCGAGGCCGAGCAGCAATAGAACGTTGAGGGAAATCTCCGCAATCGGCAGGTAGATCTGCATGGTGGCGGTCTAGAGCCCCCACCGTTCGAAGACCGCGTCCTCAAGAGCAGGCGAAGTGCGCAGCGTCATTGTGCTGGCCAGCCGCCGGGCCTCGCCCGGGCGGCTTCCCACCCGAACGCGGCGCATGCGCTGCAGCCCCAGCTGCTCCATGACTCGAATTCACCTGCGAAGAGACGAACAAACCGCCAGTGACCGACCCTCGTCCGACGAAACGCGGCCAAAACGGTCGAGAGCGTATCCATGAAACATAACCGCGTCTTTCCAACTCATGAAAGACCCGAAGTTTTTCAGAGAGATGACGCGTGCCGCGAAAATTCGAGCCAGCCCGCCCGACGGGGCAGAACCCATTTGACGGAATGGATCGAGCGATCACCGCAAAGCGGCGCCACAGCAAGACGCCTTTCCTCATCGCAAAGATGGCACAGGCATCGGGCGGGCGGTCATCTTAAGCTGCAACCTCAAGCATGTCTGACTGCGCACGCCACCCGTACAGCGGGCGCCCGGTCGCTTGTGCGGAGACCGCGCGGAGGAAACCGATGTCGACCGAGCTCAGGAAACCGCCAGCCCGAACCACGACCTTGCGAGGCGCCGTTCTGGGTGCAGGGCTCTCGTTCGCCGCAGGCTTAATCGGGGCCGGACTCGCCACGGGACTCGCCACGTCGGCCAGTGCCAACGACAGACCCGACCCGCCCTATAGCGTCACTGTCGGCGCGCAGTCGAACCACCCCAACGGCACTCAGCTCTTCGTCGAAGATGTCACCGTCCACCAAGACTTCGTCGAAGTGCAGATCCGCGCCATCAACGGCGCACGCGACGCGATCTCGCTGAACGTGGACAACCGCTCGGTTCTGATGGACAGCGCAACGACGCAGTATCGGATCATGCCGCCAAGAGACAACCGCGACCTCCGCATTGCGGAAGGTGGTGTTCTGCAGGGAACGCTGGTCTTCATCGGTCATGTCGCAGAGTCCGCCGAATGGATCGAGCTGCGCATCAATCCGAACCGCGCAAGCGTCAGCGATCGGACCCGCACCCCGAACTTCGACGTCAGAATCCCGCTGGCCGAGGCCGTGGCCGCCGATGCAAAAAAAAAGCCCTGACGGACGCTTCGGGTGACCCCGTTTCGGTTCTGCAGACGTCGGTCCTGATCCCCTCCAACGTTCAAGCCCTGATGACGGTCCCGACGTCCAGCCTGTCGGCCGGTGACGGAGGCGCGCTGTCCGCACTCCAGGGCGGCGGGATGATCCCGAGTACCGCGGTCGAGGTCACAGTCCAGGATCTGATCACCGAACTGGAGGGTGTGGAGACCGACCGCGGGACCGTGATCAGCCTGCCCGGCGACGTGCTGTTCGATTTCGACAAGTCGGATATTCGGGCCGACGCCGAACCCGTGCTCGCTCAGTTGGCGAACTTGATCGAGAAGCTGCCCCAAGCACCGGTGGAGATCGAAGGACATACCGACAGCAAAGGGGCGGACGCCTACAATCAAGATCTTTCGGAACGACGCGCCGACTCGGTAAAGGCCTATCTAGTCGGCGGCCTCGGTGTGACGAGCGAGCGGCTGCGCACCAGAGGGCATGGCGAGAAGCGACCCGTCGCACCCAACAGCAACGCCGATGGTTCAGATAATCCGGCGGGCCGGCAACTGAACCGCAGGGTCGAAGTGATCATCGCCCGCTAGAGCGCGATCGTCGGCCGTGAACTCCGGTCGGATTAGCTTTCCCGCACCTGTGACCGGCTGTGGAGATGCACATCCTCCGCGCCGGCATCTTCCAGGATCGCGGTCGCGCTGGCCTGGGTTTCCGGCGTCTCCGCACGCACCCAGAGCAGAACCGCGCCAGCCTCCAGCGCGCGCGCGAAGGCTTCGGTATGGGGCGTGGCCTGAATCTTCTCCAGAACATCCCGCGCGGCCAAACCGGACAGTCCGGCGCCGGCAGCCAGCGCAATCGCGCCGCCGACCGGGCCGGTAGCCATAGCGATCAGACCCGCAGCCGCAATTGGGCCGATGAAGTTCACCTCGCCGGTCAGCCCGGCCAGGGTCTCGCGCCAAGCTTCGCCCTCTTCTCCGGCGGCGTCGAGAGACTCGTGGCTATCGAGCACCGAGAGGTCGGCATGGCCGAAACCGGCGGCATCCAGGGCCCTGACCGCTGCCTCGAAGGCCGCCCTGGTCTCGAAACGGCCGACTATTTCGGTGACCGGCTGTGTTGCGTCGCTCACGCGCTCTCGCCTCCAGTTGAGAAACTTGCGCCCCGTCCTATTCGGAGTCGAGGGCAGAGGCAAGGATCTGCGATGCCATTCCAGAGGTGCGGGCCGACGCGGCGTTCGCCCTGTCCGGTCGCTGAATTCTCCGCCCAAGCCCTCGGCGCCGCGAAATTCCCTGTCGGGTTGCGAGGACCCGGGTGCTACTGTCCGCCCTCTCGAATCCGCCCTTGGACTCCGCTCGCGCCCCTGCCCATGCCCGACAGCGCCCCTTCCGCCCCGACACCGAAAACGTCGCAGGCCGCGACACCGATGATGGCCCAGTATTGGGAGATCAAGCAGGCCTATCCGGATGCCCTGCTGTTCTACCGGATGGGCGACTTCTACGAGCTGTTTTTCGAGGACGCCAAGGTCGCGGCGGCAGACCTGGACATCACCCTGACCAAGCGCGGCCAGCATGCCGGCGAGGAGGTCGCGATGTGCGGCGTCCCGGTGCATGCCGCCGAAGCCTATCTGGCGCGTCTGATCCGCCAGGGCCACAAGGTCGCGATCTGCGAGCAGCTTGAGGATCCCGCTCAGGCGAAGAAGCGCGGCAGCAAGTCCGTGGTGAAACGCGATGTGGTGCGCCTGGTCACCCCCGGTACGCTGACCGAGGACGAGCTTCTGGACGCCCGGCGGCACAACTACCTAGCCGCCCTGACCGAGGCCGGCGGAGACCTGGGGCTGGCGTGGCTCGATGTCTCGACCGGCGACTTTCTGGCGGAGGCCACGACAGCGGGCAACCTAGCTGCGGCCCTCGCCCGGATCGACCCCGGCGAGCTGCTTCTGCCCGAACGCCTGTTGCAGCGAAGCGAACTCTTCGAGCTGCTCGGCGACTGGAAAGCGGTGTTGACGCCCTTGCCCTCCGCGCGATTTGACAGCGAGAACGCACGTCGCCGTCTGCAGGCGGTCTTCCAGGTCGAAGCACTCGATGCGTTCGGCAGCTTCGAGCGGGCGGAACTTGCGGCCGCCGGCGCGCTGCTTGACTACGTGGAGTTGACCCAGAAGGGTAAGCTGCCGCGTCTGACGCCGCTGCGCCGACAGGCCCGGGGCACCGTCATGGAGATCGATCCGGCGACGCGCCGCAACCTGGAGCTGACAGAGGCGCTGGCCGGCGGCCGCAAGGGCACGTTGCTTCATGTGATCGACCGCAGCATTACCGGCGCGGGCGCCCGCCTGCTCGCCCAACGGCTCGCCGCGCCCCTGACGGATGTGACCATGATCGGAGCCCGCTTGGACGGGGTCGCCTGGCTTGTCACGCGTGAGGATCCTAGGACCACACTACGGGCTCGCCTGCGCGAGGCCCCGGACATGGAACGCGCCCTGTCTCGACTGTCCCTCGGGCGGGGCGGCCCACGTGACCTGGCGGCGATCCGCGACGGCCTGAAACAGGCAGCGGCGCTGCAGAGCGATCTTCTGGACCGCACGGAGGATCCGCCACCCGCCGTGCTGGCCCGCGCGGCCAAGGCCTTGGGTCCCCAGGAGGGATTGATTGACCGCCTGAGTCGAGCCCTGGCGCCGGAACTGCCTTTGCTAACCCGCGACGGTGGCTTCGTGGCGCCCGGCTACGCACAGCACCTGGACGAACTGAAACAGTTGCGCGACGAGTCCCGGCGCCTGATCGCCGGCCTTCAGTCCAAGTACGCCGCCGCGACCGGAATAGCCAGTCTCAAGGTCAAGCACAACAACGTGCTGGGTTACTTCCTGGAGGTCTCGGCGACCAATGCCGCGAAGATGCCCCAGGATCCGGCCGCTGGTTTCGTTCATCGCCAGACCCTCGCCTCCGCAGTGCGCTACAGCACGACAGAGCTGGGCGAGCTGGAACAGAAGATCCTGCAGGCGGCGGACAAGGCCCTGGCAGTTGAGTTGGAAATCTTCGCCCAACTGGTCGAAGAGGTTCTGCAGCGCGCCGAACCGGTCGGTGCCGCTGCCCGGGCGCTGGCCGAGCTCGACGTGACGGCCGGTCTGGCACAGCTGGCGGCGGAGGCACACTGGACCCGGCCGGAAATCGAGGACTCCACGACCTTCGTGGTCGAGGGCGGCCGCCACCCAGTGGTAGAGGCGGCCCTGGCCGCCAACGAAGGTGCGCGGTTCGTCGCCAACGATTGCGATCTCTCGGCGGCTCAGCAGCTCTGGCTCGTGACCGGGCCCAACATGGCGGGCAAATCCACCTTCCTGCGGCAGAACGCACTGATTGCGGTGCTGGCCCAAATAGGCAGTTTCGTCCCCGCCGCCCGCGCCGCCATCGGAACGGTCGATCGGCTGTTCAGCCGGGTGGGGGCCGCCGACGATCTGGCGCGCGGACGGTCGACCTTCATGGTGGAAATGGTCGAGACGGCCGCCATTCTAAATCAGGCCACGGCGCGGTCCCTGGTCATTCTGGACGAGATCGGGCGCGGTACGGCGACCTTCGACGGCCTCTCGATCGCCTGGGCCTGCGTCGAGCATCTGCACGAGGTCAACAGCTGCCGGGGGCTCTTCGCAACCCACTATCACGAACTGACGCATCTGGCCGGGAAGCTGCCGCGTCTGTCCTGCCACGCCATGCGCGTCAAAGAATGGCAAGGCGAGGTCGTCTTCCTGCACGAGGTGGGACCGGGCGCGGCCGACCGATCCTACGGCATTCATGTCGCCCGGCTTGCGGGCCTGCCCCCCGCCGCGATTTCCCGCGCCGAAGAGGTCCTAGGGTTGCTCGAACAGGGCGAGCAGGCGGGCGCCCTGACCCGGCTCGCCGAGGATTTGCCGCTCTTCGCGGCCGCGCCGCGCGGCGTGCCGGAGGCGGCACCGCTAGAAAGTGCCAGCGACGGCGAACTGCGGGGACTGAACCCTGACGAACTCACGCCGAAACAGGCGCTGGAGGTGCTTTATCGCCTGAAAGGCCTCGTGGAAGACTGAGGCGACAAACGACCGGCCGGATTCCCTCCGGCCAAGACCCTCTTCGTAGAGCAGGAAACGACGCGCTCTAAGCCTGGGTGTCGACGGTTGAACCGGGTTCGGGAGAGTCCTCCTCCGCCCCTTGGCCACCTCCGGCTTTGGAACCCTCGGCGCCCTTGGGGCCGCCCTTCGCCACAGCGACGCGGGCCGGGCGCAACAGACGCTCGCCGAGCAGCCAACCCAGCTCGTAGACCTGAGCCACCGTGCCTGCCGGCTTAGTGGCGTCCTCGATCTCGATCATGGCTTCGTGGCGGTGCGGATCCAGCCTCTCGCCGACCGGGTCGATCGGCACGATTCCATGCCGGGCAAAGGCATCGCCCAGTGCCTTGTCGGTCATCTCGACGCCGGTCAGCAGCGTTTTCAGAACGGTATCCTGCTCGACCGCATCGGTGGGAACGGCGGCCAGCGCACGCTTGAGATTGTCGGCAACGCTCAGCAAGTCCTTGGCCAGCGGCGCGGCGGCGTACTTCAGTGCCTCCGCCTTCTCCCGTCGGGCGCGGTTGCGGAGGTTCTCCGTCTCCGCCAAGGCACGGACGAGTTGGTCCTTCACCTCCGCAATCTGAGCCTCCAGCTCAGCCTCGCGCGGCGATGCGAAGTCGATACTTTCGGAAGCGTCCTCGACTTCGTTCAACTCCAGACCCTTGAGAATCGCCTCGTCGATCGAGCCTTCGGCCTCGTCAGCCGCGGACTCGGCTGAAGCGGCGCCTGCTTCAGCCGTTTTCGCAACGCTCTCGTCGGGTGTGAAGCCGGTCTTGTCCAGCCCTTCGGGCCTCTGTTTCGGATCGGCGGTCATGACGCTCCGTTTCTCTACATTTCTTGTTGTAGTCTTTAAAATCAGGCAAGCCGGCCAAGCAACCGGCCGACGGCCTGAGCGGTATAGTCCACCATCGGAATGATCCGGGCATAGTCGATGCGGGTCGGACCGATCACGCCGACGGCGCCGACAATCTGCTGTTCGCTGTTGGTATAGGGTGCGACCACCAGCGAACAGCCCGCCAGGCCGAACAGCTCGTTCTGGGCGCCGATGAAGATCTGCACGCCTTCGGCCGTCTCGGTCATCTCCAACAGCTTGAGAAGCGCCTCCTTGCGCTCCAGAGCCGTGAAAAGATGCCGAATGCGCTCCAGATCCTCCAGAGCCTGAACATCCTCGAGCAACTGATGCTGACCGCGCACGATCAAGGCCCCGCCACCGCCCGGGGCGTCGCCCGACCAAGTGGCCAGACCGGCCTCGATCACCTTACGCGTCAGGGAGTTCAGCTCGGCCCGTTCCTGGGTCAGCTCGCTCTGGATGGCTCCACGGGCCTCGCCGAGGCCGCGGTCGCGCAAGCGCGCAGCCAGGTAGTTGCCGGCCTCCACCAAGGAAGACGGCGGTAGACCGATGGGAACGTCGATGACGCGGTTTTCGACGTTCCCCGACTGAGTCACCAGAACCACCAGGGCGCGCCCGGGGCCGAGAGAGACGAACTCGATGTGCTTGAGCGGCGCGTCCGACTTGGGGGCGAAGACCAGACCGGCGCAGCGCGACAGACCGGACAGCATGGAGGAGGTCTCCTCCATCACCTCGGTAAAGCTGCGGCCCTGCGCGGCGCAGCGCGCATCGATCTCCGAGCGCTCCTCGCGGGTCAGGTTGCCGCGTTCCAGCAATCCGTCGACGAAGAGGCGCAGGCCGAGCTCGGTCGGCAACCGGCCGGCCGAGGTGTGGGGGGCCATCAGCAGCCCGAGATCCTCCAGGTCCGCCATAACGTTGCGGATCGTGGCCGGGGATAGGGTCATGCCGAGCTGCCGCGAGAGACTGCGCGAACCGATCGGGGCGCCAGTCTCGACGTAGGCCTCTACGATACGGCGAAAGATGTCGCGGTGCCGGGCGTTGAGGCTTCCCAGCTCACCGGCGATCTCCTCGACTACGGACCTTACGCTACTCATCTCGGCTGCGTTCTGTTCCTGGATTGACCTGCCGTCTCGCACGTGCCGCGCAGGCTGCGCCCAGCGGCTTCCGATGTAGGCGAACCGGACGATCACTTCAACGCCATCCGCCTTGGGCGATCCCCCTGAGAGATCCCCCTGAGCGATCCCGGGCCAGACCGGCTGCAATCCGAACGCGCGTCGACCGGAGCCCAAGGAAACCTTGGACAGGATCCTTGCACGCTCGCGGGCAGCCGCGCTATGCCCCGCCGAACACCTCTTCACCGGCAATACCAGGAGTTCCCGACTATGCGCCCAAGTGGCCGCACGCGCGATCAGCTGCGCCCCGTCGTCTTGGAAACCGACGTCAACAAGTATGCCGAGGGCTCTTGCCTGGCCAAGTTCGGCGACACCCACGTTCTCTGCACCGCCAGTCTGGTAGAGGGCGTGCCGCCCTGGCTGCGTAATTCGGGGCGCGGCTGGGTCACGGCCGAATACGGCATGCTGCCGCGTGCCACTGACAGCCGCATGGACCGCGAAGCAGCGCGTGGAAAGCAGTCGGGCCGGACACAGGAGATCCAGCGCCTGATCGGCCGTTCCTTGCGGGCCGTCACCGACCTGACCGGCTTCGGCGAGCGACAAATCAAGCTCGACTGCGACGTTATCCAGGCCGACGGTGGGACGCGTACGGCCTCGATTACCGGTGCGTACGTAGCGCTACACCTCTGTTTTCAGCACATGCAGCGTTTCGGTGCGGTCAAGGCGATCCCACTGCGCGAGCCGATCGCCGCGATCTCCTGTGGGATCTATCAGGGTGAAACGGTGCTAGACCTGGACTACGCGGAGGATTCGGCGGCCCAAGCCGACGCCAACTTCGTTCTAACCGCCAGCGGCGGCATCGTCGAGGTTCAGGCAACGGCCGAGCAGGATCCCTTTAGCCGCGCGCAATACGACCAGCTGCTGGAGCTGGCGGAGCGAGGTGTCGCCGAGCTGGTCGCCCTGCAACAGCAAGCTGTCGACCTGTCGTCGGCTTGACCGCCCAGGTACGCCTCACCTACGGGGGCTGCACAAATCGCATCGGGTAACTATGTTACCGCGCATGCAGCCGCGTACGCTCACAGGCAGACTGGTCATCGCCAGCCACAATCCCGGAAAGGTCCGGGAAATCAGGGATCTGGTCGCGCCCTTCGGGCTCGAAGCCATCTCGGCGGGAACGCTCGGCCTGCCGGAACCGGAGGAGACGGGGACGTCCTTCGCGGCGAACGCCGAGTTGAAGGCCTTGGCCGCAGCCATCGGCGCAGATCTGCCGGCACTGGCCGACGATTCGGGATTGGTGGTGCCGGCGCTCGACGGTGCGCCGGGCATCTACTCTGCGCGCTGGGCCGGTCCCGAAAAGGACTTCTCCATGGCCATGGCGCGTGTCGAGCGGGAACTGGGCGACCGGACGACGGCGAGTAACGGCGCCGCCGCGCACGCCCACTTCGTTTGCGCCTTGGCGCTAGCCTGGCCGGACGGCTCCGTCGAAGTCTTTGAGGGCCGTGTGGAGGGGGAGCTAACCTTTCCGCCGCGTGGCGAGCAGGGCTTCGGCTACGATCCCATTTTCCTGCCGCAGGGCGACAGCCGCACCTTCGGGGAGATGGATCCGGCGGAGAAGCACGCGATCAGCCACCGGGCGCGCGCCTTCGCGCAGCTGCAACGCCGTCTGGAAGATCTGCAGTAACCGGCCTACGGTGATCGCGGCAGCTTGCCGCAGCATCGCTGCTGGGCCCGTCAGACGGCGAGCTGTCGTCCGTCAGGAAGCTTGAACCAACCGTGCGAAACAGCCTGATCGACGAATCTCCTGTCGTTTCTGCTGGCTCCAGTGAGCCTGCGGAGTGCAACAGGCAGCCGGCCATGGCGCATCCAACAGCGCTCGACCCCGGTTTCGGCATCTACGTTCATTGGCCCTTCTGCCGGGCCAAGTGTCCCTACTGCGACTTCAACAGCCACGTCCGCGAGACGATCGATCAGGCGCGCTGGCGCGCGGCGCTGCTGACCGAACTGAGGCACTATGCCAGCGAAACGCCCGGACGGACTGTAACCTCGATCTTCTTCGGTGGCGGCACGCCGTCCCTAATGGCGCCCGAGACGACTGCGGCATTGGTGGAGGCCGTCACGGACCTCTGGCCGGTTTCGCCCGACATCGAGGTGACGCTGGAGGCCAATCCTACGTCCGTCGAGGCCGAACGCTTCGCCGCCTACGCCGCGGCTGGGGTCAACCGCGTTTCGCTCGGCGTCCAGGCCCTGAACGACGACGATCTTCGCTTCCTGGGCCGTGAACACGACACGGCGGAGGCGCTGGCCGCCGTGGCGCTGGCCCGGGCGCAGTTCGCGCGGGTTTCGTTCGACCTGATCTACGCCAGGCCGGGGCAAAGGCAGGACGACTGGGCTGAGGAACTGCGCCGTGCCCTGGGCGAAGGCTGCAACCACCTCTCGCTCTATCAACTGACCATCGAGCAGAACACGGTCTTCCACGCGCGGGCCCGTCGCGGCGAGCTGCCGCTGGCCGATCCTGAGACGGCCGCCGATCTCTTCGAGGCGACTCAGGAGAGTCTCGCCACGGAGGGATTGCCGGCCTACGAGATCTCGAACCACGCGCGCCCCGGCGAGGCCAGCCGCCATAACCTTACCTACTGGCATGGCGGCGATTACCTTGGCATCGGACCCGGGGCTCATGGCCGCGTGACGCTCGGTGCAGATAAGTTCGCGACCCGACAGCACCGCGCGCCCGAGATCTGGCTGGCAACGGTCGAGCAGGCCGGTCATGCGACTCGGACGCGCCAGGCGCTCAGCCGCGAAGACCGTCTGACGGAGCTTCTGATGATGGGCCTCCGCCTGCAGGAGGGCATCCGGCGCGCTGCCTTCCAAAGGGAACTGGGCGCGGAACCCGAAACGCTGCTGGACGCCCGCAAAGTGGAGGCGCTGTCCAAGGAGGGCTATCTGGTCCTGGACGACGCGGGATTGCGGGCCACAGCCGCAGGCCTGATGCGTCTGGACACCCTGCTGGGGTACCTGGCGGCCTAGAGCGGGCGAGCCCTTCGCCTATTTGGCGAAAGCGCAGGCACTCAGGTCAAGCAGGACAGTGCGGAATGGCTAGATCGTGACGGGCCCCGGAGCGCAGCGGCAGACGGCGAGGTGCTGCTGCAGTTCGCGCGCCAAGGAGAGTCGCTCCTCGGGTGTCAGAAAGGCGCCGATGACCAGGGACTTCCCGTGACTGCGCAGGGTGAGTTGGCTTTCGTGCTCGGGCGGATCGTCCATGCGCACCTGGAGCCAGTAGGGTTGGAAGGTCCAACGCTTTTCCGCGCCCCAGTGATCGACCCGGCGCACCACCAGCGCGTCGCGGGTCAAGACCACCTCCTCGAACATGCGCGCCCGGCGGTAGTTGATCCGGAAGGCGAGATAGATCAGCAGCACGTCGGCGCCCATGAAACCGACCACCGGCCAGGCGCCCATCAGGAAGAAGGCAACGCCGGCCGTGAAGCTGACGGCGCAGACGAGCGACATGAGGACGAGAAAACCGCGCGGACTGAGCGAGCGATGCGGTGTCAGCATCGCATCGAACAGCACTGCGGCGGCGCCCGGTGCGGTCTCGAGGGCTTTTGCGGTCGGAAGAGCTTGCGCCATAACACAAAGACTCTAGGTCGGAATGCCCGCTTGGGCTAGCACTGCGCAACCTGCAGCGCCAACTCGCCGCGCCTGAAGGACGTTCGGGACGTCGCCGCAGCACCGCCCGCGGAGCAACTCCAACTTTCCCGGCTGGCCGACAGTGCGCCGAAACAGCAAGCCGTCAGGGCGGCTGGTAGAGAAGATCGGGATGACCTCTGAGAGTATCCTGAGGCGATACGTCGTTCTCGCGACTATCATTGGGCGATTGCGCTATCCAGCGCTCGCGTCTGTCCCTATCCCGCTGCAAGTTAGACCGGAGAGGCTGTCGAGATCGACCGAGTGGGGGTCGGCGGCCAGCAAGATGGAAGTTCGACATGAAAAAAGCGGATATCGCCGAAGTCTTCACCCGCTTCGCTGCGGCTTCGCCGGAGCCGAAGGGAGAGCTAGAGTACGTCAACTCTTACACCCTTCTGGTCGCCGTCGTGCTGTCGGCGCAGGCCACCGACGTCGGCGTCAACAAGGCCACGCGCAAGCTGTTTCAGGTTGCCGATACGCCGGAGAAGATGCTGGCCCTCGGGGAAGCCAAGCTGAAGGACCACATCAAGACCATCGGTCTGTTCAACTCCAAGGCAAAGAACGTGATCGCCCTGTCGCGGCAACTGCTGGCCGAGCACGCGGGGCTGGTTCCTCAGGATCGCGATGCGCTGGTGAAGCTCCCAGGCGTGGGCCGTAAGACCGCGAACGTCGTACTCAATATGGCCTTCGGGCAGGAGACTATCGCCGTCGACACCCACATCTTCCGCGTGTCCAACCGCACAGGCTTGGCACCGGGAAAGACCGTCGATGCGGTGGAGCAGAAACTTGAGAAGGCGGTGCCCGCAGACCGCAAGCTCCATGCGCACCATTGGTTGATCCTGCACGGACGCTACGTCTGCAAGGCGCGCAAACCGGACTGCCCAAGCTGCCTGATCAGCGATCTTTGTGCCTACAAGGCCAAGACGACCGCCGACGGCAAAGCGGCGAAACCGCCCAGACGGCGCAGAACGGCCGCCTGAGCTAGAGCAGGATCGTCGCTTCCCGACTCACCTTCCTCAGGTTTGCTTCTCGACCGGCTTGATCATGCGCCCAAGGTCGGTGCCGGCGAAGATATGCATGTGGAAGTGCGGAACTTCCTGGTGAGCGTCGGCGCCATGGTTGGCAACGATGCGGTATCCGGGTTCGACCGCCCCGAGAGTCCGGGCGACCTGACCGAGCAGTCGGAAGAAGTCGGCAATCTCGGCATCGCTGGCTTGAGCCGAGAAGTCGTCGGACGAGACGTAGGCCCCCTTCGGAATCACCAGCACATGGGTCGGAGTCTGCGGATCGATGTCCCGAAACGCCAGGCTGTGGGCGCTTTCGGCCACCTTGTCGCAGGGAATCTCTCCGCGGATGATGCGCGCGAAGACGTTCCCGTCGTCGTAGGCGCTACGGTCGTTCTGATCTGGGGCCACGTGCGGTTCCTCGTAGTGGTGTTCCGCACTTCAATAGCATCCCGTGCGGCACCGCAAAACGGCGCGCTGGTGGCGGCGTGAATCGCAATCTAGGCCGCTTGGGCCCGGTCCAGGGCGTAGCCGGCCGACCGGACCGTCCGGATAAGATCCGCCTCGTCGTCGATATTGAGGGCCTTGCGCAGTCGGCGGATGTGGACGTCGACGGTGCGCGGTTCCACATAGACATCGCGGCCCCAGACCGCGTCGAGCAGCTGTTCCCGACTGAAGACGCGGCCGGGATGCTGCATGAGGTAGCGCAACAGGCGGAACTCGGTCGGTCCCAGATGCACATCGCGCGGTCCGCGGCGAACCCGGTGCGCCGCGAGATCCATCTCCAGATCGTCGAACTGCAAGGTCTCGTTGGCCAACGCGGGCTGCGCACGGCGCAGAACGGCACGCATCCGTGCAACCAGTTCCGCCGGCGAGAAGGGTTTGGTGAGGTAGTCGTCGGCGCCGCTGTCGAGGCCGCGCACCTTGTCCGCTTCCTCGCCGCGTGCCGTAAGCAGGATGATGGGAACGTCACGGGTTTCCGGCGCCCGACGCAGCTGCCGGCAGACTTCCAGTCCGCTCATCAGGGGCAGCATCCAGTCGAGCAGCACCAGATCAGGCCGCTCTTCCTTAGCGAGCACCAGGGCTTCTTCTCCGTCCCGCGCGTCGACCAGACGGAAGCCTTCGCGTTCCAGATTGTAACGCAGCAGCGTGACCAGCGCGGCTTCGTCTTCGACAAGTAGTATCAAAGGCTTCATAGCGGCAGGAATCCCCCGAAACTGCGGCGCCTGCGACGGCACCTCTTCTCCTGAACGCCCAACCGGGCGCTCACACCTCGGTCGGCGGCGACAGGACCGCGTAGCTGCTGGTGTCGCCCTTGGGGCGGCCGCCGACGATCCTGTCTCCGGTGACCAGGAAGTGAACGACCTCCGCGATGTTGGTCGCATGATCGCCCATGCGCTCCACATTCTTGGCAATGAAGAGCAGGTGGGTGCAAGGCGTGATGTTCCGTGGATCCTCCATCATGTAGGTCAGGGTTTCCCGGAACAGAGAGGTGTACATCTCGTCGATCTCGGCATCGCTTTCCCAAACGTCGATGGCCTTGTCCGGATCGCGTTCGACATAGGCATCCAAGACCCGCTTGATGTTGGCCAGCACCAGTTGCGCCATACGCGGCAGCGTATGGGCAGGCTCGGTCATGGGAACCTGATTCAGCGCCATGGACCGCTTGGCCACGTTGGCGGAGTAGTCGCCGATCCGCTCAAGATCCGCCGAGATCTTCAGGGCGGCGATCACCTCGCGCAGGTCTTGCGCCATGGGTTGGCGAAGCGCCAGAAGCTGTACGACCTGCTCGTCGATCTCCTGCTCCAGGGCATCGATCTGCGCATCGTCCTGCACGACCTGCGCTGCCATCTCGCTGTTGC
This sequence comes from Algihabitans sp., assembly GCF_965226985.1. GTDB lineage: Bacteria > Pseudomonadota > Alphaproteobacteria > Kiloniellales > DSM-21159 > Algihabitans. Next base: position 3,843,485 of record NZ_OZ245712.1, read on the forward strand.
GGCGGCTGAGCGCCTCCACGGCCTGGGCGAGCTGGCTCTCCGCCAAGCCCCCCATACGAATGATCGATTGGCTGAGCCGGGTCAGCTCCTTGTCGAAAGCTCGGACGGTATGTTCGGCGGAGGTATCTGGCACTGCTATTCCTTTCACACCCGGCGCCGCTGACGCCGGGACCGGGCGATCAGCCGAAGCGCCCGGTAATGTAGTCCTGCGTACGCTGGTCCTTGGGGTTGGTGAAGATCTGCTCGGTCTCGTCGCTTTCGACCAGAATACCAAGATGGAAGAAAGCCGTCCTCTGGCTGACGCGGGCAGCCTGCTGCATCGAGTGAGTCACGATCACGATGGTGAAGTTCTGCCGCAACTCGTCGATCAGCTCCTCGATCTTCGCCGTTGCAATGGGGTCGAGCGCCGAACAGGGCTCGTCCATCAGAATGACCTCCGGGTTCACCGCGATGGCCCGTGCGATACAAAGACGCTGCTGCTGGCCGCCGGACAGGCCGGTGCCCGGCGTGTCCATGCGGTCCTTCACCTCTTCCCAGAGGCCGGCCCGCTGGAGACTGCTTTGGACGATCTCATCCATGTCCGACTTGGAGTTGCCGATGCCGTGAATGCGCGGTCCGTAGGCGATGTTGTCGTAGATCGACTTCGGAAAGGGATTCGGCTTCTGGAACACCATGCCGACCCGGGCGCGTAGCTGAACGACGTCGAGCTTTGGATCGTAGACGTCCTCGCCGTCCATCTCGATCTTGCCCTCGACCCGGCAGCCGTCGATCACGTCGTTCATGCGGTTGATGCAGCGCAGATAGGTGGACTTGCCGCAGCCGGAGGGACCGATGAGCGAGGTCACTTCGTACTGGCGGATGTCGAGATCGACATTCTCCAGCGCTTGCGCCTGCCCGTAGTAGACGTTGACGTCCCGCGACTTGATCTTCACCGGCTGTTCGTTGCTGAAAGCCACCGGGCGCTCCGCTTGGTCATGACCGCTGCCGGGCCTGTCGGAGATACCGCTGTCGGTCATCGTTTCCTGTGCCTCTTGAATGCTCACGATCCTCGCACCCCCTACCATCGCCGTTCGAAGCGTTTGCGCAGTATCACGGCCATCGCGTTCATGAAAATCAAGAAGGTCAACAGCACCATGATCGCCGCCGAGGTCTTGGCCACGAAAGCCCGTTCCGGGGCGTCGGCCCAGAGAAAGATCTGAACCGGCAAGACGGTGGCCGCGTCGGTGAAACCGCCCGGGACGTCGGCGATGAAGGCGACCATGCCAATCATCAGCAGAGGCGCCGTTTCGCCCAAGGCCTGCGCCATTCCGATAATGGTCCCGGTCAGGATCCCCGGCATGGCCAGCGGCAGAACATGATGCGTCACCGTCTGCACCTTCGACGCACCGACACCAAGCGCGGCCTCGCGGATCGAGGGAGGCACCGCCTTCAAAGCGGCACGCGACGCAATGATCACGGTCGGCAAGGTCATCAGTGCAAGCACCATGCCACCGACCAGCGGCGCCGAGCGCGGCAGTCCGAAGAAGTTGAGGAACATCGCCAGACCGAGCAGGCCGAAGACGATCGACGGCACCGCCGCCAGGTTGTTGATGTTCACTTCGATCAGGTCGGTCAAACGATTCTTCGGCGCGAACTCCTCCAGGTAGATCGCTGCCAGAACGCCGACCGGGAAGGCCAGAGTCAGCGTGATCACCAGTGTGAGGAAGGACCCCACCACGGCGCCCCAAATCCCCGCCTGCTCCGGCTCGCGGCTGTCGGCCTCTGTGAAGAACTTGGTGTTGAAGACGGTTTGGACCTGTCCCTGTTCGCGCAGGGTTTCGATCCAGGCCACCTCGTTGTCCTTCACGCGGCGATCGGATTCCGCAATGACGTATGAAAGAAGGGTCCAATCCTCCGGCTGCGCGCTGACTTCCGACTCCAAGGGAATCAGAACCTCGCCCCTGGCCCGTGCCGGCCCGACGGCGGTCAGCTTCACCAGGCCTCCGTTGATGGCGACGAGATAGCTCGGCAAACGGTTGTTCAGCTCCTCGATACCGCCGACCCGCAGGGAACGGGCACGCAGGTCCTCGGCATCCCGCGCCGTCGCCTCCGAGGCCGCAGTCAGCGAGCCGATCTGAGCCTCCAGCCGCGCCGCTCGTTCCTCGAAACGCGGAATATCCTCCGCATCGGCTTCTGCCAGATCCTCGCGTACCTCCGCGAGGTCATCCCGCAAACGCTGGGCGGCGTTGCCCGCAGCTTCGGAGGCAGCAAGGCGATCGTCCGAAAGTTCGGCCAGCCGCGTCTTAACTTCATTTGAGATGTTCGCGAAATCGTTGGCGCCGGTTAGAACCTCGATCTCACCGGACGTACCGGTCGGCGTGGCGATACCGACGACCTCGAAGGTTTCGATCGGCGTGATCTGGCCCTTCACATAGGTGTCGATGTCGTCGGAGGAGGTAATCCAAACCCTGACCGTCTGGTCGATCAGATCCGGATTTTCCTCGACGGCCGCCTGAAGCTCGAAAGAGGCGTCTCGGGTCACGAGATTGCGCAGCGCGCGCCGTTCCGTCCGATCCTCGACGTTCGGAAAGAGCGCGAAGAGCGCATCGTTCACAAGACTGCGGAACTCGCCGTCGACGTCGATGATCTCGCCATCAGCATTGCGTTCGATCTGGATCTCGTTCGGATCCAGGAAGACGTCCAGCCCGATCTGGGTCTGAAAGAAGGCTGTCCAGCCACGCCCGACGATCGAGAAGAGCAGAATGCCCAGCATGATCACGGCCGCCGCGATCGCCAGACGCCCATAGGTCTTGAAGCGCGTCTCGGCGGCGTAGCGCTTGCGAACCCGGGCCGGAGAGAGATCCGGCCGGCGGATCGCGATGCCTTCGGAGGGTGCGGTCGCGTCAGTCATACTTCTCTCGGTACTTGCGGACGACATGGAGGGCGATGACGTTGAGGCAGAGCGTCACGAAGAAGAGCGTGAGACCGAGGGCGAAGGCGGCCAGAGTCTTGGCGCTGTCGAACTCCTGGTCGCCGACCAGCAGCGTGACGATCTGAACCGTCACCGTCGTCACCGCCTCGAGCGGATTGGCGGTGAGATTGGCGGCCAGACCCGCCGCCATCACGACGATCATCGTCTCGCCGACGGCACGGCTGACCGCCAGCAGCACCGAGCCCACGATGCCCGGAAGCGCGGCCGGTAAAATGACCTGGCGCACCGTCTCCGCCTTGGTCGCCCCCAGCGCGTAGGCGCCATCGCGCAGGGACTGCGGAACGGCGTTCATCACGTCGTCGGACAGGGAGGAGACGAAGGGGATGATCATGATTCCCATGACGATTCCGGCGGCCAAGGCGGACTCGGACGAGACAGTCAGGCCGATGGATTCACCGGTATTCCGAAAGAAGGGCGCGACGGTCAGCGCCGCGAAGAAGCCGTAGACCACGGTCGGAACGCCGGCCAGGATCTCCAGCACGGGCTTAGCCGAGGAGCGCAGCTTCTTCCCCGCATACTCGGACATGTAGATCGCGCTGAAGAGACCGATCGGCACCGCGACGCACATAGCGATCAGCGTGATCAGCAGTGTTCCGGCAAACAGGGGAATGGCGCCGAAGGCACCCGACGATCCGACCTGGTCGGCACGCAAGGCGATCTGAGGTGACCATTGGGTGCCGAAGAGGAATTCCGTGATCGGCACCTTGCTGAAGAAGCGACCGGTTTCGAAGAGCAGGGAAAAAATGATCCCGATCGTGGTCATGATCGCGATTGTCGAGGCGACGATCATGATGATCGAAGCAGTCCGTTCGACTTTGTTGCGCGCGCGCATGTCTGGCTGAACCCGCCGCAGCGCAAGAAGGCCGCCACCGGCCATCAGAGCCACCATCACGGCGATCATCAGCCAACGGCTCGCGGCCAGGGTCTCGGCATAGACCTGGCCCGCAGTCTGATAGATCGGGTCCAGGGCGCCGGAGACGATACCCCCGAGCGCACGCGCTTCGATATCTCCGATCAGGAGTCGCTGCTCATCGACACTGCGCTGGGAGAATTCGTCGGGCAGATTGGCGATCAGCCGCATCTCCGCGACATGCGGCTCGGCGATCAACCAGAGCACCATCACCACCAGGGCAGGCAGCAACACCCAGGATGCCAGATAGAGGCCATGATAGCTGGGCAGCGAATGGAGTTGCTGGGGCCTGTTGCCGGTCACAGCATAGGCCTGCCGCGTGCCGAGCAGATAGCCGGCGACCGTCAGACCCAGCATGACCAAGAGAACGACCGAAATACCCATAGTTCCACGCGTCCCCAACCGCGTTTTTCGAACAGTTCGCCGCCCGCGGAGGCCAGCCGGAGCACTGTGCCCCGCGATCCTGTCTTACCTGTGACGCCCTACTCGAAGCGGCTTCGAAGTACTTTCACGCCCGCTCTTCTATGCCCGACCTGGGCCCGACCTGGACTGCATCTCTTCTCGTGATCTCGGCTTGCAAAGCTAGCCGTTCTATTTGGTAATTTTCAAAAGAAGGAACTTCGCAAAATATAGTTCTGGCTTTTCGAGGCCGAGCCGGCGGTCGGATCTGTCTGTCACCGACCGCCGGACATCGAACCTTAGTCGAGGGTCGGAAGCTACATGGTCAGCTTCTGAAGACCGCGCGCCTGCTGCTGCATTTCGGCACGATCATCCTCGGGCAAGGGGATCAGACCACGATCGGCCAGGTAGCCGTCGGGGCCCCAAGAGTCGTCCGAGGTGAACTCGGCGATGTATTCTTCGATCCCAGGGATCACACCGACGTGCTCGTTCTTCACGTAGAAGTACAGCGAGCGAGACACGCCGTAGTCACCAGCGGCGATATTGTCGAAAGTCGGATCGACGCCATTGATCAGGGAGCCCTGGATGGCATCGCGGTTCTGGTCGAGGAAGGAGAAACCGAAGATGCCCAGAGCGACCGGGTTTGCCTGCAGCTTCTGAACGATCAGGTTGTCGTTCTCGCCGGCCTCGACGTAAGCACCGTCCTCACGGATTTCGGCGCAAGCGTCATCACCCAGCGTATCGGCCATGCCGGCCTCTTCGCAACCGGTCTCCATCATCAACTCGACGAAGGCATCGCGGGTGCCGGAGGTCGGCGGCGGGCCCAGCACCTCGATCCGCTCGGCCGGCAGCGACGGATCGATGTCGGACCAGAGGTTGTTCGGATTGGCGACGGACTCACCGTTGACCACGACGTTCTTGGCCAGGGCCCGGAAGACCTGGTCTTTGGTCAGCTCGTAGCGCGAATGGTCCTTGGAGTTGGCCAGCACGATACCGTCGAAGCCGACACGCACCTCGGTGATGGTGATGCCGTTCGAGGTGCAATCCTCGTACTCGGACGACTTGATCCGGCGCGAGGCGTTGGTGATGTCCGGATGACCCACGCCGACGCCGGCGCAGAACAGCTTCAGACCACCGCCCGAGCCGGTCGACTCGACGACGGGAGTCGGGAAATCGGTGTTGTTGCCGAACTGCTCCGCGACTGCAGTCGAGAAGGGGAACACCGTCGACGAACCGACGATGCGGATTTGGTCGCGCGACTGGGCCGCAGCCGAGGTGGCGGCAAGCGCCATTGCTGCAGCAGCCGCGAAGGCGAGCGTGTGCTTGATCACAGGAAGTCTCCGCTTGGCTGTGTTGGGCCGTAGTGAGGCACGCAAAGGACCGACGCCTCCCGAGCGCCAGGCAAGGCGGACCCTATCCAGCGGCGAGGTAGGAATTACTACGATATTATTACGCTTAGATGACACCGAAGGCCGGCTGTGGACGACGCGGGCCAGCCGCTGCGAGAGCGCCGCCTAAACGGCGCGACGCGGACGCGCCTCACCGGCGGCGCCGGCGCTTTGGGCCGGCTGAGGCGTCCGAACGGCCGTATGCGACGACGTTTCCTCGTCTTGCCCGTCGCGACCTTCGGACTCGCCTGCGCGCTGCAGATAGACGGTGAAGGTCGTCCCCCGACCGGCTTCGCTCTCGATCGTCAGTTGGCCGCGGTGCCGGTTCACGATGTGCTTCACGATCGCAAGCCCCAGACCGGTGCCGCCCAGTTCCCGCGATCTCGCCGTATCGACACGGTAGAAGCGCTCCGTCAGGCGCGGCAGATGTTCCCGAGGGATCCCTTCACCGTCGTCGATAACGGCGATCGCCACCGCCGGCCGGCCCATACGCCGCGCCGCAGGATCCTGCTGGGGATCCGGAAGACGCGCGCTGACGCGAACCTGGCCACCCTTACGGCCGTACTTGATGGCGTTGTCGAGCAGATTCTGGAAGACCTGCGCCAACTCGTCGGCTTCGCCGATCACGGCTGGCGCGCCCTCGACGTCCAGGCGGATCTCGACGACCTTCGCACGTGCCTTCAGTTCGAGCGCGCGGGCGACAGACTCCAGCACATCACCCAAATCGGCAGCGGTCGTCGGGGGCGTGTGCTCCTGCATCTCAATCCGCGAAAGGCTGAGCAGATCGTCCACCAGACGCGCCATGCGCAAGGCCTGCTCGTGCATGATGCCCAGGAAGCGATGCTGCGCCTCCCGATCGTCTCGCGCCGGGCCGGAGAGCGTCTCGATAAAGCCGATCAGGCTCGAAAGCGGCGTGCGCAGTTCGTGGCTGGCATTGGCAACGAAGTCCGCGCGCATCCGCTCGGCGCGTCGAATGCCGGTCAGATCGTGAAGCGACAGAATGGCTACGGTCCCGTCGAGCGCCGGAGTGCGCAGCGGCACCAGGCGCGCCGAGAAGTATCGTTCGATGTCGCCGTGCAACGAGAACTCGACGACCCGGTTCTCGCCCTGTCCGACGGCCGCGTCGGCGGCGTCGAGCAAGGCAGGGTTACGCAGGACACCGACTAGATCGCGCCCCATCAGACCGGTGCCGAAGAGATCCTCGGTCGCCGGGTTAGCCCTGACGATCCGCCGATTGCGATCGAGCATGATCAAGGGATCCGGCAGGTTGGACAGAATGGATTCGTTTCCGGCGATCGCCGCCTCCAGCTCGCGGCGGCGCCGCTGGCGTTCGCGTGCGGTGTCGACCAGCGATTCATCCAGTTCCGGCGCCAGAACCGGCGAAGATCCGCGCGGCGGACGGGGCAAGGGCGCGTCGTTCGTTCCGGCCGACTTCAAGGCTTCGATGTAGCCGGCGAGCGCCTTCACGTGGGCGAAGTGCGGATAGAGGATCGCGAAAACCGCCAGTGCGACCAAGCCGGAGCCGATCGCGGCGGTCTGCAAATCGAGACGGCCCAGGATCGCAAGACCGAACAGACAGAAGATACCCGGTCCGGCCAGCAGGAGGGTCGCCACCGGTAAACGCCGTCGCAAAATCGATTTACCGCGCATCGGCCGCAGTCCCGCTTTTAGCAGATCCCCAGCCTGCCGTTATGCCCCGCCGGCACAGAGTCCTGCCGCCGGTCATCTTCAAAGTCCGCACCATAACACAGGCCCATTACACAATCGCGGCGACGCCTGGCAACAGACCAGCAGCGCCGAGATGCGGCCGGGAAGACGCGGCGGAGGCAGCGCAAACCGGTGTAGCGCCTTGCCTTTTGAAATTGGTCATACCATTCTCGCAATCCAGCCCTTGGGAGAAATCGCGCTATGTCCGATGCTGCGCCCGAGGCCGGAAAAACCGGCCCAAGAGTTGCGCTCTTCGTCACCTGTCTGGTGGATTTTTTCCGCCCAACCGTCGGTTTCGCGGCGGTGAAGCTGCTGGAGCAGGCAGGTTGCAGGGTCGAGGTTCCTCATGCCCAGACCTGCTGCGGACAGCCAGCTTACAATTCCGGCGACCGAGCCGACACCAAGGCCATTGCCCGTCAGGTCATCGCCGCCTTCGCAGACTACGATTACGTGGTCGTGCCCTCCGGCTCCTGTGCCGGGATGCTGCGCAAGCACTATCCGGCGCTTTTCGAGAAGGACCCCAAGCTCGCCGCGCCCGCGGCGAAGCTGGGAGAGCGCACTTACGAATTGATCTCCTTCCTGACCGATGTCCTGAAGGTCGATGGACTGGCTGGGCACTTTGCCGGCAGCGTGACCTATCATGACTCTTGCTCCGGGCTGCGCGAGCTCAAGGTCAAGGAACAGCCGCGCGCTCTGTTGCGCGGACTGACCGGGCTTCGCTTGGTCGAGCTCCAGGAACCCGAGGTCTGTTGCGGTTTCGGCGGAACCTTCTGCGTGAAGTATCCCGAAGTCTCCAACCAGATGGTCGATACCAAGGCGGAGGATATCGAGAACAGCGGCGCGGACCTGCTGCTTGCCGGAGACCTGGGCTGTCTGCTCAACATGGCCGGGAAGCTGAAACGACGCGGCGCCAAGACTCAGACGCGACATGTCGCCGAGGTGCTGGCCGGCATGACCGACGGTCCGGCCATCGGGGAAGGGAAGGACTAGCGCCATGCAGGCTACAAGCCGGAACTTCAAGGACAACGCCCACCGGGCGCTGAACGACGAGCAGCTTAGACGCGCGCTCGACAACATGAAGGAAGGCTTCATCGCCAAACGCGCGAAGGCGGCGGCGAAACTGCCCGAGTTCGACGCGCTGCGCGACCAGGCAAAGGAGATCAAGGACCACACCCTGGAGAACCTGGACGCCTACCTGGAGCTTTATGCCGAGCAGGTCGAAGCCACGGGAGGGAAGGTTCACTGGTGCCCGACCGCCGACGACGCTCGCAAGGCTGTGGTGGAGATCTGTCAGTCCGTCGGCGCCAAGACGGTGACCAAGGGCAAATCGATGATCGCCGAGGAACTGGCTCTGAACGATCATCTGGAGGCCAACGGGCTCGAACCGATTGAGACGGATCTGGGCGAGTACATCATTCAGCTTCGGAAGGAACCGCCCAGTCACATCATCGCGCCGGCCATCCACCTCAATAAGGAGCAAGTGGCGACCGACTTCCGAGCCGCCCACAGCGATCTCCCGTCGGACCGTCAGCTCGAAGAGCCGCAACAGCTCGTCGCCGAGGCACGTGCCGTGCTGCGCCAGAAATATCTGGACGCCGATGTCGGAATCACCGGCGCCAACTTCCTGGTCGCCGAAACCGGCACCTCGATCATCGTCACCAACGAGGGCAACGGCGACCTGACTCAGAGCCTGCCGAAGGTTCATATCGTCGTGGCCTCGATCGAGAAGATCGTGCCGACACTGGAAGACGCCAGCGCCATCCTGCGTGTCCTCGCCCGCTCCGCGACCGGACAGGAGTTTTCCACCTACACCACCTTTTCCACCGGCCCGCGACAGGCCGAGGACCCCGACGGTCCCGAGCAGTATCACGTCATTCTGCTCGACAACGGACGCTCGCAGATGTTGGGCGGGGAATTTCAGGACATGCTGCGCTGCATTCGGTGCGGTGCCTGCATGAATCACTGCCCTGTCTATCACTCTGTCGGCGGTCACGCCTACGGCTGGGTCTATCCGGGACCGATGGGGGCCGTCCTGACGCCCTCGCTGATCGGCGTCGACGAAGCCGGCCATCTGCCCAATGCCTCGACCTTCTGCGGGCGCTGCGAGGCCGTCTGCCCGATGCGCATACCGCTGCCCAAGATGATGCGCCACTGGCGCGAGCGGGAGTTCGAGAAACACCTCTCTCCACCGGCCATGCGGATCGGCCTGAGGGCCTGGACCTTCGTTGCACGCCGGCCGGCGCTCTATCGTTTCGCAACCGGTCTGAAAGCAAAGCTACTGGCCAGGGTCGCGGGCAAACGCGGGCGCTTCGCCTCCGTGCCTCTGGCCGGCGGCTGGACCGCCCATCGCGACCTGCCAGCGCCGGAGGGCCAGACCTTCATGTCCCTTTGGGCCGAGCGGCAGAAGGGCGACCCTGCCGCCAGGGAGAAGGCCGCATGAGCGCAGGGCGTGACGCAGTTCTCGGGGCCGTCCGCCGGTCCCTCGGACACGCTACGACGGACAGGGCAGCGGCCAAGGCCCGGATCGCGGCGCATCCGCGCGGCATTCGACCGGCCCGCAGCGACCGGGACTCGGCTGGGCAGGTCGATCTGTTCCAGGAACAGGCGGAAACCGTGAACGCCACCGTGAGACGCCTGGAGTCCCTGGAAGAGGTTCCCCAGGCCGTGGCCGACTATCTGAAAGACCACAATCTGCCCGGATCTCTCCGACTTGCGCCGGAACCGCAGCTCACGGCCCTGCCCTGGACCGATAGCGCGCCCCTTCTGACCGTGGCCAGCGGCAAGGCGGAACCGGAAGACGTGACCTCCCTGACGGCGGCCTTCGCGGGGATCGCCGAGACCGGGACCCTGATGCTGCATTCCGGACCCGAGGGTCCGACCACCCTGAACTTCCTGCCGGAAAATCATATCGTCGTCCTCAAGGCCAGTCAGGTCGTCGGCGCTTACGAGGATGCCTGGGATCGGCTGCGCGCAGCCCGGGATGGGGCCACCGTGCCCCGAACCGTCAATCTGATTACCGGCCCGTCGCGGACCGGCGATATCGAGCAGACGATCCAGCTCGGCGCCCACGGTCCCCGGCGCCTGCACATCCTGCTGGTCGAAGATGCGGTCGAGTGAGCAAGGACGACGACCTCGCGCTCTGGCGCAAGGTCGCCGAGACCGTCAAACCGCTCGAGCGGCGTAAAGTCCGTTTTCGCCCAAAGACGGCAAGTGCGGTCATAGACATCTCCACCGGCCCGATCGCAGCGAAGCCGTCCCCCAAGCTGAAAACCGTTCGGCGCAGCCTCACGCCGACTAGGACGGAGAAGCGAGACGCCGCAACCAACAGACAGCCCGTTCTGTCGCACGGCGAGACCGCGGGCGTAGACGGTCGAACCGCAGGCCGGCTGCGTCGCGGCAAACTGCCAATCGAGGCAACTCTCGACTTGCACGGCCATCGGCAAGACGACGCCCACCGGGCTCTTATCGGTTTCGTCACCGCGCACCATGGGGCCGGGCGGCGTTGCCTTCTGGTCGTCACCGGAAAGGGATTGCGTGGGGAGAGCGGCGGCGTCCTGCGCCAGAAGGTTCCGCTCTGGCTGAACGCCGCGCCTTTGCGAGATAAGGTTCTGGCCTTCGACTTCGCCCGGCCGGAACACGGCGGCAGCGGCGCGATCTACCTGTTGCTCCGACGCAAGCGCGATCGTGTTTGACGGAGACAGAGTTGCTGGCACCCAATAGGTGAACCGTCGACTCACGTTACGGTTGGAGCAGGGCAGGCAGCTAGCACGGCAGGTCTGAAGCGCGAAGCCGAGCAGGTCGACACGTGCCTCTCGACTTTCCATGACCCAGTGAATAAACCGTGATCGAGTTCATTCGAGTTACGGGAGTTCCAGCCTCATGGCCCTCTTCGGTCCCCGATGACCCCCTTCGGTGAATGTCTGCGTCGGCTCCGCCGGCAGCACAAAGTCGCCGCCAAGGACATGGCTTCGGCTCTCGGCGTCAGCCCGGCCTACCTTTCCGCCCTGGAGCACGGAAAGCGGGGACGGCCGAACAGACGCTTCGTCCACCAGGTCTGCCAGTACTTCGGCATCATCTGGGACGACGCGGAGGATCTGCAGCGCCTCGCCGATCTTTCACACCCCCGCGTGGTGGTCGACACGGCCGGTCTCAGTGCGGAGGCGACATTGCTTGCCAACCTGCTGGCCGAGCGGATCGGTGGACTGCCGGCCGAACGGATCGAAGGACTGCTGCAGCTCCTGGATCCCGAACCGGGCGGGCCGGGAGTGACGCGTTAGAGAGTTTATCCCGGTCAGAGAGTTCGGCCGGTGATGGCCTCGTAGCCCGCCAGCGCCGCGGCCGTGACGAGATCGTTGACGGTGGCGCCCATCTGCACGATCTGGGCGGGCTTGGCGACCCCCATCAGCAAGGGACCGATCACTTCGCCGCCGCCCATCTCCTGCACCAGGCGGGTGGCGATATGGGCCGAGTGGAGGGCGGGCATGATCAACACGTTGGCCGGACCGGAAAGACGGCAGAAGGGGTAGAGCTCCTGCATCAATTCGTAGTTCAGCGCCACATTGGCTTGCATCTCTCCGTCGTACTCGAAGTCGACGCCCGCCCCGCCGGCCGCACGGCGATCAAGCACGTCGATGGCCTCGCGCACCCGCACGGCCTTCTCGCGCGGCGGATTCCCGAAATTCGAGAAAGACAGCAGCGCGACGCGCGGCTCATGCCCCATGAGGCGGGCGGCAGCGGCGGTCTGCATGGCGATGTCCGCCAGTTCCTCCGGGCTCGGCAGCTCATGTACCTGAGTATCTGAGACGAAGACCGATCGGCCGCGGTTGACGATGATATTGAGACCGAACACGCGACACCCCGGCTTGGGGTCAAGCGCCCGGCTGATATCCTCGAAGTTGACGTTGAAGGCACGGGTGAGACCGGTCACCATGGCATCGGCTTCACCACAGGCGACCATGCAGGCCGCGAAGACGTTGCGGTTCTGATTGACCATCCGAACGCAGTCGCGAAACAGCAGGCCTCTGCGCTTCAGCCGATTATAGAGAAACTCCGTGTAGCGCTCCCGGTGGTTGGAGACACCTGCGTTGACGATCTCACAGAAGTCGGCAGGCAGGCCGATGGCGGCCGCAGCCTCTTCGATCTGCCCCTGACGGCCGATCAGCACCGGAGTCCCGTAGCCGGAGTTCAGGAAGGCGTAGGCGGCACGGATCGTCTTCTCTTCCTCACCTTCGGCGAAGACGACACGCTGCGGCTGCTCGCGAACCTTGTCGAAGATCCGCTGAAGGCTGGCGGTCGTGGGATCGAGCCGGGCCGAGAGCTGATGGTCGTAGTCCTCGAAGTCCTCGATCGGACTGCGCGCCACACCGCTGTCCATCGCGGCCCGAGCGACCGCCTTGGGCACCTCGACGATCAGCCGGGGATCGAAAGGGGCCGGAATGATGTAGTCGGGCCCGTAGCGCAAACGGCGGCCACGGTAGGCGCGATCCACCTCGTCCGGCACATCCTCGCGCGCCAGCTTGGCCAGAGCTTCGGCGGCCGCGATCTTCATCTCCATGTTGATGGTCGTCGCCCTGACGTCCAACGCGCCACGAAAGATGTAGGGAAAACCCAGAACGTTGTTGACCTGGTTCGGATGGTCCGAGCGTCCGGTCGCCATGATGGCATCGGGCCGAACGGCCTTGACCTCCTCGGGCGTGATCTCGGGATCGGGATTGGCCATGGCGAAGAGGATCGGCTTCTCCCCCATCTTCTCCACCATCTCCTGGGTCACCGCCCCCTTTACCGAGAGGCCAAGGAAGATGTCCGCACCCTCCAGGGCATCTGCGAGGCTGCGCGCCTCGGTCTCGACCGCATGCGCCGATTTCCATTGGTTCATGCCGGTCGTGCGGCCACGGTAGATCACGCCCTTGGTGTCGCAGAGCAGCACGTTTTCCGGCTTCACGCCCATCGCCTTGACCAACTCGGCACAGGCGACGCCGGCCGCACCCGCGCCATTGATCACCACTCGGGTCGCGGCCATCTCGCGGCCCGTCAGATGCAAGGCGTTGATCATGCCGGCCGCCGCGATGATCGCGGTTCCGTGCTGATCGTCATGAAACACTGGAATATCCAGCAGCTCCTTAAGGCGCTCCTCGATCATGAAACACTCGGGTGCCTTGATGTCCTCGAGGTTGATGCCGCCGAAGGAGGGGCCGAGAAAGCGCACGCAGTTCACGAACTCGTCCACATCTTCCGTCGAGACTTCCAGGTCGATGGAGTCGACATCGGCGAAGCGCTTGAACAGAACGGCCTTGCCTTCCATCACGGGCTTGGAGGCGAGGGCGCCCAGATTGCCGAGGCCGAGGACGGCCGTTCCGTTGGAGATGACCGCGACCAGATTGCCGCGGATCGTATAGTCGTAGGCGAGGCTAGGGTCCTCGTGGATGCGCTTGCAGGGCTCGGCGACGCCGGGCGAATAGGCGAGTGACAAATCGCGCTGTGTGGTAACGGGCTTGGTCGGCGCGATCTCGAACTTGCCGGGCCGGCCGGAGGAATGGAAGTCGAGCGCTTCCTGCGCCGTTGTCAGCGCCTTGGTCTCTGTCATGGTCGGAGGACGTCCTTACCCTTGGTGTGCGCCGCGCTCGGGCAAGGTGAGGGATGACGCCGGCGCGGTCTTGGTTGGCGGGCCGCGATGTTAGAAGCCCGGGAAAGAGCGGTCAAAAGGTATAGGGTCGAGAAATCTCGGTTTCGGTCCCTCTAGCTCCTGCGCGCACCCAGCGCCGCAAGCGCGATGCCGCCCAGAATCAGACCGCCACCAATCAGGACCTGAGACGTGAGGACTGCGAGACCGAGCACCATCAGCAGCAAGGTCGAAAGCAGTGGCGTCAGGTAGGCCAGGGTAGAGAGCACCCGACCATCGCCGAAGCGAACGCCGTAGTCCCACAGCAGATTCGCCAACCCCATCGGTCCGATCCCGATCAGGACCATCGCCAGAATAGCCAGGGGCTCGACCTGGAGCAGGGCGTCCGGCGCTCCCGGAGCCCCGATCAGCAAATGCAGACCTGCGGCGACCAGGGCCGCCACGCCGCAGGCGGCGCCGGCGGCGTCCGGCGGCCCGCCAGGGAGTCGGGCCCGCAGAGCGCTGTAGAGGGCGAAGCAACAGGCGGCGAAAAAGGCCAGGAGGTAGCCGAACAGACTGTTGCCCGCTCCGTCCGCAGCAAACCCGGGCGAGACGAACCAGGCCAGTCCCGCAAAGCCGAGAAGGCTGCCGAGAAGCTGCAAAGCGGTCGGACGCGCGATCCCTAGAAGACCGAGCAGGGCGACCATCAGCAGAGGCCAAAGATAGGAGATCAGGTTGACTTGCGCGGCAGGCGCATAGCGCAACGCCGTTACGTAGAGCCCATTGTGCCCGAGGAACCCGACGACCATCAGGCAGAGAACCGGCAGCGGCACGGCCAGCATCTCCAGCGGCGATTGACCGCGGAGTAGGCGGGCAGCGACGAACGCGAGAAAGCCGGAGGCGAAGGCGCCGGCGAGAAAAACCAGCGGCGGAACGGCGCTTCCGAGCACCGCGAAACTCGCCGCCGTCGACCAGATGAGGACGGCCCCGCTGCCGATCAGCGTTGCGGTCCGGACCGTCGGCGGGGCCGGAGAAGGGCTGGGCGGTGCGCCCTGGCCTGCCATCGGCAAGGCGAGCGGCGCGACTGACGCGGCGGCATGAGGCATGACGGAAAGCGTGGACGACGCCTGCCGGCTTTGCAAGCGGAGGCGCGCTAGGTTCTGTTGAGGTTCGTTTTGCGGCCGCAGTGGGATCGCCAAAGAGACCCCACCCAAGGCGATCCTGCTTTACTGCCCCGGCAGATAGAATTGACGGCCCAGCCAGCGCCAGCGGTCGTCCGGTCCGGGCATGGTGCAGTTGATCCGCGTGCGCCCAGGCTGCAGCGGGGCGACGAAGCGCACCTCGACGCGCCGGTCGAGGCGCTGCAGCCGCGCTTCGTTACCTCGGCCGGCATAGCACTGCAGCCCGTCGAGAGAGCCCACCGACTGCGGCACCGTGAAGCCGTAGGCCGGCGGGTTGTTGGCGGACCCGATCAGGGGGTCCTCGGGCGTGATGTCGAGCGCCGGCAACGGCAAGGTCTCCACCACGAGGCTGAAGCGTTCAGGCGTACCGTAGGCCTCGTTGAGCGCGAAACGCGGCAGACGATAGGGATCGCTGGTCTGGCCGATCGCGCCGGAATGCTGTCCGAAGGCAGCGAAGAATCCTTCCGCCGCGATCAGATCACGGACCGCCAAGGAGAACTCGCCGTAGGGATAGGCGAACAGCTCTGGCCGCCCGCCGAGCTCCCGCTCGAAACGGGCATGCGAGCGCATGATCTCCTGGCGGTTCCGCTCCGCCGTTTGCTCGGGCATGTGCGGATGACTGGCCGTCTGGCTGCCGATGGTGACCAGCGGCGATGCCGCAAGCTCACGAAGCTGCGACCAAGTCATGGTACGCGGAGTCTCGCGGTCGACCGTGTCGGTTGCGACGAACAGCGTGAACGGCAGTCCCGCAGCCTTGAGACGCGGCCAAGCCTCGGTCCAGACCGAGAGGTAAGCGTCGTCTATGGAGATCCCGACCGTATGCGGCGGCAGAGGCCGACCTTCGGCCATGGCGGCGACGATCTCGGGCAGCGGCAGAACCTGGTAGCGTCCGGACGTGAGGATCGCCAAATGCGCCTCGAACTGCTCCAGAGTGATGTTGGTGGAGGGATAGTCGCTCTCGCCGAAGCGGTGATAGACCAGCACGACAGCCCCTTGGTCGACCCGATCTGGCGCGAAAGGAGCCGCCGCAAGCGGCCCAACGGCGTCAACGGCGAAGCCCCCGAGCCCGACGGCGACTCCCAGGCCGATCGCCAGGATGCGCCGACGCAAAGAGAGCGCCAAACGGCTCGCGCAGGATGGACGGCGGACTTTCACTGCCAACGCCCGACGGGAAGTCACAGCAAAAGCCGACACAGTTTCCTTCGCCCCCAAAGACGGCTGCTCCGCTTCCTTCCGGCACAGCGAAGCCAGACCTTCGACCATTGCGATTTAGCCATCTGGAACCGGGACCGGCAAGCATGGAAGACACCGGGTCTTCGATCAGGGGAAGCAGCATTCAGCAAGCGCGGTACGGCCCCGGCGGGTTTACCGGCCCGGAAAGACCTTCGCAGGAGACCGCTGTAAGCGCCTGATTTACAAACGCAGCCCCAACTCGGAAGAGCCCGCGAAGTGGTTTCGGCGGCTCGCGCGCTGCTCTAGTCTGGAGCCGGTTGCGTGACCGGTGTAAGGCTGGCTTCACGTAGATTCGGGACACCGCGGAACGGAGACGCACAACGTGACGGATATCTTGAGCGACGATAGTTTGGACCGACTGTTCCGCAATGCGCGAACCCATAACGCTTGGCGCGACGAACCGGTCAGCACCGTCTTGCTTCAGGCCATCTATGACCTCGCGAAGATGGCGCCGACCAGTGCGAATTGCCAACCGATGCGCTTGCTCTTCGTCACGACCCCTGAAGCCAAGGCCCGCCTCAAACCGCATCTCTCGGAGGGCAACCGGGACAAGACCATGGCGGCACCGGTGACGGCGATCGTCGGCCACGACCTGGAATTCTACGAGGAGCTGCCACGGCTGTTTCCTCACACCGATGCGCGCTCCTGGTTCACCGGAGACGATGCGAAAATCGCCGACACCGCGTTTCGCAATGGCTCTCTTCAGGGGGCCTATCTCATGATCGCAGCCCGGGCGTTGGGTCTGGATGTCGGTCCGATGTCGGGGTTCGACAACGCCGGCGTCGACGCCGAGTTCTTTGCGGAGACCTCGATCAAATCGAACTTCCTGTGCAATCTCGGCTACGGCGATCCCGAGAAACTGCACGAGCGCAGTCCGCGACCCGATTTCGACGACTTTTGCCAGATCCTCTGACTCGCGAAGCAAAGATGACTGGACGGATCGTTCTCGCCTTCGATTGCGCGGGTCGAGAGCTGTCCGTCGCGCTCGGTCGGGGTGGGGAGGTTCTAGCAGCCCGCCGGGAAAGGCGACTGCGCGGTCACGGCGAGCGACTGTTCGGGCTGATCCAGGAGGTCTTGAGCGAAGCCGGTCTGAACTATGCCGATCTGGACATGATCGCCGTGACGCGAGGCCCCGGGAGTTTCACCGGCCTGCGTATCGGTCTTGCGGCGGCGCGTGGCTTGGCTCTGGCGGGGGGCCAACCGGTGTTTGCCGCGACGACCTTCGAACTCGCAATGGCTAGCGTGCCTGTCGCCCAGGCTGAGGGCCGGCATATCGTCGCCCTGGTCGATTCCAAACGGCGGGATCTCTTCGTCCAGATCGCGACGCTCGGAAGAGACAAGCGCGGTAGCGAGCCAATAGGGGACCCCTTTGCCGCCGAGCCGGCGCAGCTGGACGACCTGCTGCCGGCCGGGCGCCTTCTGCTCTGCGGGGACGGCGCCGCAGCCGCCGTCGATAGCTTGCAAGCTGCAGGTCGGAGTGTTCTGGTTCCTGCCGAGGCTGCTGGTCTCGACGCCCGTTGGCTGCTCTCGCTGGCAGACGGCGCGGACCGTGAAAAGCTGCCGCCCGTCCGGCCGCTTTATCTGCGACCGCCGGATGTGACGCTGCCGACGCCGTCGGGATCTACGACACGGGGGTCTGAACCGCTCGGGCCAAAGATGTCTGAAACCACCGGCGCAAACGAGGATGGACCCGGAGACGCGGTGTGACCGTCGTGCTTCGGAGCCTGTCCGCGCTCGATCTGCCAGTTCTGGAACAGCTGCACCGCGAGAGCTTTCCCGAGGACCCTTGGTCGGCTCGCTCGTTCGGGGAACTCTTGGCTTTGCCGAACACGGGCGGGCTGCTTGTGCAGGCGAACATGGATCCCCTGGGCTTGCTGCTGTGGCGCGTCATGGCGGACGAGGCTGAGATCCTGACGCTCTGCGTCCGCCCGCCGGCGCGGCGGCGGCATGTGGCCCAAACGCTTCTGGCGAGAGCCATGGACACCTTTCCAAAGGCCGGTGCCCATCGGCTTTTTCTTGAAGTCGCGGAAGATAATGCGGCCGCCCGCGCACTTTACAAAGGTCTTGGTTTTTGTGAGGTGGGACGGCGCCGCGCTTACTACCGGCGCCCCGGCGGCATGAAAACTGATGCACTTTTGCTCGAAGTCATGCTAACGGATGAATGAATCCTTACGGTACATGGGTTCTTTTTCGTTGCAATTTCACCTTGATAGATTCCTTAAAAGCGATGCGGAGAGAATTTCTTCATCTAAAATAATGATCATTGCATGTCTCAATGAAGGGCGATATATGAACGCGAATCCTTACTTATGGAGCAAACATACGCCATGTCAGAACAGGCTAAACCAAGCGAGCTTCTCTCACTAACCGCCAATATCGTAGCCGCTCACGTCCAGAACAACTCTGTGGCAGTTGCCGATCTGCCGCATCTCATCCGTGACGTGTATACGACGCTCTCCAGCGTTGGCGGTCATGCGGAGAAAGAAGCCGAAAAGCCAGTTCCGGCTGTCCCTATCAAGAAATCGATTACGCCGGACTACATCGTTTGCTTGGAGGACGGCAAGCAGCTGAAGATGCTGAAGCGGCATCTGAAGACCGCCTACGACATGACGCCGGAAGAATACCGAGAGAAATGGGGCCTGGCCGCGGACTATCCCATGGTCGCGCCGAACTACGCCAAGCAGCGCAGTAAGCTGGCCAAGGAAATCGGCCTGGGTACGCGCGCCCGTCGCGGCTAAAGGCAGGGCCGACCGCCGGCCGCCCCTCCGTAAAGCTCGATTGAACGGCGTTGCGAGCCTGATGGCTGGCGACGCCGTTCTGCTATTCCTATAGTGCAGAGACGGGAAACGGCCCCGCGTGACCAGCGCGTGGGGCTCAGTGAAGAAAACCCAATGGGGGATGGATCGAAGAGCCATGGCGGATCGAATCGAAAAGCTCTGCAACGACAAAGGGCTGAAGATGACCGAGCAGCGCCGGACAATCGCACGCGTGCTCTCGGAAGCAGATGACCATCCTGATGTCGAGCAAGTCTACCGACGCGCGACCAAACTCGATCCGCGCATCTCGATCGCGACCGTCTACCGGACCGTCAAGCTGTTCGAGGAAGCCAACATCCTAACCCGGCATGATTTCGGCGACGGGCGCGCCCGCTACGAGGAAGCGCCTGCGGAGCATCACGACCACCTGATCGATATGAACAGCGGCCAGGTGATCGAGTTCGTCGATGAGGAGATCGAGCGACTGCAGGAGGCGATCGCCAAGCGCCTCGGCTATCGGCTGATCGATCACAGGCTGGAACTCTACGGTGTCAAGATCGGGCGCCCCAATCCGGACGAGGCGCCTGGAGAACCGACATCGTGAGTGCCGTGCCGGCGGCCCCGACGACTTATGACGGGCGCCCGGTCGATATCCGTTCACGCAACTTTCACCTGCGGCTGGCCGAAACTCCGGAAGAGGTGGCCGCGTCACAGGCCCTGCGCTACCAGGTCTTCGTCGAGGAGATGGCGGCTCAGCCCACGCCGGAACGCGAGATGGAGAAGCGCGAGTTCGATCGCTTCGACCCCTTCTGCGATCACCTTCTGGTTTTCGATACCGATGTCGGCTCTCCGCCAGGCAAAGTGATCGCTACCTATCGCTTCATGCGAAGGGAGGCCGCTGAGCGCGCCGGCGGATTCTATACGGCGACCGAATACGACATCGGGCCCTTGGAAGCCTATCAGGGCGAAGTGATGGAGCTGGGCCGTTCCTGCGTGCATGCCGACTATCGGGCCGGGGCCAACATGCAGCTCGTCTGGCGCGGCATTACCGACTACGTGATGCACTTCGGCGTTGATCTGATGTTTGGCTGCGCCAGCCTGCCCACCGTGGAGCCGAGCGAAGTCTCGGAGCAGCTGACCTACCTCTATCACCACCATCTGGCACCGCCGGCGCTGCGACCGCGTGCCCGTCCTGAGCTGCGGGTCGGCATGGACTGCTTGCCGCCGGAGTCCCTCGACACCAAGGCTGCCTTGCAGGCGCTACCGCCCTTGATCAAAGGATATCTGCGGCTCGGCGGCTTCGTCGGCGACGGGGCCGTCATAGACTCCGACTTCGGCACCACAGACGTCTGCGTCGTGGTCAAGACGGACATGGTCACAGACCGTTATAGGCGCCATCTCACCCGTGAACGGCAGACGGACTCCTAGAGGACGCAGGCGGTGGATTATCCCGGATCCTACATCCTCGCGGTTCGGCGTATCGGTCTTTTCGTCCTTTTGACGCTGATTGCGGTGCCGCTGCAGTGGGTGATGCTGAAATTCGGCCTGGGTCTGCAAAAACGCGTACCGCGCTGGTATCACCGGAGAGTCACCAAGATCCTCGGTATCGAGATCGAAGTTCTTGGACGCCCTTCGACGGCGCACCCGACACTCTACGCCGCGAACCACGCGTCCTACCTGGATATCACGGCTCTCGGCGCAGTCTTGCAGTGCTCCTTCGTGGCAAAGTCGGAGATTGCCGACTGGCCCGGTTTCGGACTTCTGGCGAAACTCCAGCGCTCCGTCTTCGTCGATCGCCGGCGCGGCTCGACCGGCGCTCATCGCGACGAGATGATGCAGCGTCTCGAAGACGGAGACGATCTGGTCCTGTTTCCCGAAGGCACCAGTGCGGACGGAACCTTCGTGTTGCCCTTCAAGTCCGCGCTCTTTTCGGTTGCGGAACGGCGTCCCCATGGCCGGCCGCTCCCCGTTCAACCTGTCTCCATCGCCTACACGCGGCTGGATGGCGTGCCGATCGGTCGCTATCTGCGCCCTTTCTTTGCCTGGTACGGAGACATGGATCTCGGCAGCCACATCCCGCAGGCATTAGGCATGGGCGATCTGACCGTGGTGATCGAATTCCACGATCCGGTGAGCCTGGACGATTTCGGAAGCCGCAAGGCCTTGGCAGCGCACTGCGAAGCGACCGTATCGCGCGGCGTGGCGGCGGCGCTCTCCGGTCGCAATTCCTCTTCGCCGAACGACACCGAGGTCCGCGAGATGGAATCGGCACGGGCCTGACGGCAGTCCGCAGCATCGAGACACTCTAGCGTTCATTTCCAAAGAATTGTCTTTGAAAACTGCCGAAACGATGCGGCTTCAAGTGATGCTGCTCTGCGAGCGGAGTCAGCCTGCCAGAGCAGGCTGAGGCGGCAAGGACGACATGAAAACCTAAACGGTCAGGATTGTACTTCCGGTGGTTTTGCGAGCTT
This sequence comes from Algihabitans sp., assembly GCF_965226985.1. Classification (GTDB taxonomy): domain Bacteria; phylum Pseudomonadota; class Alphaproteobacteria; order Kiloniellales; family DSM-21159; genus Algihabitans. The sequence continues at coordinate 3,865,099 of NZ_OZ245712.1, forward strand.
CCAGGTCGCGATGGGCCTGAGCGGCCTCCGCCAGAGGATAGCTTTGGTTGACCTCGATCTTGACGGCGCCCGAACGCACGACTTCGAACAGCTCGTTGGCGCTGGCAACGAGGTCGGCCCGCTTGGCGATATAGGTCATCAGGGTTGGCCTGGTGACGAAGAGCGAGCCCTTGGCCGAGAGAACACCGAGGTTGACGGGCGGAACCGGACCGGAAGCGTTACCGAAGGACACCATGAGACCGAGCGGCGCCAGGCAGTCGAGCGATCCGTCCCAGGTATCCTTTCCGACCGAGTCGTAGACGACCGGCACACCGGCGCCGTCGGTGATCTCCTTGACCCGCTCGACGAAGTTCTCGCGCGTATAGACGATGGGATGGTCGCAACCATGTGCCTTTGCCAGTTCCGCCTTTTGATCGCTGCCGACCGTGCCGATGACGGTGGCACCCAACTCCTTGAGCCATTGGCAGGCAATCAGACCGACGCCCCCGGCGGCGGCATGCAGAAGCACTGTCTCGCCAGCTTTGACGCGGTAAGTCCGGCGGATCAGATACTGAACCGTCATGCCCTGGAGCATCATGGCCGCCGCAGTGGAATCGTCGATCTGCTCCGGTAGCTTCACCAGACGGTCTGCCGGCATCAGCCGCGCCTCGGCGTAGGCGCCGATCGGTGCGCTGGCATAGGCGACCCGGTCGCCTTCCTTCAGGTCCGTCACGCCAGGGCCCACCGCCTCGACCCGTGCGGCCGCCTCCAGACCGAGCCCAGTGGGAAGCTCCAGGGGATAGAGACCGGTGCGATGGTAGACGTCGATGAAATTGAGGCCGACCGCCGTCTGCGCGAGACGGACTTCACCCTCGGCTGGCGCGCCGACCTCGACGTCCGTCCAGCGAAGCTCGTCAGGGCCGCCGGCCCGCTCGATGCGGATCGCGTGGGTCATGCTCTCAGGCCTTCCTTCATATCGGGTTTGTTTTAGACAGCAAAGAAATCAACATCATGTGGTTATTGACTGTATCGACCACACGATGTTGACAAAAGCTCACGCTAGGGTCTCTGCAAAGAGGGCGAGGCTGCGCTGGTTGGCGGTCTCTGCGGCCGCCGCGTCATAGTGCGCACCACCAAACCGCGCGAAGGCATGGTCGTTGCCTTGATAGACATGGGCGGTCACCAGGGGCTGGTCGGCGACGCCTGCCAAGATCTGTTCCTGAGCTTCCTTCGGAACGAACTGGTCCTCGCTGGCGATGTGCAGCAGCAGCGGACTGCTGACCTGCGGGAGCTCGCCAAGCAGCCCCTCGAGCCCGACGCCGTAGTAGCTGACGTTGGCCTCCGCGTCGGATCGGGTCCCCATCAGAAAGGCGAGGCGACCTCCCAGACAATAGCCGACTGTGCCGACCTTTCCGGTGGTTGCCTCATGCGACCGAAGTGCCGAGAGCGTGGCCTTCAGATCCTCGATCCCTTGATCGACGTCGAAGTCCTTCATCAGGGCAAAGGCCTTCTGCCATTCGGCCTCGGTCTTGTCGGTCAGATCGACGCCCGGTTCAAGGCGCCAGAAGATGTCGGGACTGGCTGCGATGTAGCCTTGTTCGGCAAACCAGTCGCAGAGATCGCGCATCACCTGATTGACGCCGAAGATCTCCTGAATGACGACCAGTGCCGGTGCCGGTGTCTTGGCCGGGATGGCCAAGTAAGCACCGAAGGTCCCGCCGTCCGCGGCCGTTATCGAGAGTTCCGCCAAGACTTGCCTCCCCTTTTCTGTGATCCCCGAGTTTTCCGACTTCGGCACGAAGCACGCGCCCTGGGCACACGCTCTGGGCACACGCGCGGGCCGCCGAGCACTCACGCGTTAGTGCACCAACTTAGCCGGGCATCGACCGGCTGTCATGGCCGCTGGCAGAGCCTAAACCCTTGCCGCGCCGGCACAGATCCGCTCACAGCAAGGAAAACTGCTGCATGCCGTGGGTATCTAATCCTTGGGCATCCTCATGGCGGAGCAACCAGGTCTTGGTACTAGCGCCCTGACCGCCGGAAAACCCGCCCAGCCGGCCGCTCGCCGCGACGACGCGATGGCAGGGAATGACGATTGGAATCGGGTTGGAGCCGCAAGCGCCGCCCACCGCGCGAGCCGCCGAACCCAAGTCAGCGGCAAGATCGCCGTAGCTCCGCGTGGCGCCGAAGGGAATGGCCTGCATCGCCCGATAAACCCGTTTCTGAAAGTCGGTTCCCTGCGGTGCCAGTGGTAAATCGAATATATTGAGGTCGCCTGAGAAGTAAGCCTCAATATCTTGTGCCGCACGTCTCAGCAAGTCTGTGGCGTCAGACGACCGACCGGCACCCCAGGTTAAGCTGATCAGCGCGCCGTCGCGCTCGGTCAGGGTCAGCATTCCCACCGGCGACTCGATGACCATGGACGCGGTCATCTCAAGAAAACATGCCGTCTGTGATCATCCTCTGGCCGCCTTGATGGCGTCCTTGAGCTGTTGCGGCTCCACGATCGGGAGAGAACAGGTCGTTCCGCGGCAGAAGTAGGCGGTCGGCCGCCCGTCGATCTGACCTTTCCCATAGGCTGGGTGATGTCGCGGTAACTCCGCATCGGGCGCCAATGTCTGCAACACCAACGTCGGGGCGGATACCTGCCAGCGGCCGCTCAATAATGCCTGCATATTGGGGTCATCATGATCACCAACCACAACAAGTTGTAGGCTATCGAGAAGCAGCTCGCTGCCGAGCAGAAAACTCGCCATCGCGGAGAAGAGCCGTGAAAGCTCACCGGAGAAGGCCCTGATCGTCGCCTCGGCACGATCCCGATAGGCTGTCTCACCGGTCAGATGCCACAGCCGGGCCAGAGCTTGGAGGATCACGCCGTTGCCGGACGGCGTTGCATTGTCGTGCGCGTGCTTCGGCCGAACCAGCAGGCCCTCGGTATCGTCGGCGGTCAGGAAATACCCACCGGTTTCCGGGTCCCAATAATGGTTGTCTAGGATTGCGACCCAAGCCTCCGCCTGCTTCAAGTAGAGCCGCTTGCCAGTGGCCTCGAACAGCGCCAGTGCGGCGTCGGTCATGAAGGCATAGTCATCCAGCGTCGCCGGGTGCTTCAGCCGGCCGTGCCGCCAGGAGTGGCGCAGCCGACCGTCTTCCTGCATCTCCTCGACGACGAACGCGAAGGCCCGCTCCGCGGCGGTCAACCAGTTGTCCTCGCCGAAGACCGGCGCCGCCCGCGCCAGGGCGGCGATCATCAAGCCGTTCCAGTCGGCAAGGACCTTATCGTCCCAACTGGGCCAAGCTCTGTGCCGGCGACGTTCGAAGAGCGTCGCGCGCTGCTCGGCGAGCTTTGCTTCCGTCGCAGCATCACCAAGCTCCAACCGTTGCAAGCGATTGAGAATCGTCTTGCCTTCCCAGTTCCCTTCGTCGGTGATGTCGTACCACTTCGCGAAGAGAGAGGCCTCGGCTCCGAGTGCATCCCTTATCTCGTCAGCATCCCAGACGTAGAACTTACCTTCTTCGCCCTCGCTATCGGCATCGTAGGTGGCGGCAAAGGCACCGGCCGCCGGCCCGTCGGGCAGGGTCGGGGCCAACATCTCACGCAGCAACCAACCGACTGTCTCGCGAGCTCGCTGCGCGAAGAGATCCTGCTTCCAAGCTTCGCTCGCATCCTGAGCGCCCCAGGTGAGCAGATCGAGAATCTGTGCGTTGTCGTAGAGCATCTTCTCGAAGTGCGGCACGAGCCAGGCTTCATCGGTCGCGTAGCGCGCATAGCCGCCGCCCAGGTGGTCGTAGATACCGCCTTGGCTCATATGCAGCAGGGTCAGTTCGACGCCCTGGCGCAAAGGCGCCTGGCCACTGCGCAGCCACCCTTGCCACAGAAGTTTCAGGATCGCAGGCTGCGGGAACTTCGGCGCATCCCCCAAGCCGCCGTGGAAGGGGTCGATTTGGCGTGCGAGGCGCTGCGCCGCCTGCAGGCCCGCCTCGGGCAGCACCTGGCCACCGGTCTCCGGCCGCGACAGCTTGCCGAGCGCCTCCTTGAGGGCCACGACGTTCTTGTCGATATCCTCCGGCTTTTCCTCGTAGACTGCGGCGATTCGCTCCAGAATCTCGGAGAACCCCGGGCGTCCCCAACGCGCATAGGGCGGGAAGTAGGTGCCGCCCCAGAAAGGCGCGCCCTCGGGTGTCAGGAACATGGTCAGCGGCCAGCCACCCTGCTGGTTCATCAGAGCCAAGGCCTGTTGATAGATCTGATCGACGTCCGGCCGCTCCTCGCGATCCACCTTCACGTTGACGAACAGCCGGTTCATCAGGCCGGCGATATCGCCACTTTCGAAAGATTCATGCGCCATCACATGGCACCAGTGACAGGCGGCATAGCCGACCGACAGCAGGATCGGCTTACCGTCGGCCTTGGCCTTGGCGAAAGCGGCCTCGCCCCAGGGATACCAATCGACGGGATTGTCTGCATGCTGCAGAAGGTAGGGGCTCGTTTCGGCGACGAGACGGTTGCTGCTGGCTTGGCTGTCAGGCATCGGCGGTGCTCCCCTGCAGCGCGCCTCCGCCGGGATGGTTGGGATAGCGCTGATCGCTGCTGCATTCTATATGAGGGTCAGCTGGGGGCGGCCTCAACCCCACGCGGACTAAGGGAAAGCGCGCCATGAAGATCCACGTCGACGTCGACTGCACCCCGGACGAGGCACGCCGCTTCCTTGGTCTGCCGGACGTCACACCGATGCAGACGGCCGTCATGGAGGAACTGCAGAACCGCATGCTGGCAGGTCTGCAGGCGATGGACCCCGAACAGCTGATGCAGACCTGGATGCAAGGCGTTCTTCCGGCCGGCCTGCAGTCCTGGGATCAGATGCAAAAGGCCTTCTGGGCTCAGATGAGCGGCATGGCGGCCGCCGGCGAGCCGGGCAAAGAGGAACCAAAGAGCTAGCAGTCAAAAGGGCGAGGGGCGAAAACGAGAAGTGGAGAAGAGCATGGAGCCGATCATGGAGGCGCTTCTGCGCCGGCAGTCGACCAAGGCGACGACTCTGGTCGAGCCAGCGCCAAGCGATGCGGAGTTGGAACCGGTCTTCGCCACTGCGGTCCGGGCGCCCGACCACGGGGCGATTCGGCCCTACCGCTTCCGAACGATTCGCGGCTCCGCGCGCGAGGAACTGGGCGCTGTCTTCGCCGAGGGCCTGAAGCGTCGCAAGCCCGACGCGACACAAGAAGATCTGACGGCCCTAGCGGCTAAACCGCTGCGCAGCCCCTTGATCATCGCCGTAATGGCGAAGGTGATGCCCGATCACCCCAAGGTGCCGCCCGTCGAACAGGTGATCACGGCGGGCATGGCCGCTCAGAACATCTTGCTGGCACTAGAGGCGCTGGGCTACGGCGCCGTTTTCCTGTCTGGCGCCCCCACCCTCGACCCGCATGTTAAGCGGGCTTTCGGCCTCGAGGATAAGGACACCCTTCTGGGCTTTCTCTACGTCGGCACGCCCAGCGAGGAACGGCGCGAGAAAAAGCGCCCGGACGCCTCCGCCTTCGTTGCCGCTTGGGAGCCTCCGGCCACCGTGGATGCGTGAGAAATGCGGTAATCCCTCGGTTCCGGCGATCCTTTAGGCCCATTTCATGAGCGAGACGATCTTCGCCCCCTCCAGCGGTGCCGGGCGGGCAGGGGTGTCCGTGCTTCGAATCTCCGGATCCCAGGCCTCGACGGCACTGCAAAGCCTGACTGGCCAGTTGCCGCCAACGCCCCGGCGGGCAACGCTCGCCGCACTGCACGACCCCGATAGTGGCGAACTGCTGGATCGCGGTCTGGTTCTCTGGTTTCCGGGTCCGGCCAGCTTTACCGGTGAAGACGTGGTGGAGCTTCACCTGCATGGAGGCCGCGCGGTTGTCTCTTCCGTACTGGATGCTCTGGGGCGTCTGCCGGACTGCGTGCCCGCCGAACCGGGTGCTTTCACCCGGCGCGCTTTCGATGCAGGCAAGCTCGATCTGGCCGAGGTGGAAGGTCTGGCGGATCTGATTACCGCCGAAACGGCGGCCCAGAGGCGGCAAGCCCTGCGGCAACTGGATGGCGGCCTCTCGAAGCGGATCGAGCAGTGGCAGGCCCGCCTGGCGCGCCAGCTCGCTCATCTGGAGGCGACAATCGACTTCCCGGACGAGGAGCTTCCGACAGACCTCGAAATGGCGGCCCTTAACGATATCTCGTCTATCCGAAGTGAAATGCGTCAAGATCTAGGGTCAGCTGACATAGGCGAGCGTCTGCGGGAAGGTTTGGAAATCGCGATTCTCGGTCCCCCGAACGCTGGTAAATCCAGTCTCCTGAACAGTCTGGCCAAACGCGAAGTCGCCATCGTCGCCGAAACGGCAGGGACCACGCGGGACGTCGTAGAGGTACGCCTCGATCTTCAGGGCTACCCCGTCACGCTTGCAGATACCGCGGGCCTGCGCGGCGCGCAGAGCGAGGCGCTCGATCCGGTCGAGGCGGAGGGAATCCGCCGTAGTCTGGAGCGCGCGCAGTCCGCAGACTTCAAACTCTTGGTTTTCGATGCGACCCTGCGGCCCGAGCTCGACATCTTATCGCTTGCCGACGCAAACACCCTGATCTGTTGGAACAAGGTGGACCTGGCAGAGGTTGACCCTCCGACCATTGCGAACCATACCGCTCTGCCGCTTTCGGCCATGACGGGCAAAGGGTTGCCCGAGCTGATCGACGCCCTGAGCAACGCCGTTGTGCAACGCTTCTCCGAAGTTGGGTCCGAGCCGGTTCTAACCCGAGCCCGACATCGACGGGCCATTGAGGAGGCCTCGGCTGCTTTGGATCGTGTCGCGACCCAGAGTTTGCCCGAACTTTCTGCCGAAGATCTGCGGATCGCGTTACGCGCTTTGGGGCGCGTGGTGGGACGCGTCGATGTCGAGGATCTGCTGGACGTGATTTTCCGGGAATTCTGCATCGGCAAGTAGGGCGCTGTTTCACGTGAAACAGGCGTGTCAGCCCAGAGCTGTAAAAGACTTAGCGAGAACCGCTGTTTCAGCCATTTCGGCTGCGCTCGATCCTTGACCCAGTGTTCCGCGAGCCGCATCTTTCGGCCATGCGGAAAACCGACGTTATCGTTGTGGGGGGAGGGCATGCCGGCTGCGAAGCGGCAGCCGCGGCCGCTCGGCTTGGTGCAAAGACCCTGCTGATCACCCACAAGCATGCGACCATCGGTGCGATGTCATGCAACCCGGCCATCGGCGGACTGGGTAAAGGACACTTGGTCCGCGAGATCGACGCCCTGGACGGCATCATGGGTCGTGCGATTGATCGTGCCGGCATCCAGTTTCGTCTGCTCAACCGTCGGAAAGGCCCAGCCGTTCGCGGTCCCCGGGCACAGGCCGACCGCAAACTCTATCTCGAAGCCATTCAGTCGATCCTGGCCGACCAGCCGGACCTGGAGATCTACGAGGCCGAAGTCGCCGACCTTCGTTTCGATGGAGAAGCGCGTGTTTCAGGAGTCGTCACGGCCAACGGCGAAGAGATCGCGGCGGCCGCCGTTGTCCTGACCACCGGCACCTTTCTTCGTGGTCTGATCCACCGTGGCGAGACTCGCATTCCAGCCGGCCGGGTGGGGGAAGCCCCCGCTATCGGGCTGTCGCGAACACTCGACCGCAGCGGCTTCTCCCTCGGCCGTTTGAAAACCGGCACGCCCCCGAGGCTCGACGGTCGTACGATCGATTGGGCGAAGCTGGAGGTTCAGCCGGGCGACGAACCGCCGGAGCCTTTCTCCTATCTGACGGATCGAATCACGGTCCCACAGATCCCCTGCCACATCACCTATACCAACCCGCAGGGGCATGCCCTCATTCAGGAAAACATCCATCGGGCACCGATCTATTCCGGCCAGATTGAATCGACAGGGCCGCGCTATTGTCCCTCGATCGAAGACAAGGTGGTGCGCTTTGCCGACCGCAGCCGGCATCAGATCTTCTTAGAGCCCGAAGGACTGGACGACCACACCGTCTACCCGAACGGAATCTCGACTTCCTTGCCTGAGGAGGTACAGGACGCCTTCCTCAAGACCATTCCTGGCCTGGAACGAGCCAAGGTTCTGCAGTACGGCTATGCGATTGAGTACGACTACGTCGATCCGCGAGAGCTCACCACGGCGCTCGAAACCCGGCGGCTGCCGGGCCTTTACCTCGCCGGCCAGATCAACGGTACCACCGGCTACGAGGAAGCGGCAGCTCAGGGCCTGATTGCCGGACTGAACGCGGCGCTGGCAGCGGGAGGGCGCTCGCAGCCTTGGAGTCTTGACCGGGCCGACGCCTATATCGGCGTGCTAATTGACGACCTGGTGACCCGGGGCGTGACCGAGCCCTATCGGATGTTCACCAGCCGCGCCGAATACAGGCTGCGGCTACGGGCCGATAACGCAGATCAGCGACTGACGCCGAAGGCTCTTGAACTCGGTTGCGCAAGCAGACAGCGCGAGACAGCTTTCAAAGCCAAAATGGGGGCTCTGGAGTCTGCGCGCTCATTGGTCCACTCCCTCACCGCCACACCGGATCAACTGGCGAAAGCCGGCTTTACGATCAATCAGGACGGCGTCAGACGCAACGCGTTCGATCTTCTGCGCTACCCCGATATCGCTCTGCCTCAGCTTGCGAGTTATTGGCCCGAACTGACACAGATCGCCCCCGAGGTTGCGGAGCAGGTCGAGATCGAGGCCCGCTACATGGGCTATCTCGACCGCCAGGACGCCGACGTTCGTGCCTTCCGCAGAGATGAGGCTTTGATACTGCCTGACGACTTGGACTACGGGGCAATCCACGGCCTTTCCAACGAGGTTAGAGAGAAGCTTCTCGCCGCACGCCCGGCGACGCTCGGCGCAGCAGGCCGCATTCCCGGCATGACGCCGGCTGCCCTGGTCGCCCTGCTCCGCCATGTGAAGCGGAAGCCGGTAGGCGCAGCGGTGGCATGAAGCGGGCCACTCCCTAGAGCGCGGAAGATCTTTTCCAGGCCTGTTTCACGTGAAACACAGGGTTTCGGCGGCATGAGCCGGCAACGCGGCGTCAGTTACCTCCATCAAAGCCGGAGTGTGGCGTCTAAACTACAACGGCCCCCATCTTCCCCACTGTTCACAGCGGCCCAACCGAACCCTGCGCCTTGCTGCTGGGCGGCAAGGCGCGTAAGAGAGGGGAATGATCGTTGCCCAGTCGGAAAACATCTACGGAGCGGCAGAGTTCCAAGCTGAAACGGGTGTTTCACGTGAAACGCTGGCGCGATTGGAGCTCTATGCCGAGCTGCTGATCAAGTGGAACCAGGCAATCAACCTGGTCGGACCGGCCACTCTGCCCGATCTTTGGCGCCGTCATATGCTCGACTCTGCGCAGTTGCTACGGCTCTTGCCGGAGAAACCCGATCTCAGCGTGGCAGATCTCGGCAGCGGTGCCGGTTTTCCAGGTTTGGTCCTGGCGCTCTGCGGTGTCGGAGAGCTTCATCTCGTCGAGGCCGATCAGAAGAAGGCGACCTTCCTGCGCCAAGTTCTTCGGGAAACCGGGGCCACGGCGGAGATTCACTGTTGCCGCATCGAGGCCCTAGGTGACTTGCAGGTCGACCTTGTGACGGCCCGCGCTCTGGCACCTCTGTCCGATCTCGTCACCTACGCAGCACCGCTTCTGAAAGCCGATGGTTGCTGCCTCTTCCTCAAGGGCAGGGGGGTTGAAGACGAATTGACCCTCTTGCCAAAGACCCTTCAAGATAGATGCATTCGCGTCCCGAGTCGAAGCGACCCTTCCGGATGCATCCTACGGCTAGAGGGACCCCTGCCGTGAACCTACAAGATATCGAGAACCTCACCATGAGAGCGCCGCACTCCGGGCCACGCGTTCTCGCGATTGCCAATCAGAAGGGCGGGGTCGGTAAGACCACCACCGCGGTCAATCTCGCCACCGCCCTTGCGGCCTGTGGCAAGCGGGTTCTGATCATCGATCTGGATCCGCAGGGCAACGCCTCGACCGGTGTCGGCCTGGATTGGCGACGTCGCGGCCCGACAGTCTATGAGGCCTTGCTGGGCACGACCGCCTTGAAGGACTGCGTCGTCGAGACGCCGGTGCCGAACATGGCGATCGTGCCGTCCTCCGTCGACCTGTCGGGCGCGGAGATCGAGTTGGTGGCCGCCGAACGCAGGGACACCCGGCTGCAGAGCGCTCTGCAGCAGGAGAGGGACCGCTGGGACTACGTTCTCATCGACTGCCCGCCGGCCCTCGGCATTCTGACTGTCAACGCGCTGGTCGCGGCCGATGCGGTTCTCGTGCCTCTGCAGGCCGAGTTTTACGCCCTCGAAGGTCTCAGCCATCTGCTGCGCACGATCGAGCGCGTCCGCCGCGCGCTCAATCCGTCGCTGACCCTTCAAGGGGTCGTGCTGACCATGTACGACCGCCGCAACAACCTCTGCGATCTGGTTGCAAAGGATGTGCGCAGCTACCTCGGCGACCGCGTCTACAGGACGGTTATTCCGCGCAACGTCCGGGTCTCGGAAGCACCGAGCCACGGCAAACCCGTTCTGCTCTATGATCTCAACTGCGCCGGCGCTCAGGCTTATGTCCATCTTGCCGGCGAACTGCTGCGCCGCGAGGAGGGCGACGAAGCAACGACGGCACTGGCCTCCTGAGAACCGAAGTGCAAACCGGGGCCAGGAAACAGGGCCAAGACAGTGGATTTAGGGAGAGCGCTATGAGCGACACGCCGTCCGGGCCGCCGAGTTCCGACAAACGGACCAACCTGGGGCGCGGTCTTGCAGCCTTGCTCGGCGAGGAGGGGGACGATTACGACAGCCTCGACCGGCATCGCTCGAGCAAGCAGGTGCCGATCGAACGGCTTCACCCCAGCCGCCTTCAACCGCGCACGCGCTTCGACGACGAGCCTTTGGACTCCCTGACCGCCTCGATCAAGGAACAGGGAATTCTGCAGCCGATCCTGGTGCGCCGTCATCCCGATCGCCCGAGCGACTTCGAGATCGTCGCCGGCGAACGGCGCTGGCGTGCGGCACAGCGGGCGCAACTCCACGAAGTTCCGATCGTCATCCGCGAACTGGACGACGCGGCAGCGCTCGAACTGGCGATCGTCGAGAACGTCCAGCGCCAAGACCTCAACCCCGTGGAAGAGGCGGAAGGCTATCGGCGGCTGATGGAGGAGTTCGACCACAGTCAGGAGGACTTGGCGCGCCTGATCGGCAAGTCGCGGCCCCACATCGCCAACACGCTGCGCCTGCTTAATCTACCGGAAACCGTGCGCGGCTACCTGGAGGACGGACGCCTGTCCGCCGGTCACGGACGTGCCTTGCTCGGCACCGCCGAGCCCGAAGCCCTCGCGGCGAGGGTGGCCGAGAAGGGTCTATCAGTTCGCGAGACCGAGAGGTTGGCCAGCGAAACGAAAGGCACGGCGGGAAAGACACGCGGGCCAGCGGCCGCCAAGACCCAGGAGAAAGACGCCGACACGCTGGCTTTGGAGCGCGATCTCTCCGCGATGCTCGGTCTCAAGGTCACCATCGAGCTGAGAGGCGAGGGAGGCACGCTGGGCATCCACTACAACACTCTGGAACAGCTCGACGACGTCTTGCACCGCCTCAGCCAATCGGAACCGGCGAACAACGGCGGGACCTAAAGCAGACATCGGCAGGCTCAGTCAGCCAGCACCATCAGATCCATCGGCTCGGCCACACCCTCTACCGTCTCAGCCCGGAGATCCCTGATCGCAGCGGCCCCAGTGTATCCTTGGCGCCGCGCCAGGCTCACAGCCTCCGAGGTGGCCAAGGCGCGTGTCTTACTCGTCTTGTTGTGTTTCTCCAGCTTCGCAGAGAGATTCACGGCATCGCCGATCACCGTGATCTCCAAGCGGCTGTCGTCACCGACCGCGCCGAAAAGTACCGGGCCGGTGGTCAAAGCGCCGTTCACTTTGGGGGCGGCCCGGCCCGCTGCGCGGCGCTCGGCCTGCCAGGCCTCGGCTTCGATCAGAACGTCCTGCAGCGCGCGCAGCGCGTCGGCCGCGTAGCTGGAACTGGGTTCGGCTGCCCCGAAGCTAGCCATGACGCCGTCGCCCAAGAACTTGTCGATTGATCCTCCGTGCCGCTGGAGAATCGGAATCACCCGCGCCTGATACTCGGAAAGCAAGGCCATCACCCGGGCCGGTGGTTCCTGCTCGACCAAAGGCGTGAAGCCGCGCAGATCGAGAAAGACCACGGCCGCGTCGCGCAACTGCCCTTCGCCCGCCGAGATGGTGTCTTTGGCCCCCTTGATATGTTTCGCCACCTCGGGAGCAAAAAAACGTGAGAGCTCCTTCGCAGCGATTCCCTCCGCGACGGACCGTACCAGCAGTTCGCGTCCCCGCCACAGGGCGACGGACAAGATCGTTGTGACCATCAGGATCGAGATGATCTTGTCGAACTCGGCTCCCAACAAAAGGGCGTTGGCCGTCATGTACTCGATGTAGTCGCGGGTGATCATCATCTCGCCGTCCTCCGAGGCCACGACGAAGAGAATCATCAGGCCCCAGCCGACGGCCCCCATCAGTCCGGTCATCAGCACGAACCGCGGATCGAAGCGGAGAGCCCGCAAACCTATGAAAATAAAGACATAAAGCAGGGTCGGGGCCTTCAGGTAGAAGGAAGGCGGCTGATCATATTGCAGATGGAACGACCAGATCAGCAGCATCAGAAGGCCGATATCGAAGAGCGATGAAAAGACGAGAGACCAGCTTGGCAGACGCCCGCGATAGGACCAGACGATGCGAATCAAGGTCAGCACCAGGTAGGTTCCCAGAATGTAGGGAACCGGTTGGAAGGGTGCGTCGGGACCGCTGGTTTTCGGTGTGATCAGATACAGCAGGGCAAAGGTCAGAACGATGGCCAGCTGGATCCAGCCGATCAGCTGTTCGGAACGATCTTCCTGCCGAGCGATGGCCTCACGGACGCGCGCCGGCAAGGGCGGCTCCCGCATCGGGCGCAGCGATGGCAGACCGAAGCGCCGCGTTTCCGGCTCCACCTTCACCTCGATGCCGCCGGCGTGACTTTCCTCAGTCACCGCCATCGTGTCTCTCCGTCTGCTGGTCCGCTCAGGCATATGGGGTGCGGTATTCTACACAGTCGACGCACAAGCCCGTGACCGCAACGCGAGTCTCTCGGGCGAGGAGGTAGAAAAATCGCGCCGATCAGTCCGAAGCACCCGCCTTCTTCAACCAGAGGCCAGACTCGAAGGCGCCTACGGACAGCGGCAGCTGCGCCGCGACGCTCTGCGACAAGCGGTGGGTCAGACGAGACGCTGCCCAATGGCTCGACCAAAGCGGACGGAATACCCCCAACGATAGCAGCGGCGCCCAGGCTTCCTGCTCGTTGTAGCCGCGCCACTCCCAGCTTGCCGGATAGAAGTCCGGCAGGAAGATATCGTGGACATGGACCAGCAAACCCGCCGGAAGACGCGGCAGAACCTGGCCCAGAAACCAGTCGACGTCGGTTCCCGGCATCAGAATATGGCTGGAGTCGATGGAAACGATGTCCCCGGCAGACAGACCGTCGAACAGCGCGAGGTCGGCCTGCTGCAGCGTCGTGCGGTGCAGCGTGACCGGCAGGCCATCCAGGTCGGCGCGAGGAGCCGGATCGATAGCGTCGATCTTCGTTGTCAGACCGGCATCGGCGACGGCCCGGGCGAAAAACCGCGTCGAGTGACCCGATCCGATCTCGACGAGGCGCCTGGGTGCACTGTCGCGAACGAAAACGTAGGCCGCCGCCGCATCAAGCCTGGGAAACCATTCCTGACCCCAACGTGGTTCAGGCGGCTGAGCCTCCAATCCAATTGCCTGCAAGTCGGCAGTGTAGACGTCCAGCCGGTCGAAAACCGCCAGGAATTCAGTCCTGGCTTCCTCGAAAACTGCCGTCACCGCTGCGTAGGGACGACGCTCGGCGCGTTGCGGTACCCGATCCGCATAGCGATAGGGAATGAAGAAGCCCTGGGGCGGACCGCCACCGATCAAGGTCTGGAGGCCCATGAGGCGTCGGCGTCGTGCCGCGCGCTCGGCCCCTTGCCCGCTCACGGCGACAGCACCATGCCTTCCCGTGCGACGATCGTTCCGGGCCGTGCGGCCTGGGCGTCGGTCATGATTCGATCCATGAAGGCGTCGTCATGGCTTGGGTCGTGATGGAAGATGGCAAGACGCTTCACGTCGGCGGCCTCGCAAAGGCGGACGCCTTCTTCCCAGGTCGAGTGTCCCCAACCCTTGTACTTGGCTGCATACTCCTCATCGGTGTAGCTGCAGTCGTAAATCATCAGATCGGCACCGCGAACCAGCTCGACGACGTTTGCATCCCGCTCTCCAGGCTCGTGCTCCGTGTCGGTGACGTAGCAGATGCTCCGGCCAGCATAGTTGATACGGTAGCCCGTGGCGCGGTTGGGGTGGTTGAGCGGCGCGGTTCGAAGTTCCACACCGGGATAGAGTGACAGCACGTCTCCAGCCTCGAAGTCCTCATAGGCGACATCCGCGCCGAAGATCGCCGGCGGCACCGGGAACAGAGGGGCGGCCATGAATTTGCAAAGCACCGTATGCAAGCTGGACTCCGGCTTCAGATGACCGGCCCAGAAACGGACTCGGCTCTTGCCGCAGAAGGCAGGGGCAAAGAAGGGAATGCCGGCGATATGATCGTGGTGCGTATGGGTCAGGAAAATATCGATCTCACTGCCCTCGGCCTTTGCGCCGCCGGTCTTCATCAGCTGCTGTCCGAGCGGGCGAAGCCCCGTGCCGCCGTCGAAGATCAGGACGTGCGGGCCGCAACGCACCTCCAGGCAGGAGGTGTTACCGCCATAGGCCTGATACTCGGCGCCCGGACAAGCGATCGATCCGCGCACGCCCCAAAAGCGCACACTGAAATCGGACACTTCAGGAGCGTCGCGCTCGACTTGATTGGCACCCGCGACCACTGACTCACCCCACCGGTCAGTTTGCATAAAGTGAACCTATGCTCAGCAGATTAAGCATCAAAGAAGAAAGCGGGAAATCTCGACCGGTGATGTGATGTTAGTCACAGTTATGTAAAGTGCGACGGCCTGCCCAGAACCTTGGACATCCAAAAGACCGAGCCGATCACCGCACCGCCGCGGCCACCCGGTTCGCGGCGCAACGCCAACTGGCCGCGCCACCGCTCCGCTACGTTCCGGACGGCCGGCCGCCTGCTGGCTGAAGCGTCCCCACGGAACCAACACCTCATCCGGGAGTCTTTATGACAGAGGTCGCACCCGCGAACGGCGGGGACATGGGACGCCTTGGGCGCAGCGGCTGGTTCGGGCTGCTGCCTCTGCTGCTGTCGGCCGGCATCCTTCTGGCAGGCAACGGGCTGCTGGTTACCCTGGTGGCCGTGCGCGCCAATCTCGAGGGCTTTTCGCCGCAAACCGTCGGTTTGCTAGGTGCGGTCTACTTCGCAGGCTTCATCGGCGCCTGCCTGATCACACCAAGCCTGATCCTGCGCGCAGGGCATATCCGCGTCTTCGCAGCGCTGGCTTCGCTCGGTGCGGTCGCCGCACTGGTCCTCGTCCTGGCTATCGATCCCGTAGTCTGGTTGGCCAGCCGCGCACTCACCGGCTTTGCCTTCGCTGGCCTGGCGACGGTCGTGGAATCCTGGTTGAACAGCCGTGCCGGCGCCAGCGAACGCGGCCGCGTGCTGGCGGTCTACCGCATCGTCGATCTCAGTTGCGTGACGGGCGGCCAGTTCCTTCTCCCAATTGTCGGCGCGGACAGCTTTGCGATCTTCGCGGTGGTCGCGATTCTCTTCTGCCTGGCACTGCTGCCCATCAGTCTGTCGCGGCAAACCAGTCCAGCGCCACCGGCCAGTCCAAGGCTCGACGTGGCGCGAATCTGGAGGCTTTCGCCTGTCGCCTGCATCGGGTGCATTACCATTGGCCTGACGAACGGCGCCTTCCGCACCGTCGGACCCATCTATGCCCAGGAATCCGCCTTGGATCTGGAGCAGCTGGCTCTTTTCATGTCACTCGCGATTGCTGGCGGGGCGCTCAGCCAGTATCCGCTCGGATGGTTGTCCGACCGCCTCGATCGGCGGTGGATCCTGGTCCTGGCCACCATCGGTGCAGCCGTCGCCGGCCTCTGGCTCACACTTTCGGGCAATGTCTCCGCAGACGTCGTACTGGTGGGTGGATTCCTGTTCGGCGCCTTTGCAATTCCGCTCTATTCGCTTTCGATCGCTCATGGCAACGATCACGCCGGCGATGCGGACCGGGTCGAGCTCTCGGCCACGCTCATTCTCATGTACGCCTTGGGCGCGACGGTCGGACCCTTGGCGGCCTCTCAAATCATGGAGTCATTCGGCGCTCCGGCCTTCTTCGCCTATACCTCCCTGCTCCACGGGGTCTTCCTGGTTTTTCTGCTCTACCGCATGACGCGCAGAGCCGCCGTCCCACTCACCCGCCGCAGCCGCTTCGTCGCCCTGCTTCGAACCTCGCCCGCCTTCTACCAACTCGCCCGAAAGGCGCGAGGGCGTGAGCGTTAACTCATTGTTTTAAAAGAAAATAGTGGAATGGACTCAAGGGCGTGAAAAATGCCGGCTAGCAGAGTCCAAGGCCTCTTCGAAGGCCGCTAGCGCCGCCAGCGGCTCAGCACCTTCTGGTTCCGGGACCGCAACGATACCCCAGCCCTGCGCGACCACAGCAGCCTCGATCATGAGGTTGTCGCACATCTCGTGCCGCTCGATCTCGTAAGGATCCGGTGCGATCCGGGCCGCGTAGGTGCGGGTCTCGCTGCTATAGGCGAAGACGGGTGTCCCTCTGGCGATCAGCCAGCCGAGTTCGAAGACCGTCCCGGCATCCGCGCTGACTCCGCGAAAGGGCGTCAGATTCACAAAGGCCAGATCGCAGGCCACTAAGAGATCCAAGTTGGCCCGGTAGATTGCCAGACCTTGATCGTAGGGAGACAGGCCGTCGAGCCGAAGGCCACCGTCGAGCGGAAAATGCCCCTCGAAACCGCGGTCCCGGCAGAGGGCCACTTTTCGCGCCCCCACCTCGACAGCGTTGGGCAGGAAAACATCCGGGCCGGCGAGATAGGCATGCATCCCGCTCGCACCCGAACTCTACTGGTTCATGGAATCGAAGAAGTCGTTGTTGTTCTTAGTTTCTTTCAACTTCTTCAGCAGGAAGTCCATCGAGTCCGTCACGCCCATCGGCATGAGAATACGGCGCAGCACCCACATCTTGCTGAGGATGCCTTTGTCGACCAGCAGCTCCTCCTTGCGGGTCCCCGACTTGCCGATATCGATGGCCGGGAAGGTGCGCTTGTCCGCCAGCTTGCGGTCCAGCACGATCTCCGAGTTGCCGGTGCCCTTGAACTCCTCGAAGATCACCTCGTCCATCCGGCTGCCGGTATCGATCAGCGCCGTTCCGATGATGGTCAGGCTCCCGCCTTCCTCGATGTTGCGGGCCGCGCCGAAAAAGCGCTTGGGACGCTGCAGGGCATTGGCGTCGACACCGCCGGTCAAAACCTTGCCGGAACTGGGAACCACCGTGTTGTAGGCTCGCGCCAGGCGCGTGATGGAATCCAGCAGGATCACCACGTCTTTCTTGTGTTCGACCAGCCGCTTGGCCTTCTCGATCACCATCTCGGCTACCTGGACGTGGCGCTGGGCCGGCTCGTCGAAGGTGGAGGAGACCACTTCGCCCTTCACAGAGCGATCCATATCGGTCACTTCCTCGGGCCGCTCGTCGATCAGCAGCACCAAGAGGTAGATTTCCGGGTGATTCTCGGCGATCGAGCGCGCCAGATTCTGAAGGATCACCGTCTTACCAGTGCGCGGCGGCGCCACGATAAGGGCTCGCTGACCTTTCCCGATCGGCGCCGTCAGATCGATGACCCGGGCGGTCATGTCCGGTTTCGTCGGATCCTCGATTTCCAGTGTGATCTTCTGATCCGGATAAAGCGGGGTCAGGTTATCGAAGTTGATCCGGTGACGGGCCTTTTCCGGGGAGTCGAAGTTGATGGTATTGACCTTCAGCAGGGCGAAATAGCGCTCACCCTCCTTCGGGCTGCGAATCTCACCCTCCACCGTATCGCCGGTCCGCAAACCGAAGCGCCGCGTCTGACTCGGGCTTACGTAGATGTCGTCCGGGCCGGGCAGGTAGTTGGCCTCAGGCGACCGCAAGAACCCGAAGCCGTCCGGCAGTACCTCCAAGACGCCCGACCCGAAAATCGCGACTTCGTTCTCCGCCAGCTGCTTCAGGATCGCAAACATCATGTCCTGCTTGCGCAGGGTCGAGGCATTCTCGATCTCCAGCTCCTCAGCGAAGGCGAGCAGCTCGGCAGGCGATTTGTTCTTGAGTTCTTGCAGATTCATGTCGGATTCACGATGGACTGAGGGATCGGATCAATTTCGGGTGCGAAACCCCGAGGACGTAGGCTCGAATGCCTAAGGTCGGACGGCGAATGCCCGACCGGACGGTTCTAGACGGTGGAGATGCGCGCTCGGACCGAAGATCTAAACTGGTTTTGGATAGGCGCTTTGGCGACCGATGCCGGCCGAGAAACCGGCGGCGCCGAGCGCGAGCCGCGGACGGGTCCCTTGGCGGGCCGCTGTTCTGCGCTACAAGGTGGGAAGACTCCATGCGACGGACAAGCCGTTCGCATCAGAAGTTTTATGACGGAGCGCGATCCCCGCGTCAAGCGCACCAACGAGAAAACCGGCAGTCCCTGGCACGATAATCTGTTTTTAGGGTATGGCCGAAAACGGTCTTCGGAGCCTCTGCGCGGGTTTCGATAGGCTCAAAAGGGCTTTACGACCGCCAGGATCACGATGGCGATCATCAGGACGGTCGGCACCTCGTTCATCCAGCGATAAAAGGTGTGCGGTCGGCTATTGCGATCTGCCTCGAAATCCTTGCGCCACTTCGCGTAGAGCCCGTGCATCAGGAACATACCCAACAGCAGCAGTAGCTTGGCGTGGACCCAGCCCTGCGAGAAGATGCCCGGCTGGCCGAGCAGGATCAGGCCGAACACCAGCGACGCGATCATCGCCGGCGTTCCAATCGCCCGCAACAGGCGGCGCTCCATAACCTTGAAGGTCTCGCTGATCTCGGATCCGGGCTCGGCTTGCGCGTGATAGACATAAAGCCGCGGCAGATAGAGCAAAGCTGCCATCCAGGCGATCACCGCGATCACGTGCAGGGCGGTGATCCAGGGTAACAGAGCGAACATGAAATCCATCGGGGCGCCGGATCCTTTTGTTTCGGGGGAACACAGAAACGAACAGCGCCCGATCTAATCAATCATATCCAGCCGCGCAATTCCCGCTCGACCACCTGACGAAGATAGGCAATGTGCGCGTCGGAATCGTTGAGACAGGACAGATAGGCAAAGCGCTCGCCACCGGCTTCTTCGAAAGTCTCGCGCAGGCCGATCGCCAGCTCTTCCAGCGTCTCGACGCAGTCCGAAGCGAAGCCCGGCGAAAGCACCGCCAAGCGCTTGACGCCAGCCTCGGCAAGCTTCGCAACCTTCTCGTCGGCGTAGGGCTGCAGCCACTCCTTCGGGCCGAAGCGGGACTGAAAGACCACCTGTAGACGCTCGTCCGGCCACCCTAGCCTTTCGCGCAGAAGACGGGCCGTCTTCTGGCACTGGCAGTGATAGGGATCGCCCTTCAGCAGGTTTTCCTTCGGCAAACCATGGAAAGAGGTCAGGACAACCTCCGGCTCGAAATCCAGTGCGGCGATCTGTTGGCGCAAGGACTCCGCCAAAAGCTCGATGTAGGCTGGATCGTCGAAGTAAGCCGGGACCGTACGCAAGGCCGGCATCCAGCGTTTGGTCATCAGCGACCGAAAGGCTGCATCGCAGGCCGTGCCCGTCGTGGCTGCCGAGTATTGAGGGTAGAGCGGGAAAAGAAGCAGTCGGTCACAGCCCCTTGCGATCAAGGACTCGATACGGCTGTCGGTTGACGGCTGTCCATAGCGCATGCCCCATTCGACGAGGATCTCGTCCTGTCCGCCGAAGGCCTGGGACAACTTCTCGGCCTGAACTCTGGTGAAGCTTCGCAAGGGCGACTCATCGAGCTCTTTATTCCAGATTTTCGCGTAGTTGCGCCCCGACTTGCTTGGCCTCAACGTAAGGATGATGCCCTGCAGAATAGGCTGCCACAGCAGCGGAGACAGCTCGATGATCCTGCGATCCGACAGAAATTCACCGAGGTAGCGGCGCATGGACCAGTAGTCGGTCCCGTCCGGCGTTCCGAGATTCAGAAGCAAGACCCCGATCTTGCGCGGCGCGACCGGGGGGTGATCGGCTGGCTTCGGGTCAAGTCCGGCCGCAGCGCCGGGAATCTCTGTCGTCTTGTTTGACGCGTCAGGCATCGTCTTACCAATCTTCAGGCGCCACCGCCGGTGGCTTGCTCAAGCTTCCCGCGAGGCACGGTTCGCAGACCGCTTAGCTAGGCCTGGATCTTACGATGTCGAGAAGCTGGGCGACATGCTCAGGGGGGGTCTGCGGCACGATGCCATGCCCAAGATTGAAGATGAAGGGATCGCCGGCCAGCCGATCCAGAATGCGCTCAACAGCCTGCGTCAGAGCATCCCCGCCGGATACGAGAAGAATCGGGTCCAGATTTCCCTGAACCGTCACCTTGGGCTGCAGGGCCTCCGCCGCCCAGCCCAGCGGCACGGTCGTATCCAGCGACAGACCGTCTGCCCCGGCGTCCGCCGCAAAATCGGCGTAGAGCAAACCTGCGCCGCGCGGAAAAAGGATGACCGGCACCTCCGGATGTTCAGCCTTCAACCGGCGCACGATCGCAGCCATGGGATCCAGGCACCAGCGCCGGAACTGCGGTTCTGGCCAGACGCCCGCCCAGGAGTCGAAGATTTGGAGGACCTCAGCGCCGGCTGTGACCTGACGCGACAGGTAACGGCTGGTCGCCTCGACCAGAAGGTCGATAAGCCGCTGGAAACCGTCCGGATCCCCATAGGCCCAGACCTTGGCTTTCTGGAAATCCTTCGAGCTGCCACCCTCGATCATGTAGCTCGCCACGGTCCAGGGTGCCCCGGCGAAACCGATCAGGGTCGTTTCCCGCGGCAAGGCCGACGAGAGACGATCCACGGTTTCATAGACAGGCTCCAGCTTTCCATGCAGACCTTCGAGCGAGAGCCGCGAAAGCTCGACGCTATTCGCCAGAGCCTCGAGCTTCGGGCCTTCGCCTTCCTCGAACCACACCTTCTGGCCGAGGGCATGGGGAACTACGAGGATATCCGAGAAAAGAATGGAGGCATCGAAGCCGAAACGGCGGATCGGCTGCAGTGTGACCTCGGTGGCGAGCTCCGGGGTAAAACAGAGGTTCAGAAATCCACCGGCCTTCTTGCGGGTTTCCCTGTACTCCGGCAGATATCGCCCAGCCTGGCGCATCAGCCAAACCGGCGGAACCGCAAGGCGTTCACCGGCAAGGGCGCGAAGCATCGCCTTTTTGGGTTTCGCGCTTTGGTCGTCGCTTCGGCTGGGCTGAGACACGCGGACTGATCCTCGGTGGTTCGACGAGACCCCCCTCCTATCCCACAAAGATATATTTCTTAAAAGATATTGAAGAGGTTGTAGGAGACTGTGAGTCCTGGGGAGGCAAGTTGATCCACCGTCCTGTCCACATTTCCTCTGTAACGACTGAATAGCCTGTCGATATGTCGATAAACTTTGGGTGAACCCTAGTGTCGCTAAGGATGCAGCCTCTGGGGATTGAATGAAAAGTGGGGAGCTTTTCGGTAAGCCGGATCTTGACGAGGAGTCGTCCCGGTTGGCCGCTGCCGAACCGGCCAGGGCGAACAACCCCCGCTGCTTTTTTCGTAGAACCTGAGCAGAAATTCTGTCCGAGGCCCGGCTGACTGTATTATCCCCGACTCACCGGCCTTTCCACAGGCAGTGCCGTTTCGCAGGGATCCCTGTTTTGAGGCCCTGACTCAGTCTGGGTTCATAAGGATCGAGAACGACGTGAACGACACGAGCGATCAACTGTCCGGCGAGAGCCGCTCCGGTGAGGAGCTATCGACCGAAGCGGCTCCTGACAAACCCGGCAACCTGCACTTGGTCTCCGATGCCACCGGCGAAACGGTCAATTCCGTTGCGCGGGCCGTGCTGTCCCAGTTTCGCGATGTGGAGCCGGTCGAGCATGCCTGGACTCTGGTGCGCACGCGCGGACATATGGACAAGGTGATTGCGGGTATCGAGGCTTTCCCGGGACCCGTTCTCTACACTCTGATCAACGAAGCGCTGCGCGGCCGTTTGACCGATGCCTGCCGGCGGATCGGTGTTCCCGCCATCTCCGTTCTGGATCCTGTCATGCATGCTCTGGTCTCTCATTTCGACGTCGCAACGGTCGGTCGGCCCGGACTGCAACATGAAATGGACGCCGAGTACTTCAGCAGGATCGAGGCCATGAATTTCGCCATGGCCCACGACGACGGACAACAGCTGTCCGGGCTCAAGGATGCCGACGTCGTCTTGACCGGAGTCTCGCGCACCTCGAAGACCCCGACCTGCATCTATCTGGCGAACCGTGGTCTTCGCGCAGCCAATGTCCCCTTGGTCCCGGGTGTGCCTGCCCCGCCCGAACTTCTCGGCCTGAAGGGGCCGCTGGTCATCGGTTTGACGAAGGATCCCATGCGGCTCGTCCAGGTGCGTAAGAATCGCCTCCGCTTGCTGACGGATGCCGGCGACGACGACGAGTCCACTTACGCCGACCTGGACGCCGTTAAACAGGAGGTGGCCGAGGCTCGGCGGCTCTGCAGCCGCATGGGGTGGCCGACGCTCGACGTGACCCGACGGTCGATCGAGGAAACGGCGGCAGCCGTCTTCACTCTTCTGTCGCGCCATCGCCGGCAGGTGGTCTCGTGACTCTCGTCGACTCCTCTGCTCCAAAACTGGTTCTGGCCTCCGCAAGCCGCTCGCGGCGTCGACTGCTCGAGGCTGCAGGTCTCGAGATCGAGTGTTTGGCCGCGGCGGTGGACGAAACCGATGTCAAGCTTGCGCTCAAAGCTGAAAACGCCAGCGCTGTTCAGGTGGCCGAAACCCTCGCTGAGCTTAAGGCGCGCCGCGTGAGCGACCGTCTCAGCGGCGGCGGCGGCTCTGGACCCTTCGTGATCGGCGCCGATCAGATGTTGGATTGCGAAGGACAGTGGTTCGATAAGCCGGTCGATCTGCAGGCCGCGCGAAGGCAGCTTCTGGCGCTGTCCGGGCGTAGTCACACCCTGGAAACCAGTGTTTGCGTTGTCCGTGACGGTGGGCGGATCTGGCACCACAACGCCAGCGCGCGCTTGACCTTGAGGCCCTTGAGCGAAGACTTCGTCGACCGCTACCTAAGTCTCGTGGGCGAGGCCGCTCTTACCTCGGTCGGTGCCTACCAACTCGAAGGACCCGGTATTCAGTTGTTTCAGCAGGTTCAGGGCGACTTTTTCACAATTCTCGGGCTTCCTCTTCTGCCCTTATTGACCTTCCTGCGCGCGAATGGCGTCGTCCCCCAATGAATGGATCTTCCGCGCCCATGGCCGGCGTTCTCGGGTGGCCTGTTCGTCACAGCCTGTCCCCTCGACTGCACGGACACTGGCTGAAACGCTATGACCTGCCGGGATCCTACGAGCATCTACCGGTCCCGCCGGAGTTGTTTGAAGGCTATGTGCGGGCCTTGGCCACCAATGGCTATGCCGGCGCCAACGTGACGCTTCCGCATAAGGAAGCAGCTCTCGCCCTCTGCGATGAAGTCGACCCCGCAGCTCGGGCGATCGGTGCCGTCAACACCTTGATCTTCCGTGACGGGCGGATCGAGGGTCAGAACAGCGACGCCTTTGGTTTTCTGGAAAGCCTGCGCCAGGATCTGCCCGCTTGGAAGCCTTCGACCGGGCCCGCCGTTGTGTTAGGCGCCGGCGGTGCCGCGCGAGCTATCGTCTTCGCCCTCAAATCTGCCGGAGTGTCGGAGATTCGAGTCGTGAACCGCTCCGCCGCACGTGCGGAACGACTGGTGGCCGACTTCGGCAGTTCAGTCACTGCCAGGCCTTGGACTGCGGCAGGCCTGGTGGACACCTGCTTGCTCGTCAATGCCACGAGCCTTGGCATGGCCGGGCAACCGCCTCTCGAACTCGATCTGCAGTCGCTGCCTTCGACCGCGGCGGTCGCGGATATCGTTTATCAGCCACTTCGAACGGAGTTGCTGTCGCGCGCCTCGGCCGCCGGCCACGCGACGATGGACGGTCTGGGCATGCTCCTGCATCAAGCCCGGCCGGGCTTCGAAGCTTGGTTTAGCCATAGACCCGAAGTTGATGCCGCTCTGCGGGCCGCCGTTCTCGAAGGGCTGACGTAACCGACTGTGGCTTGAAGCGGATCCTTTTTGGTCGTGAGCTGAGAGTTCGGGCTTTCATCACCTTGTACTTGGCTCTGGTGAGCAGGAAACGCCCAGCGCAAGATATCGGTGGATAGCCTGCGGGACGTCTGACTGCGGTCTGACAAAGTTCTGTTTCTATCCCCATGGCGTGTGCTTCCGCAGCGCCGCGCACCTGGGCTAGGGTGGAACCAGATTTCATCTCGAAAACGGAACGATCAGCCTCATGCCTCTGCGCGTCGTGACCTGGAACGTCAACTCTCTGCGTCAGCGGTTGGATCACTTGGCACGATTCGATCAGTCCCACCGCCCGGATGTGATCTGTCTGCAGGAAACCAAGGTCGCAGACGGATCTTTTCCTGAGAACGATATCAAGGCCTTAGGCTACAGCGAGCTGCTGATCTGCGGTCAGAAGTCCTACAACGGTGTGGCGCTGGCCTCGCGGCGGCCGATCGAAGAACACGGTCGCCAGATCTGGTGCGGCAAAGATGACAAGCGCCATATCTGGGCGCGGGTTGCAGGCGTGGACATCCACTGCTTCTACGTTCCGTCCGGCGGCCCTATTCCGGATCCGGAACGAAACGACAAGTTTGCCCACAAACTGAGCTTCCTCGAAGAGATGAAGCAGTGGGCGGCAGCCGAAGCAAAGAGTCGGCCCCTGCTTCTGCTTGGCGATCTGAACGTTGCCCCTCTTGAGAAAGATGTCTGGAATCACAAGAAGTTGCTTCGAAGCGTCGGTCACACGCCAGGGGAGTCGGAGGCGATGGGCGCGGTCATCGAGGCAGGACACTTCATCGATGTCGGACGTCATTTCGTTCCCGAAACGGAACCGCTCTACACCTGGTGGGGCTACCGCTTCGCGGCAGCCTTCGAACGAGACTACGGCTGGCGCCTCGATCACATCTGGGCCACTCAGCAGATGAGCAAGCGCCTGGAAAATCTAACTATTTTCAAAGAAGCCCGAGCCTGGGAGCGACCCAGCGATCATGTTCCGGTGATCGTTGATATAGCGGAATGATCTTCGACCTGTGGATCGACGTTAAATCTCTGCCCACATGCGCAGCAAATTCTGATGGATCTGGGCGAACTCCTCGGGATAGGGGGAGTCTGGATAGTCGTGAACGAGACGTCGGCGCAGGTCTTCGAGCTGGGTGATGACGGCGCGCTGGCGCGGCTCTCGCAGGAAGGACTGTATCCAGCCGACGGCCGCCCAGCGGGTCCCCTGCGTGACCGGATCGACCCGGTGCAGCATGTCCGAGGGATAGCACATGAAGCTGCCGGCCGGCGCCTTGATTCGTTGTTCGCCGAAGGGGCTTTGCAGGACGAAGTCCCCGCCCTCGTACTCGTCGGGATCCGTCAGGAACACGGTGAAGGATAGGTCGGCGCGCAGGGCCTGGGCCTGACTCGGCCCCATCAGTGCGGCGTCCATATGGTCCTTGTAAGTCATGCCCACGTCGTAGCGATTGAACATCAGCGTGACGTTGCGCGGCATGGCGAAACCGGTGAATTCCGCTCGGGCGAACATGCGATTCAGAACCGCGCGCGTGGCAACCTGAACCTCCTGATTGCCCTTGTCGGCTTGCAGGTTGTTCTTGAGCGTTTCCTTGCCGGAGGTCGTTCCCGCTTCGTAGGGCGCACGGGCCAAGGTTTCGCGAACGCGCGCGACCTCGGTCCTGGTCAGCAGATTGTCGAGTTGCAGCATCATGATGGCGCGCAGTCTAGAGTAGGATGTCGTCCGTTGGAATCGCCTTGGTAAAGCGATCCGCTTTCGGCTCTAACTTTCGCTGCTTGTCTGGCGCCGCGCCGTGCCGCGTGCTATCGGCAAACAGATGACCCAAAGCTGGAATCCCACTTGTCCTGCTATCAGCGAACGCTTGGCCCAGGTGCGCGAGACGATCTCGTTGACGGCGCGCGAAGCTGGCCGGAGCAGGGACGACGTCGCCCTGGTCGCCGTCGCCAAGACCTACGGACCTTCCGCCGTCGAGGCTGCTTATGCTGCCGGTCAGCGCGTTTTCGGCGAAAACCGCGTACAGGAGGCTCAGTCCAAGTATCCCGCTCTCAAGGACCGCTATTCCGATCTGCAGCTACATCTGATCGGCCCGCTGCAGACCAACAAAGCGGGTGATGCCGTCGCACTGTTCGACGTCATCGAAACCCTGGATCGGGAAAAGTTGGCAAGAGCGCTGGCAAAGGAGCGCGACAAGCAGGGTCGCTGTCCACAGCTCTACATTCAGGTCAACACGGGCGACGAGACGCAGAAGGCCGGATGCGAGTTGGCGCAGGCGGCTGACTTACTGCGCTTGGCGCGGGACGAGTTGGGGCTGCCGGTGGTCGGTCTGATGTGCATTCCGCCGGTCGAAGATCCGCCGGCGGTCCACTTCGGTCTTCTCAAACGCCTGTCTCAGGACTTGCAGCTTCCGAAGCTCTCCATGGGCATGAGCGGCGACTACCAGACAGCCGTGATGCTCGGCGCGACCTCGGTAAGGGTCGGCAGCGCCATCTTCGGCGAACGGCCGAAACCGGCATAAATCGTGCCGCAGCCCTCGGGATGTCGTGTAGCTCGACAACGCAGGGGTGAACGGTAGCGATCCCGGGCGACCCGGCGTAAGCTTCAGCATCGGATACGATTTGAGAGGATGTCTGATGCCGGAAGGACAGAGGTCTGAAAGCCCGCTCGGAATTCCGCCCTCACGCAGCCTGACGGACGAGGAAGTCGAGACCTATCGGCGCGATGGCGTGGTCTGTGTGCGTAGCGCCTTCGATGCGGGTTGGATAGACGAGCTGCGCGCGCTGGTGGCGGAGAGCATGGCCAATCCCTCCGGCATGGTGAAGGACATCAATGCCAAAGGCGCCAGCGGCTTCTTCTTCGGCGATACCTTCGTCTGCCATCATATCGAGGGTTTCCGACGTGCAGTCTTCGAGGGGCCGGGCGCCGCGCTCGCGGCCCAGGCAATGGAGGCCTCCAAGATCAATCTTCTGTTCGATCAGATCCTGGTGAAGGAACCGAACACCTCGACACCGACCTTGTGGCACCACGACGCGCCCTACTGGCCGGTCGCGGGCGATCGCGTCTGCACGCTCTGGCTTGCGCTCGACCCGGTGACCTACGACAGCGGTGCGGTGGAATACGTCAAGGGGTCCCATCGCTGGGGCAAGCGATTTAAGGCGGTCAGTTTCGATCCGAACCAGCAGTACGAAGAAGACCTGCCGCCGGTCCCGGACATCGATGGCCAGCGCGAGGACTATGACATCGTCTCCTTCGACTTGGCGCCTGGGGACATCACCCTGCATCACGGCCTGACCCTGCACGGTGCACCCCCCAACGGCCGGGCGGACCTGAGTCGGCGCGCCTACATCCAACGATTTGCAGGAGACGGGGCGACCTACAATCCCCGGCCGAACCTTCAGAAGATGCTGCGCGATCCCGGTCTCGAGCCCGACGCGCCGCTCGACTGCGATCTCTTCCCCGTCGTCTGGAGAAGCTGAGGCGAGCCACCGCCTGGTTCGCCCGTTGGTCTTCTGCGGTGGCGGTGACGGATGGAACGCTGAGACGTCGTCTCGCCGCGATGCCCGGCAAGGCCTGAAGCTGTGAAGAGCTTCATAGTTGGCCGTCCGCCAGACACTTAATTTCCTAATCAAGACGAGATCGCCGAGGTTAACCCCCACCGACGCGCTTCCGTCCGACAAGCGACGAAACCCGGCGTCCCAAGCCCCCCTTGGCGCCGGGGGACCCTCGGCACCGGCTCCTGCCCTGTCTCGCCGGTCCGAGGGTTCAGTTCGTCGGATCGCCTTGCTTCGCGGCAAGCAAAGCCCCAACCGCGTCTTCCTTCTCAAAATCGAAGCTGTTTACTAAGGACCGGCTGTTCTCATAGCCGTCGGATCCCGTAAAGAATTGGCCGGAGGCAACAGTGCCCCCGGCCAACGTCGCTCATCCAAAATTGTGCGCGCGTCAGGAACCGGCGCGCGACGGTTGCTCCCGATCGAACATCGACCAGTTGTCGTTGCGCGGAAGGCTCTCGCAGGCGGTCAGGGCAAAGAGCAGGGCGCCCGCGATCAAAAGCGGTGCCTTCCAGCTGCGGCGGCCGGCTGCGCTTCGGCCGGCTGCGCTTCGGCCGGCTGCGCTTCGGCCGGCTGCGCTTCGAAGGTCTCGAGAGGAACGATCTTGCATGGCGATCTCCATTTTCAGCACGGGTTTCGACCTGTGCGAGACGCCAAACCCTGCCCTTGCAAAGCGGCCCAACACCCTCAGGATGTGTTGGCTCCAAACTCGAAATTCAAAGCACGTGCGGTAACAAAAAGGCGATAGCCCGGGCCGATCCGGGATCCTCGACTGTCAAAAATCCTTGCAGTCCAGCCGAGTGCAGTCGTGGCTCGTCGAGCCGCTGTGCAACCCTGCGCAAAGGCGATCTGGTCGGATCGCGCGGTCAGGCCCTGCTTGCTTGCTCGCGATACGCGAGGACGGGGTGTTCACTCCGTACTGGCACAGCCTCCCCTTGATCCCTTTGCTGCGGCGCGGCATCTAATCGCTTCGAAGCAAGGGGAGTTTGGATGGCGGCGCAAGACGAAACGGCCGGAGTCAAAACGTCGGACGACGGTGTCAGGCGGATTTCTCCGCGCCAGACCGGCATGATCGGTCGGCTTCAGGCCGTGATCGAAAGCGCCACCGCTCAGAAGGTCATCGCCGGTTTGATCGCGCTGAACGCCGTCACCCTGGGTCTGGAAACCAGCGAACGGGCGATGGCGGTCGCCGGCGACGTTCTGATGGCGCTCGACCGTACCTTGCTACTGATCTTCACGGCGGAGATCCTGGTCAAGCTGGTCGTCTATCGCACCCGCATCCACAAGGATCCCTGGAACATCTTCGATATCCTGGTGATCGGCATCGCCTGGATGCCCGCAACCGGCAACCTGTCGGTTCTGCGGGCGCTGCGCATTCTGCGCGTGCTCCGTCTGATTTCTGCCGTGCCGTCGATGCGCCGCGTGGTGACGGCCTTGTTGCGGGCGATTCCCGGAATGGGATCCATCGTCGCCCTCTTGGCCCTCGTCTATTACGTCTTCTCGGTGATGGCGACCAAGCTGTTCGGGGCGGCCTTTCCCGAGTGGTTCGGCACGATCGGTGCGTCCGCCTACTCGCTGTTCCAGATCATGACGCTGGAATCCTGGTCGATGGGGATCGTGCGGCCGGTGATGGAGATCTTTCCCTTCGCCTGGGCCTTCTTCGTGCCCTTCATCCTGGTCACCAGCTTCACCGTCTTAAACCTTTTCATCGGCATAATCGTCGATGCCATGCAAAGCCAGCATCAGTCGGAGGCCGACGAGGTCGCCGCCGCCGAAGACCGCGCCCGCGCCGCGGACAGCGAACGCCTGTTTCAGGAACTGCGGGCTCTACGCCGCGAGGTGGCCGAGCTGAAGCGAGACAGAACCGACTGATCGCGAACCGCTGTCGAGGTCGGGCTTAGCCGCGAACGACGACCCGGTCGCCAAGGCGCGCGTCGGCTAGAACCCGTTCCAGATCCTGACGGGCCAATGCCACGCAGCCGGCGGTCGGTGGATAGCCCGGCTTCGCGCAGTGAAGGAAGATCGCCGAGCCGGCGAAAGGCACGGCCGGTGCACGGTTGTGGTTCAGAACCACCAGCAGGTCGTAAAGTTCGTCGGCCCGCCAAAGCGTCTCATGGGACGGCGCAAAGGGGCTCTGGATCAGTCGGTTGTAGTCTGGGTCCAGCGGTGCGTCGCACCAGCCGTCGTTCGGAGCGATCGGCTGAGAGGGTAGCCCCGTCGCTGGCAGCGATCCACGGTCGGGACGCCAGAACAGCCGCTCGAGTGACCAGGCACCCAGCGGTGTGGCCCCGTCGCCCTCCCGTTTGGCTAAAGCCGAGACAAGACCGCCACGCCCGACGGCGCAGCGAAAGGCTTCACCGCTCCAGCTGGCGGTCCAGCCGTTACCCTTTCGCTCAACGATCAGATCCATAGCCGAATGCTCTAGCATGCTCCGGCGCGGGTGTTCCATCACCGGACGGCTGTCGGTCAGCCTCGCGTCGCGGGCTGGCTGGCGGCCTTCGCCTGCTCCTTGCTCAGAGCCTCGTACTTGATCAGCGCTTCCATCATGCGGTCGGCGAAATCGGCGTCGCTTGTCGCGGCGGGCATCAGAAAGGGATTGCCTGCAGCAAGAGCAGGCGCGGGTCCACCGGACCCTGCTGCGCTAGGCGGCGGAGCTATCGGCAAGCGTGTGGCATCGGTCTCGGTGGTGGCCTTCTCCGCCGTTTCCTCCAGGGAACGCGACGGTGGTGTCGGCGCGGAAAGAGGCGATGTCTGCGGACGCGGTCCGGCAAAGTCGCGGGCGGAGACCGGCATGAAGCTGCCCGGTGCGCCGCTCGGGCGGCTCGAAAGCTGTTGAAGTGCGGGGGACGGCGCAACCGCCTCCGGCGTCCGGCCCTGAGGTTCCGCCCCCGGCCGTGCGGTGGCGCGCAGGTCGGCGGCCAGAGCGGAAAGGGCGGCTTGGCCGACAAGCAGATCGGTGTCGGCCGCTACCGTGTCTGCGCCTGTCTCGCCTTCGGCATCGACGTGGCCGACCGGTGCCGCTGCCGGCACGGCCGCCAGAGCATCCGCAGCGCCCGGAGTCGCCGTCGCCACCGCGTCCGCTCCGACATCTTCGCGCGTCTCTTGGGGCGATGCCGCCGCGAGATCCTGGCCGGGCGGGCCGCCAAGCTCCTGTCCGGTCGCCGCGGCCAAGGCTGTTTCCGCCATGTCGCGCCCGGTGGCATCCTCGAAGATCTGGTTGAAGGCAGCGCCGATCATCCCCATCGGCCCGCCGAAGAGGCCGCCGCCGACGATACGCGCGGTCCCCTTGATCTCGTCGCCAGTCAATTCGCGATAGATATTGCCGACGATCGGGATGTGCTGGAGCGGATTGAAGATGTCGAGCAGGTCACCGAAGGAGAAGTCGGCCTCCTCCCCTGCGCTCCCGGCACGACGGGTCTGGGCTGCGGCCTCCTGAAGGTGGCCGACTTTCGGGGCGATGAAGGGATCGTAGTCGGTGGCGCTCATGATGCGCCTGTAAAAGCAAAGGCCGTGCCATCCTAAAAGACCCGGAAATGCCGCCGGTTTCGGGCGGCTGCAACCCTATCGCCGCCCGGCGGTGCTGGGCAGTTTCTGCCCGTCGGCAGAAGCCAACTACAACAAATGCCCGAATTTCTCGACCTTGGTCGCGAGATAGGCCTCGTTGTGACCGTTCGAGGGAAAGCTGTGCGGCACACGCTCGGTCACGGCGATCCGCCAGCGTGCGAGCTGCTCCATCTTCTCAGGATTGTTGGTCAGCAGCCTGACCTGCTGCACTCCCAGTTGGCGCAGCATCTCTGCGGCCGGCAGGTAGACCCGTTCGTCGGCGTCGAAGCCAAGCTGCAGATTGGCTTCGTGGGTGTCGGCGCCGCGATCCTGCAGGGTATAGGCGCGCAACTTGTTGACCAGCCCAATGCCACGGCCTTCTTGTGCGAGGTAGAGCAGCACGCCGGACCCCGCCGCCGCGATGGCCTGAATCGCCCCACGCAACTGATCGCCGCAATCGCACCGCAAGGAGCCGAGCAAATCCCCCGTGAAGCATTCTGAGTGCAGTCGCACCAGGACCGGCTGGCTGGTGTCGGGCTGGCCGATGACGATCGCCAGGTGCTCGATGCCGCCATCGGCTGGCCGGAAGGCCAGAATGCGGGTGTCTTCGGCATCGCTCAGCGGAACGGCCGCTTCGGCAACCTTGGTCAGGGACAGTGCGGCAGCGGTGCTGTAAGCCGCCACCTCCTGAGCTGCGACACTGAGGAAACCCCTCTTAGCCCCCCACTCCTCCGGCGTCTCGCCCGCGCTCGCATCGACCACCAGGACCGCCGGCAGCAGGCGGGCAAGCTTCACCAGTTCGATCGCGGAGACTTCCAGATCGGTGGCGCGCGCGATGGCAGGCGTCGTCTTCGTGACTGGACGGGCAATCGCCGTCGGGTCGGCCAGAGCGGAAATCGTCCCGGCCGACAGACTGTCGGCCGGCAGCCGGACGGGGCCCTCCGCCGCCCCCTTCGTCAGATCGAGCGCTTGCGCTCTGGGACCCGTCACCACCAGTCTGCGCGGGCTCTCCCCATGTCGGTCCAGTAGACGCAGACGTTCGTCGCTGGCGGCCTCCGCCGCCAGAATCAACAGCGCGGTCCCGGCGCCGTCGCGCAGAACGACGGGCCAGCCGCGCCGCAGCTCGGAAAGAGCGCGATCGACATCTTCTAACGTACCGGGGGCATAGCTTTGACTTGTCGCGTACAGGTCGCTCATGGCAATCGCTTGTGTCGAGGATCGCTAGCCGGGCGGAAGGTGCCGGCAACAACTTAAAGATAGGCCTCCAGCCGCTTCTGGCAAAGCTTCTCCCATGACATGCTTGGGAAAAGCGGCCTCGGCGGCGGAACCGAGATCATCTGGAGGGAGGAACGGACGGATGGGGGAAATCCTGTGGCGTCACTACGATCAGGAAGAGCTCAATCAACAACTGAACCTGCGCGAGCGGACGCCCGAACATGTGGACCACTTTGCTCGCTGGGCCGAGGAAGGCCGCCGCGTGCGGGCCGAGTTCCCAGACGCTAGGCTGGATCTAAGCTTCGGACCGACGGCCTTGGAAACGCTGGACTACTTCCCCGCAGCGACGCCGGGCGCGCCTCTGGTCGTCTTCGTGCATGGCGGCTACTGGCAGTCGCTCGACAAGGCGGATTTCGACTCCTTTGCTTGGGGGCTTCGGGAAACGGGCCTTTCCTACGCCTCCCTGAACTACACCCTGGCGCCGGCTGCACGGGTTCCCGAGATGGTCGAACAAGTACGCAAAGCTTTGGGCTATCTCCACGAGCGAGCGGGCGATCTGGGTTTCGATCCGACCCGGATCGTCGTCTCCGGCCACTCCGCGGGCGCACACTTGGCGGTGATGGCCGCGATGACCGACTGGCCCGCCCGTGGCCTGCCCGCTGACCTTTTGAAAGGCCTGGTCTCGGTGTCCGGCCTCTACGAACTCGAACTCATGCTCCACAGCTACCAGCAACCGGTCCTACAGTTGGACGCGGCCCAGGTCGCGGCGATTTCGCCGCAACGCCTAATCGCCAGCTTGTCGCCCCGAACGGCACCGGCATTGCTCTGTGCCGTCGGTTCTACGGAGCCGGAGGAATTTCAGGAGCAGCAGCGGGTGTTCCTGGACGCCTGGACAGCCCAGGGCCTATCGGGCGAGGGCATGACGCTGGACGGCGATCATCACTTCAACGTGGTAGAACGCCTGGGCCGACCCGGCGACCCACTCTTCGAACGCATGGTCGCCATGGCCCGTGCTTAGGACTACCCGGACTTCCCTACGCCGGTTGCCGAGCCGATGGCATTCTTCTGCTTGGGTGAGTGTCGGACCTGAGAGTGATTTACCTCATAGGCGGAGGGGAAACCTTGTGCCCCTTTTGCGCTCTCGACGAGGGTCTCAGCTGCGGCCCCAGCTGCGGGCCCAGTTGCGATCTGGGCGGCGCTTCTGCTCTAGTCGGTTGCACAGTCGGTCTTGCGGATTTATTGAGAAGCCATGAGTAACGCCCAAGCCAAGAAGATCCTTCTGGTCGATGACGACGACGCGCTGCGGGATTCGCTGGCCGAACAGCTCCGTCTGCATGAGGAGTTCGTGACGGTCGAGGCAGCCAATGGCCAGGACGGCTTGGAAAAGGCGAAGGCCGAATACTTCGATGCCATTCTGCTCGATGTCGGCCTGCCCGACATGGACGGCCGCGAGCTTTGCCGCCTGATGCGCCGGGCCGGCGTCAAGTCGCCCGTGATCATGCTGACGGCGATGGACTCCGACGCCGACACCATTCTTGGCCTGGATTCCGGTGCCAACGACTACGTCAGCAAACCCTTCCGTCTCGGCATTCTGCTGGCACGCCTGCGCGCGCAACTCCGTCAGCACGAGCAAAGCGAGGACGCCGTCTTCACTATCGGCCCCTACTCTTTCCGTCCCGCAGCCAAGCTGCTGGTTCACGGTGAGAACCAGCAGAAGGTCCGCTTGACGGAGAAGGAAACGGCGATCTTGAAGTACCTCTTTCGCGCCGGCGACAAGACGGTCGGCCGCGACCAGTTGCTCGGCGAGGTCTGGGGTTACAACGCTGGCGTCACGACCCACACGCTGGAGACCCACGTCTACCGGCTGCGCCAGAAGATCGAGGCCGATCCCTCGAATGCCGAAATCCTGGTGACCGAGCCCGGCGGCTATCGATTGGTTCCCTAGAGAAACCGCTCTAGTCGGTCAGATCTTCGAAGAATTCCTTCACGCGGGCGAAGAAACCGTGGGACTCGGGATGGTGGGTGTCGCCGCTGTCCTCGTGGGTCTCCTGGAACTGCTTGAGCAGTTCCTTCTGCTTCTTCGTCAGATTGCGCGGAACTTCGACGGAAACCTGAATGTAGAGGTCGCCGGTCGCCTTCGAGCGCAGCACCGGCATGCCCTTGCCCCTTAGCCGGAACTGCGTGCCCGACTGAGTGCCCTCGGGAACCGAGACCTTCGCGCGCGAACCGTCGATGGCGGGGACTTCGATCGAGCCCCCGAGCGCGGCAGTCGTTACGGGGATCGGCACGCGGCAGTAGAGGTTGGCGCCGTCGCGCTGGAAGAAGCGATGGGGCGCGACCGAGAGAAAGATATAGAGGTCGCCGGCCGGACCGCCGCGCCCGCCGGCCTCGCCTTCACCGGCCAAGCGGATGCGCGTCCCTTCTTCGACGCCGGCGGGAATGTTGACCTGCAGGGTCTTTTCCTTCTGGACGGTTCCGATACCGCCGCAGGCCCGGCAGGGATCCTCGATGATCTGCCCACGGCCCTGGCAGGTCGGACAGGTCCGCTCGATGGTGAAGAAACCCTGTTGGGCGCGGATGCGTCCGCGCCCGCCGCAAGTTGGGCAGGTCTTCGGACTGGTGCCGGGTTCGGCACCGGTGCCATCGCAAACGTCGCAGGTGACCGAAGTTGGGACCCGGATCGTCGTCTGCTTGCCGCTGAAGGCCTCCTCCAGGTCGATTTCCAGGTTGTAGCGCAAGTCGGCGCCATGGGCCGGTCCGCTGCGCCGCGCCGCGCCGGCGAACTCGCCGAACATCTCATCGAAGATATCGGCGAAGCCGCCGAAGTCGAACCCACCTCGGGCGCCGCCGGCCCCGCCGCCACCGCCCATGCCGCCCTCGAAGGCCGCATGCCCGAAACGGTCGTAGGCGGCGCGCGACTGCTCATCCTTCAATGCCGTATAAGCCTCGGCCGCTTCCTTGAAGCGTTGCTCGGCCGAGCTGTCACCCGGATTGCGGTCCGGGTGATATTTCATCGCCAGCTTTCGGTAGGCCTTCTTGAGCTCTTCGGCGGAGGCCTTTCGGTCGACCCCCAGCACTTCATAGTAATCGCGCTTGGCCATGAATTGCCCAATGCCGTAACACGCTCCGCCGCTTCGCCACCCGAAGGTGCAGGTGACGCTCGGCGCTCCCCCAAACGAAAGGAGCGGCGCCGCGAGTCGGGCTCAGCCGCGCTCCGGTGCCGCCTCCGGGCGTGCCTCTAGGGCCCGCCCCGTCCCTTACGCCGACTTGCCCTTCTTGTCGTCGTCGACTTCCTCGAAGTCGGCATCGACGACGCTCTCGTCCTGAGCGCCTGCTCCTTCGCCGCCGCCCGGGGCTCCGGCCTCCGGGCCGGCTCCGGCCTCGCCGTCGGGACCCTGCTCAGTCTGGTACATGGCCTGACCGACCTTCATGGAGATCTGGCCGAGCTCGTCGGTCTTGGTCTTAATCGCTTCCAGATCCTCGCCGTCCTTGACGTCCTTCAGCGCGGTCACAGCACCTTCGGTTTCCGCCTTCAGGTCGGCCGGGATCTTGTCGCCGCCCTCGGAGAGGGTCTTCTCGACGGTATGGATCAGGCTGTCGGCGGCGTTGCGCGCCTCGACCAGCTCACGCCGCTTCTGGTCTTCCGCGGCGTGGGACTCCGCGTCCTTGACCATGCGGTCGATCTCGTCGTCGGACAGGCCGCCCGACGCCTGGATGCGAATGGTCTGCTCCTTGCCCGTCGCCTTGTCCTTGGCGCCGACGTTGACGATACCGTTGGCGTCGATGTCGAAGGTGACTTCGATCTGCGGCACGCCGCGCGGTGCCGTCGGGATGCCGACCAGGTCGAACTGGCCCAGCATCTTGTTGTCCGAGGCCATCTCGCGCTCGCCCTGGAAGACGCGGATGGTCACGGCGGTCTGGTTGTCCTCGGCGGTCGAGAAGACCTGGGACTTCTTGGTCGGGATCGTGGTGTTGCGGTCGATCAGCTTGGTCATCACGCCGCCCAGGGTCTCGATGCCCAGGGACAGCGGCGTGACGTCCAGCAGCAGCACGTCCTTGACGTCGCCCTGCAGCACGCCGGCCTGGATCGCCGCGCCCATGGCCACGACCTCGTCGGGGTTGACGCCGCGGTGCGGCTCGCGCCCGAAGAACTCCTTCACCCGTTCGATCACCTTCGGCATGCGGGTCATGCCGCCGACCAGGATCACATCGTCGATCTCTCCGGCCGAGATGCCGGCATCCTTCAGCGCCGCCTTGCAGGGCTCGATCGTACGCTGGATCAGGGAGTCGACCAGGGCCTCCAGCTTGGCACGGCTCAGCTTGATGTTGAGGTGCTTGGGCCCGGACTGATCCGCCGTGATGAAGGGTAGATTGACCTCGGTCTGGGTCGCGCTGGACAGCTCGATCTTGGCTTTCTCCGCGGCCTCCTTAAGGCGCTGAAGGGCCAGCTTGTCCTGGCGCAGGTCGATGCCCTGCTCCTTTTTGAACTCGTCGGCCAGATAGTCGATCACCGTCTGGTCGAAGTCCTCGCCGCCCAGGAAGGTGTCGCCGTTGGTCGACTTCACCTCGAAGACGCCGTCGCCGATCTCCAGGACCGACACGTCGAAGGTACCGCCGCCCAGGTCGTAGACCGCGATGGTGCCGCTCGACTTCTTGTCCAGGCCATACGCCAGGGCCGCAGCCGTCGGCTCGTTGATGATGCGCAGGACCTCCAGTCCGGCGATCTTGCCGGCATCCTTGGTCGCCTGACGCTGGGCGTCGTTGAAGTAGGCCGGGACGGTGATGACGGCCTTCTCGACCGTCTCGCCGAGATAGGTCTCTGCCGATTCCTTCATCTTCTGCAGGATGAAGGCGGAAATCTGACTGGGGGAGTAGTTCTCGCCGCGCGCCTTGACCCAGGCGTCGCCGTTGTCGGCCTTGACGATCTCGTAGGACACGAGATCCATGTCCTTGCGGGTCGTCGGATCCTCGAAGCGGCGGCCGATCAGGCGCTTCACCGCGAAGATGCTGTTCTCTGGGTTGGTCACCGCCTGGCGCTTCGCCGGCTGGCCGACCAGGCGTTCGCCGCTTTCGGTGAAGGCCACCATCGATGGCGTGGTGCGCGCGCCCTCGGCGTTCTCGAGCACCTTGGGTTCCTTGCCTTCCATGACGGCAACGCAGGAGTTGGTGGTGCCGAGGTCGATACCGATAACTTTTGCCATGTCTCGCTCTCCGTAAAACAGCAGACCTCATGCGGGCGGCCTTACAAAGCGCCGCCCTTTCGGGTCCCTCGAAGGTTTCGAAAGCGTCGGGTCCTCTGCAAGATCCGGCCGGAGATGGCGTTTCCGGCGCACTGCCAAAGACCGTCGCGTTTCCGGGGGTATATAAGCGGTCGCAGGTGGCCTGCAACCCGCCAGAGCGCGCTCGGGTCTAGCGGAGACGGCTTCGCTTCGGCGATCTCGCCCGACGCGATCCTGCTCCGGGCGGCTTGCCTTGCGCCCGAACCGGCGTCGCGCCACTTTTATCTCAGAAGAGGCGAGGCAGGGAGTGGTGAGGATGCGGCCCGGTGACGGCGTTTACGTCATGATTTTGGGACTGATGGTGGCCAACGTCATGGTCGGTGCCGTGCTGGCACTGGTCGGCGAGACGCTGCTGGGCAGTCCGGCCGTCTCTCTCTTCGGGACCTGGTTGGCAGTCGGTGGCGGTCTTGGATACCTCTTCTTCCGATGGCTCGGCAGCCGCGAGCAGAAGAAGCGCAGCGAGTAGATGCCGAGGCTCTGGTGATCGTCTCCGCCAGCTATCGGACCGACATCCCGGCCTTCTACGCCGACTGGTTCCGACGGCGTCTCGCAGCGGGCCAGGTCCGGGTTAGAAATCCCTACGGCGGCTCCGACAGCCTCGTTTCCTTGCGGCCGCCGGACTGCGAGGGTTTCGTCTTCTGGACCCGCAACCTCGATCCCTTCTGGCCGGCTTTGGACGAGGTCCGGGCGCTGAAGTTGCCCTTCGTCGTTCAGTTCACGCTGACCGGCTATCCGCGTGCCTTGGAGCCGGCGGTGATCCCGGAGGCGCGGGGTCTCGATCAGCTTCGCAAGCTGGTTGCCGAACAGGGCGGCCGAACTGCCGTTTGGCGCTACGATCCGGTCTTTGCGACAGATCTGACGCCGCCCTCCTGGCATCGCGAGACCTTCACGCGGCTGGCTGACGCGCTGGCCGACGTCGTCGACGAGGTCGTGCTCTCCTTCGCTCAGATCTATGCGAAGACCAGGCGCAACACCGACAAGGCGGCGGCGCGCCACGGCTTTGCCTGGCAGGACCCGCCAGAGGAGGACAAGCGGACGCTCCTGGTCGAACTGTCTGAGATCGCGCGCTCGCGGGGCCTGAGTGCCAGCCTCTGCAGCCAGCCGGAGCTGCTCGGCGAGGGTGGCCTATTCGGCGGGCCCGAGCCGGCGCGCTGTATCGACGCTCAACGTTTGTCGGATGTCGCGAACGCCTGGGGAATGGCAAGCCCGATCGCCGCCCGCACCAAAGGGAACCGGCCGGGCTGTCTCTGCGCCGAATCCCGCGACATCGGCGCCTACGACACCTGCCCGCACGGCTGCAGCTACTGCTACGCCGTCAGTGCCTCGGAGAGAGCCAAGACCTACCGTCGGCAGCACGATCCGCAGGTGGAACGTTTGGGCGACTGAGCGCTTTTGCTCGGTCGTTCAGCCCTCCACCAGCGACTTGAGCTGACGGTTGGCGACGGCCAGCATTGCAAAGTCCGGGTTGCCGCTGGCGCGCAGTTCGCCGAGCAACTGCTCGCTGCGCAACACCTGGGGCCGTCGGCTTTCCATCCAATGATCGATCACCGACAGTCCGTTCCCTTTGCCGCGTCCCTTGAGGCCGCCGTTCGCCTTTGCGGTTTCCAGGACCGACTCGGCGGCCTGGAATTGGGAGGCATCCAGGTCGTCGACGATGGCCGTGATCGCCAGCTTGTCCCAGGCCGTGTCGTTGGCGAGGTGGCTGCTGGCCCGCCGCAGCCAGTCGAAACCGAAGCGCGCGCCGACGGTGAAGTAGACCTGCGCGGTTTCCTCCACCGCCAGTCCGGCGAGCTCCGCCAGTCGAACCAGATCGCAGGCCGCGTAGCGAAGATGCAGGCCGGCGATGGTATCGGCCAGATCCTTGGGCACGCGGCATTCGCGCAGGCGTTCGGCCTGATGGGCCAGCAGGTTGCGGTCGTTGTCGGTCAGGAAGCTCTGGAGCGACCCGCCCAGGGCGGCAACACCCGGGCGGTAGCGTGCGACGGCGCTTGCGATATCCAGGGGATGCCCTTCCACCCGCAGCATCCAGACGGCGACGCGCTCCGCCAGGCGTCCGGTCTCGATCAGCATGCTGGCCTGAATCTCCGCCGGCACCTTGTTGTCCAGCGCCTCGATCGCCTGCCAGAGCTCGTCGAGGCCGAAGACGTCCCGCGCCACCATGAAGGCGCGCACGATCTCCGAGGCTGCGTAGCCGGTCTTCTCGCGGACCTCGTGAACGAAGCTGATGCCCATGCGGTTGACGGTCTCGTTGGTCGCCAGGGTGGCCGCGATCTCCCTGCGCAGCCGGTGGCCGCGGATCTGCTCGGCATAGTCCTTGCGCAGCGCTGTCGGGAAGTAGCTTGCGACTTCGCCATTCAAAGCCGGGTCGTCGGGCAGGTCGGAAGCCAGAAGCTCGTCGTAGAGCGCGATCTTGGCATAGGACAGCAGGATCGCGATCTCCGGCCGGGTGAGACCCCGATTGGCCTTCATCCGCTCCTCGATCGTCTCGTCGTCGGGCAGGTGCTCCAGCGCGCGGTTCAAGTGGCCGGCGCGCTCTAGGCTGCGCATGTAGCGCCCGAGGCGGTCGAGCAGGTGCCCGCCGAGATCCTGGGTGACGGAGATCGATTGTGTCTGCAGATAGTTGTCCCGCAACACCAGCTCGGCGACCTCGTCGGTCATCTTGGCCAGCAGCTTGTCCCGTTGCGGGCGCGTTAGCTGACCCTGCTGTTCGGCCGCGCCCAGTAGGATCTTGATGTTGACCTCGTGGTCGGAGCAGTCGACGCCGGCCGAATTGTCGATGGAGTCGGTATTCAAACGTCCACCCTTCAGGGCGTATTCGACGCGCGCCGGCTGCGTCATGCCCAGGTTGGCACCCTCGCCGACGACGCGGCAGCGCAGCTCTTCGCCGTCGATGCGCAGCGCGTCGTTGGTGCGGTCGCCGACCTCCAGGTTGCTCTCATGGCTGGCCTTCACGTAAGTGCCGATGCCGCCGAACCAGAGCAGTTCCGCCTCGCAGGTCAGGATCGCGTGGATCAGCTCGTTCGGCGTGACCTTGTCCTTGGTTAGGCCGAACAGCGCCTTCATCTCCGCGCTGACCGGCACCGCCTTGGCCTTGCGGTCGAAGATACCGCCGCCTTTCGAGATCTTACGCTTGTCGTAGTCGTCCCAGGTGCTGCGCGGCAGCCCGAAGAGGCGCTTGCGTTCGGCAAAGGATTTGCGGGGATCTGGGGTCGGATCGACGAAGACATGCAGGTGATTGAAGGCAGCGATCAGTTGCGTGTGTTTCGACAGCAGCATGCCGTTGCCGAAGACATCGCCCGACATGTCGCCGACACCGATCGCCGTGAAGGTCTCGCGCTGAATGTCCTTGCCAAGTTCGCGGAAGTGCCGCTTGACCGACTCCCAGGCGCCCCGGGCCGTGATGCCCATGGCTTTGTGGTCGTAGCCGGCGGAACCGCCGGACGCGAAGGCGTCGTCCAGCCAGAACCCGTAGTCCTGGCTCACGCCGTTGGCGTAGTCGGAGAAGGTTGCCGTGCCCTTGTCGGCGGCCACCACCAGATAGGGGTCGTCGCCGTCGTGGCGCACGACCTGCTTGGGCGGCACGATCTTGCCCGCCTGGGTGTTGTCGGTGATGTCCAGCAGACCGCGAATGAAGGTTTTGTAGGCTGCCACGCCCTCGGCCATGAAGGCCTCCCGTCCCTCCGACGGCGGCGGCAGGCGCTTCGGGACGAAGCCGCCCTTCGAGCCGACGGGAACGATGACGGCGTTCTTGACCTGTTGGGCCTTGACCAGGCCCAACACCTCGGTGCGGAAGTCTTCGCGGCGATCCGACCAGCGCAGCCCGCCGCGGGCGACCGGTCCGAAGCGCAGATGTACCCCCTCGACCTGCGGGGCATAGACGAAGATCTCGCGATATGGCTTGGGCTCCGGTAGCTCGTCGATGGCTCGGCTGTCGAGCTTGAAGGAGACGTAGGGCTTGGTCCGGCCCTCCGCGTCGGTCTGGTAGTAGTTCGTCCGCAGCGTTGCCTGCAGGGCGTTGAGAAAACGCCGCAGGATGCGGTCTTCATCCAGGTTCGCGACGGACTCCAGCGCCGCTTCGATCTCGCCCACCAATGCCTGTTCCGCCTTGGCCGGATCCGATGCGCCGGGCCCCTTTCTCCGAGTCGGACGTCTTCGGGCCGGATCGAAGCGGGCCTCGAACAGCTCCGCCAGCTTCGCCGCGATCCGCGGGTTCCCGGCCAGAGTCTCCTCCATGTAGGCTTGACTGAAGGGAATGCCGGCCTGGCGCAGGTACTTCGCGTAGGCGCGCAGGATCCGGATCTCCCGCGCCGTCAGACCCGCCGCCAGAACCAGACCGTTGAAGCGATCCCCCTCCATCTGGTCGGTCCAGGTCAGCGCGAAAACCTCGTGAAAGGCCTCGCGGACCCGATCCAGATCGACGCTCTGTCCCGGCCCTAGCCGCAGGGAGAAGTCGTGGATCCAGACCGTTGTCTCGGCACGGCTTTCCAGGCTGCCGACGCCTGCCGTCTTGATCCTGATCTCGTAGGGCACTTCGGAGATTACGCGCAGGCCCATCTGCTCGAGCATCGGTAGGACGTCGGACAGCGGGATCGGCTGGCCGGCGATGTAGAGCTTGAAGTGCAGGACCTCCTCGGGTGCCCGGTGGGGTCGGTAGAGGTCGAGCGCGAGGCCGGCTTCGCCCAGGGTCGTCTCGATCTTCGCCAGGTCCGCGACGGCATCCTTGGCGACGTGCGCTTCGCGGTAGTTGGTCGGGAAGGCCCGCTGGTAACGGCGGAAGAGCGAGAGGCCTTCCTGCTCGCCGTGGGCCGCGACCAGCGATGCCTGAAGGGTATCCGTCCAGGAGCGCGCGGCCTCCGCGAGCTGCTGTTCCAGAACCTCGACCTCGACCTTAGGGACCTTGCCCTGAGTGGTCTTGACGATGACATGCAAACGCGCGAGCAGGGCGTCGCCCAGTTGCGTCGAGAAGGCTGCGATCTCGCCAGCGTAGGCCTCGGCCAGCAGGGACTGAAGCTTCAGCCTCAAGTTCGTGTCGAAGCGATCGCGCGGCACGTAGACCATGCAGGAGACGAAGCGCTCGAAGGGATCGCGCCGGACGAAGAGGGCGGTCCGCTGGCGTTCCTGAAGGTGCAGAACGCCAAGGGCGGTGCCTTGCAGTTCCTCGGCATCGATCTGAAACAGCTCGTCCCGAGGATAGGTCTCCAGGATGTGCAGCAGTGCCTTGCCGTCGTGACTCGCTGGCGAGAAACCTGCCAGCTTCAGCACCTTATCGACCTTGCGCTTAAGCTGCGGGATCTCCCGAGGACTTTGACTGTAGGCCGCGGACGTAAAGAGGCCGATGAACAGGCGTTCGCCGCAGATCCGGTTCTTGCTGTCGAACAGCTTGACCGCGATGGCGTCGATGTGGGCGTCGCGATGGACTGTGGAGCGTCGGTTGGCCTTGGTGATGCGCAGCAGTTCCGGCGTCTTCACCCAGTCCTGAACGTCGGGCGGTAGCTTGCCGAGGTCGCGCAGGCCGTCGAAGACGGAGAAGCCGACGTCCCGCAGCAGGCCGAGCCCGCTGTCGGGATCGATCTTGGCGAGCGCCTTCTGGCCGCTGCCCTGGAAGCGATACTCGCGGTATCCCAGAAAGGTGAAGTGGTCGTCGTCGAGCCACTCGAGAAAGGCGACCGCCTCCTCGACTTCCTCTCGCGGCAAGCGCGGCGGGTTGCGATCCAGGTCGCGGATCAGGTCGCGACAGCGCTGGCGGATCGGACGCCAGTCCTCCACGGCCAAGCGCACGTCCCGCAGCACGACCTCCAGCACCTCGGCGATCTCGGTGTGCAGCGCGGCGGGCTGCTCCTCGATCATCAGCAGCATGCAGGATTCGGCGGCGCCGGCGATCTCAACCTCCTGACGGTCGCCCAGGCGCAGCAGATCGCCTTTCTCGTCGCGCTCCATCGGCAGGATCGGATGGATCACGAGCCGAACCTCGATCTCGCGCCGGTTCATGGCTGCCGTGACCGAGTCGACCAGGAAGGGCATGTCGTCGTTGACGATTTCGACGATCGTATGGGGACAGCTCCAGCCATGGGTCTTGGCCGTGGCGTTGTAGACCCTGACCTTGGCGCGGCCCGGTTTGCGATTCTGGGCGAAGGACCAGACCGACCGGGCGGCGCCGGCCAGGTTTTCTGGTGTTTGGTCGCTCAGGTCGTCCGGCGGTACGTGGGCGAAGAAAAGCCGCAGAAACCGTTCGGCTGCCGCCGCCGCCTTCCCATCTTTGTCGCCCGCCTTGTCGCCGGCGATCCCCTGGCGGACCAGCTTCGCCGCCGTATCGATCAGGGTGGCCGTCGTGTCTTCCGCGAGACGTGCCATGACCGCTGTTCCTTCCCCGCCCGGTGCCGCAACGCGGCGCGTCGCTGTCAGCTCTTTTATCTGGTGATCTATTCCGAAATTGCCCAAGCCGAAGCCTGCTTCGGTGCCAGGAAACGACCCAGCCCGAGACTACTCCATCGCCTGGGCGAACGGGAGAGGCTGCCGAAAGAAAGCTTCTGGAGTCCCAGCGCAGCGCGGCTTGGACAAGCCTTCCGGATTTTTGGGTTGCGAAGGCGTTGCGAGACCGGTGCCTGGTCGTGATTTCAAACGCGCAGCCGCCGGAACTCGGCCATGGCCACGGCGGCCGCGACACCGGCGTTCAGGCTGTCCAGACCGGGCTGTCCGCCTGGAATCCGGACAAGGGCGTCGCAGTACTTGCGGGTTTTGGGCCGCAGTCCCTCGCCCTCCGCGCCGATCACGAAGATCGACTTTTCCGCAAAGCTCGTCTGGGCCAGCGTCGCTGGCGCTTCCCCATCCAGGCCATAGGCCCAGAACCCCAGCTTCTTCAGGGACGTCAGCGTTTGGGACAGATTGGTCACACGAAAGATCTTCACGAACTCCGCACCGCCCACGGCGTAGCGCACCACCGTGGGTGAGACGTCGACGGAGCGGTTGCGCAAAACGGCCACCGCCGGAATTTGAAAGA
Organism: Algihabitans sp.; assembly: GCF_965226985.1. Lineage (GTDB taxonomy): Bacteria > Pseudomonadota > Alphaproteobacteria > Kiloniellales > DSM-21159 > Algihabitans. The sequence continues at coordinate 3,910,020 of NZ_OZ245712.1, forward strand.
AGGCAGCGGTGCGCAGCATGGTCGCGAAGTTCTGAGGGTTCGACACCTGGTCCAGCAGCAGCAGGGAGTCGGCCTCGGCCAGCTGATCCAGATCTCGGTCGCCGTAGATCCGTCGTGGGGTGACGAAGGCGCAGATGCCCTGGTGCTTGTCGTCCTCGGTGAACTCTCCAATCCGCAGGAAATCCGGCCAGGCCAGAAATTCAGGCCGCAGACCCCGGCGCTCCGCCGCCGCGATGAACTCGCCGTGGTAGGACTCCTTGCCCGCCAGCACCAGCCGCTGGACCTCTCGCGGACGCTGCCGGAAGACAGCCCGCACCGAGTGCTTACCGAAGATCTTTTCCATGGCCGAGGATCTTTTCCATGGAGTGACGCCGTCCGATCCGCTGCATGCGAAGCGCATTTGCCGCCAGCTCGTCGGCTTCGGAGAGTTCGGATGATCCGGGTTCAGACTGCAATCTGGAGCGGGCGATGAGATTCGAACTCACGACCCCAACCTTGGCAAGGTTGTGCTCTACCCCTGAGCTACGCCCGCGCTCCTGATCGCGACCGGAGGGCTCTGCCCCGACCGGTGAGGACAGGTGAGTTAACGCTTTTGCTCGGGCGATGCAAGAGTGGAGTCGCCGCCCCGCTGCCGGCTAATCTCCTGCTGCCGGCTGATCCTGGTGACGATCGACTTGGCCCTCGGTCGGCCGGGGATGAACAGGACAGAAGAGGGAAGTCATGACGGAAACGGGAGCCGGAAAAGGGGCCGTCGCCGAGGCGGCCGTTGAGGCCCCTGGCGAGGTCGCGCCTCGGCTCGCCGACGGCAGCCCGCCGCTGACACCTGACGCCTTGCTCGGCAGGTTGACCGAGATGGGCATCGCTCAGCGCAGCGTAAGCCATCCGCCGCTCTTTACGGTAGAGGAGTCCAAAGCGCTGCGTGGGCAGCTTCCCGGCGGCCATACCAAAAACCTGTTCCTCCGGAACAAGAAGGGCGCCATGTGGTTGGTGACCGCGCTGGAGGACCGCCCTCTTGATCTCAAAAAGCTCGGCGATCTGCTGGGCGCCGGGCGCTTGTCCTTTGGAAGCCCGGAGCGGCTGATGCGTCACCTGGGTGTCCGCCCGGGTGCGGTGACGCCGCTGGCCGTGATCAACGACCCGGGTTCGCAGGTGGCTTTGGTGCTCGACGCCGGCCTGCTGGATCAGGAGCTGGTAAACGTCCATCCGCTGACCAACGACCGAACCACGGCTTTGGCCGCTGGCGACTTGGTCCGTTTCGCCGAAGCTGTGGGCCATCCGCCACGGATCGTCGATCTCGGTCAGGCCGAGCGTGACCCAGGGTAGTCCCCTTGCGCCCTTGCTCTCGCGTGCGCGATTGGCCACATAAACGGCGCTTTCAGGACCGCCGGCGACGCTGGCGGTTCTCGCGAGCCTCCAGGTAAGACACCGATTTTCACCGACGAAGCAGCAGGCGGACAACTCATGTTTCCGACGTTCGGCAAGGGGCAGCAGACCCCAGGCATCCAGACCTCCAGCACCGAAGTCCCAGCCGGTCAGGCGCCGGGCCAACAGGCGGCCGACGCCGACCTGATCAAGGACGCTGACATGCAGTCCTTTGCGCGCGACGTGCTGGACGCCTCCATGACGATGCCGATCCTGGTGGACTTCTGGGCCGACTGGTGCGGACCCTGCAAGCAGCTTACGCCTGCGCTGGAGGCCGCGGTCCGCGATGCCAAGGGTGCTGTGAAACTGGTCAAGGTCAACGTCGATCAGAACCAGGCATTGGCTCAGCAGCTGCGCATCGCCTCCCTGCCGACGGTTTACGCTTTCTTTCAGGGTCAGCCGATCGACGGATTTCAGGGCGCCTTGCCGGGCAGTCAGCTCAAGCAGTTCATCGACGGCGTCATCCAGGCCACGGGGGGAGCCCAGGCTGCCGCCGGCGGCCCGGCCGAGGCGGTCGCACAGGCGATGGAGCAGGCCAAGCAACTGGTCGCCGACGGTCAGAGCGAACAGGCCGCGGCCCTCTACGGCCAGGTGTTGCAGCACGATCCCGAGAACCTGGATGCGCTGGGCGAGTACCTGCGTTTGCTGATCGATATCGGGCGGGGCGAGGAGGCCAAGATGGCTTTCGATCAGCTGGAGGAGGATACCAAGGCCGCACCTCAGCTGCAGCCGGTCAAGACGGCGCTGGAGCTGAGCGGCGAAGGTCCGGGTGCCGGCGCCATCCCGGAGCTGATGGAACGCATCTCGCGGGATCCTGCGGATCATCAGGCCCGGTTCGATCTGGCCCTGGCGCTCTATGCCGCCAATAAAAAGGAAGCCGCCGCCGAAGCGCTGCTGGACATCGTGCGTCTTCAGCGTAATTGGAACGACGAGGCAGCCCGCAAACAGCTCTTGAAGTATTTCGAGGTCTGGGGCCCCGCCGACCCGCTCACTGTGGAGATGCGTCGACGTTTGTCGTCCCTTTTATTTGCATGAAGCGTAGCCCCTTCGATCCGGACTTCGAAAACCTGCCCGAAACCCTTCCGATCTTCCCGCTCTCGGGCGTTTTGCTACTGCCCGGCGGACGTCTTCCGCTGAACGTGTTCGAGCCGCGCTACCTCGCAATGGCGCAGGATGCGATCGCCAGCGACCGGTTGATCGGAATGGTTCAGCCCGTGGAGGATCCCGAGGACGGCGCGGAATCGCCGCCGCCTCACAAGGCCGCCGCGTCGGTCTATGAGGTCGGCTGTGCGGGCCGCATCACCGCCTTCAGCGAGACCGAAGACGGGCGATTGCTCATCACCCTCTCCGGTCTGGCGCGCTTTCGGGTCATCGAGGAACTGGACCTTAAGGACGGCTATCGTCGGGTCCGGGCCGACTGGTCGCGTTGGCGCGAGGACCTTCAGGCGGCCGAGATCACCACCGGCGGAATCGACCGGCCGCGCCTCCTGCAGGCTCTCCGCGGCTATTTCGCAAACACCGGTCTGTCGGGCGACTGGGACGCGATCGAGGAAACGCCGGACGAACGGTTGATCACTTCCCTGGCCATGATCTGCCCGTTCGAACCGAGCGAGAAGCAGGCCCTCCTGGAGGCGAACGATCTCTTCGAGCGTGCACGCACCATGACGGCGATCATGGAGATGAGCACTCTGTCCGGCGGCGAAACGGGTTCCGGCGACTTGCGTCACTAGAGTAGGATCACCTTAGGTAGAATCGTTTTGGCGATCCGACCTAAGGTGTGAATCCTACTCTAATCATAAAGTTTAGAGCGCGATCGCGCTCTAGGGTACATTGCCGACATACACGCAAGAGCGGCACACCCGACGCAGAGAAAGGCCCCACCCGATGGCCGAGACCCCCGAGACTTCCCAAGATAAGCCCGCTGCGGAAACCCCGGTCGCGGCGCAGGCGGTCGACCCCAAACTCCTCGAAATCTTGGTGTGTCCGCTGACGAAGGCACCCTTGGAATACGATCGCGAAGCCCAGGAGCTGATCAGTCGGCAAGCCGGTTTGGCCTACCCGATCCGCGACGGCATTCCGATCATGCTGCCCGACGAGGCCCGCAGCCTCGACGAGTCGTAAATCCCGATTTTGCTCGAGGCCCAGCGCAGACACTATGCCCGAACCTGAAACCCTGCCGCCGAAAAGCGGTTTCGATGTTCAGCATCACCCGCTTGAGATCCGTTATTCGAAGGAAACCAAGACGCTGGAGGTCGATTTCGACGACGGCGTCACCTTCGCCTTGCCGGCCGAACTCCTCCGGGTCGAAAGCCCCTCCGCCGAGGTGCAGGGTCATGGGCCGGGCCAGAAGCAAATCGTCGCCGGCCGCCGTCATGTCGGGATCATGGCCATCGAACCCGTCGGGAGCTACGCCGTGCGGCTGAAGTTCGATGATCTGCACGATACCGGCCTCTACTCCTGGGACTACCTCTACCGGCTCGGCCAGGACCGGGAGCAGATCTGGGCCGACTACCTGAAGAACATTCAGGATCGCGGTCTGTCGCGCGAGCCTGCCAAGCGATAGCTGACCCGCCTCCGTTCCGATTGGCTCGGCTCAACCGGTCGGACGCAGGGTCAGGCGATAGGCGCTGGTTGCGAGGTCCATCAGGTCGAAGACCCGCGCGACATAGTGGTCGCGCACGGAAAAGCCCTCGCCCTCGCCCTGAAGAAGTTCCCGTTCAAGAGCGTCGACAAGCTTGTTGAGGCGGCGTTGGTGCAGGCCGAGATGCGTCTGTATCGGATCTGCAACGATCCCCGCGAAGGCGGCGACCAGGGCGCCCAGCGCCAGCACGCCACCCGTTGCGACCGCGGTCGCGGCCACCGGAGCACCGACTGGAAAGGCTCCGTACCAAAGGCCCCCCAGGCCCGCGCCTAGGGGAAAGCTGGCGATCGCCAGCTTTTGGGCGAAGGCCTGGGCCAGCATCGGGCCGAGCGTGATGGCCCCGGGCGTCCATTGCTTGAAGGCCAGTGCACCAACGCCGGCCGAGATCAGGGCGTTGGTGATGTCGACGGCTGCGGTGCGGCTGCCCGTGTAGTGCGCCATGGCGTCGGTCAGCCAGACACGGAACTGCGGATCGTCGGCACGGCGTCCAACCGGGCGTAAGAGGGCATGTAGTGTCGCGTCGATCTGCGGATTTGCCAGAATGGCCTCGGCCAAGGCGTCCCGTTCGGACCGTCGCGCCTGCTCGCTTTCCGGAGTCTGCGCGTAGGGCAGCTCCAGAAACTCCGCGAAGACCCGCCACTCCACCTCCCGGGCCACGTCGGTCGTCAGGAAGAGCTGCCGCCGTTTCAGCCAGTCGGCCGTCTCCCGGCGGCCGAGACCGCGGGCGCCGACCGCGGCCAGACGGGTGGCGACATAAGGCAAGGCAAGCATGATGTTGGCGGGACTGCGCCAGAGATCCGGACCCAGCGCCCTGCGATGCAGTCGGACCGCGCCACGCCATCCGTAAGTTGTAGAGACGAAGCTCGGAATGCGGCCCCGCCGTTCCTCGCAGTAGCGGGCGATACCCGCGGTCACCGCCCGCTGCAGCGCGCTTTGATCGAGCGGAAGCTGAGGGTTCGGCGCTTCGGCGAGGCTGGTGATGTCTGGTTCTGGCATTTCGCTCGACGCTTCGAAGAGGTCTCCTTGTCAGATAATTGCATAAGTGCTGGCGTGCCAGTGATGATCGCTGGCATGTCACCGGTCGTCGCGGTTACACAGAGCGTCCCCGCGGCACAGCCTGAGGTAGGCTGAGCCAAGAAGGATTGCATCCGAAAGATGAAGTCGGTCGATCCGCCTGTCCGGATTCCAATGCTCCTGCTGATCGGGCTGGTCTCGTTTGGCCCGCTCTCGACGGATCTCTATCTGCCATCGCTACCCCAGATCGGCGAACGCTTCGCGGCGGACCCGAGTCAGGTTCAGTTGACGCTTTCGGTTTTTCTGGCGGGGTTTGCGATTTCGATGTTGGGTTACGGCCCGCTGTCGGATCGCTTCGGCCGCCGGCCGGTCCTGATCGGCGCCCTGGTGCTCTACACGCTAGCTTCCATCGCCTGCATGCTGGCCACCAGCATCGAAGCGCTGATCGTGGCCCGTTTCTTCCAGGCGCTCGGTGGCTGTGCGGGTCCTGTCCTCGGGCGTGCCATCGTGCGCGACGTCCATGGGGCTGAGCGTTCGGCGCAGGTGCTTTCGACGCTGGCCATGGCCATGGCCCTGGCGCCGGCGATCGGGCCGGTTCTCGGTGGAGTTCTGACCCAGGCTTACGGTTGGACCTCCAACTTCGCCCTGCTGTCGCTCTTCGGGGTCGTGATGCTGCTCGGGGTTCTGCTGCAACTGCAGGAGACCAATCGTCATCTCGACCGCGAAGCGCTGCGGCCGTTCCAGTTCCTGGCGAACTATCGCAGCCTCGTGAGGCAGCGCACCTACGTCGGTTACGTCGGTGTCGTGACCTGTGGCTACGCGGCGATTTTCTCCTTCATCTCGGGATCGTCCTACACCCTGATCGACGGCCTCGGCTTGAGCCCGCTTCAGTTCGGATTCTGCTTCTCCGCCGTGGTGCTGGGGTTCATGGCCGGTAGTTTCCTGGCAAGCCGGCTGCATGGCTCGATGGCCACCGACCGACAGATTCGCCTCGGCACGCAGGTCATGCTGCTGGCCGGATGCCTTTCGGCCGGATTGGCCTGGGCAGGCGTTCACTCGATCGCCAGCATCGTGGGGCCGATGGCCCTGGTTCTGATCGGCTGCGGTTTGACGCTACCGAACTCCATGGCACGCGGTATCGCGCCCTTTCCGCGCATGGCCGGCGCGGCCTCGGCCCTGATGGGCTTCGTGCAGATGGCCGGCGCAGCGTTGGTCGGTCTCTTCGTCGGGGCGTTCCAGGATGGCAGCCCTCACGCCATGGCGACGGCGATCGCGCTCTGCGGCCTCGGCGCGGCCTTGTCCTACCGGCTCATTCATCCGGTGGCCGAGCCGGCTTCGGCGGCCGAATAGACCCGCGCGCCATGAGGAGCTTCGTGCTCTGATCGTTCGGACGGCAGAGTGCGAGAGGGGGCCGCCGGGACTCTCCGCCTGTCAGCTGTCGTTGCCGGGTGGCGGCAGACGTTCCAGGGCCCCTTCGCTGCCGCTCCCGATCGGCCGATCCGGCGCCTCGCCGGTCAGGCGTTCCAGCAGGCTTTCCAAAACGCCGGGACCGCGGTCGGGCTGGGCGGCAACGGGTGCGGCCCGCGGTGCTGCGGCGATCGCTCCGGCGCCCGGCAAGGGACGGGCAGGCTCGCCATCCAGCGCTTCGGTCACCACGGCTCGCCAGAGACGCGCCGGCGCGCCGCCGCCTGTGACCTGCTGCATCGCCATACCGTCGTCGTTACCCAGCCAGACCCCGACGACCAATTCGGCTGTGTACCCCACGAACCAGGCATCCCGGAACGATTGACTGGTTCCGCTCTTGCCGGCCGCCGGGCGACCGGGATTGGCGGCACGGCCGGTTCCATCCAGCATGACGCTGCGCAGCATGTCGGTCATCTCCGCCAGGTGCGGCGAAGCGATGACCTGGTTTGCCGATCCGACCTCTCGGCGGTAGAGCACCTGGCCGTCCGGCGTGGTGATCTCCAGCACCGAATGGGGCCAGACGGCTTGGCCGCCGTTGGCGAACACGGCGTAGGCCCCGGTCAAGTTCAGCAGCGAGACTTCCGAGGTTCCGAGCGCCAGGGACGGCGTCGCCAGCAGGTCGCTGGAGATCCCCAGCCGCTGGGCCGTCTCCGCCACGCGGTCCGGCCCGACCTCTAGCGCCAGGCGCGCCGCTGCCGTGTTCAGCGACCTGGCGAAGGCTTCGCGCAGGGTCACCTCACCACGATACTCGCGATCATAGTTTTGCGGCTGCCATGGCCCCTGCGGCGTATCCACCGTGAGCGGTCCGTCGAAAACGGTGGTCAGGGAGCCGCGACCCCGCTCGACCGCTGCCAGATAGACGAAGGGCTTGAAGGCGGAGCCCGGCTGGCGACGAGCCTGAGTCGCTCGGTTGAAGGGGCTGTCAGCGTGGCTCCGTCCGCCGACCAGTGCCCGGACGGCGCCGTCCGGGCTCAGCACGGCGACGGCGCCCTGGCCGATTCTTGCGTCCAGGCCTTCTTCCGCCAACAATCTCTCCAGCGCGACTTCGGCGACCTCCTGTACGTGTGGATCGAGGGTCGTGCGTACAACGATGTCGCGATCCAGCCGGCCGAGCCAGCCTTCGGCTCGGTCCAGCGACCAGTCGGCGAAGTAACGGGCACGGCGTACGGGCGGTCGCCCGCGGCTCTTCGCGTCATAGGCCTCGTCGGCCTGCTCGCGCGTCACGAAGTCGGCGGCAACCATCGCGGCCAGAACGGTTCTGGCGCGCCGGTCGGCCAGCTCCGCGTCGTTGGCCGGATTATAGCGGCTGGGCGCCTTCAGCAGTCCGGCGATGATCGCGGCCTCGTAGAGATTCACGTCGGTCGCCGGTTTGCCGAAGAAGCGCTGAGCTGCCGCGTCCACGCCGTAGGCTCCGGCACCCAGGTAGACGCGGTTGAGATAGAGCGAGAGGATCTGGTCCTTGCTGAGTTTGCGCTCCAACCAGAAGGCCAGCAACAGCTCCTGAACCTTGCGTTTCAGCGTGCGTTCCGGCGTCAGGAAAAGATTCTTCGCCAGTTGCTGGCTGATGGTCGAGCCGCCCTGTACCACGGCCCCTTCGCGGAGGTTGACCAGGATGGCCCGGGCCAGCCCGATCAGATCCAGCCCAGGGTGGTGGTAGAAACGGCGATCCTCGGTCGCCAGAACGGCTTGAGGCAGATGCGGCGGAAGCTCGGACACTGAGAGAGCGTCGCCGTAGAGATCGCCGAAGCGGCCGATTTCGCTGCCGTCGGCGGCCAGCAGGCGGACCGTCGGTTGCCGCGTCATCTCCGCGATCTTGGAAACGCTGGGAAGATCCCAGGCATACCAGACCACCAGTGCCCCGACCGCCAGAACCGCCCAGAGGGAAAGAGTCGTTCCCCAGATCGCGATCCGCCTCAAGGGCGAGCGGCGCGTTGTCGTCTTCGCCGAAGATCGACCTTTCTTGGTCTGCGTACCTGCGCGCGTACGCTTTGCGCCGCTCTTCGCTGCCGTCTTTTTTTGCGCCATGCCGCGCCCGTCTCTTCACTCGAATCGCGTGAGAATCCGCCGCGATTTCCTCAGCCCTGGGTCTATCCGATGGCTGGAGTCGTCGGCAAGCGAGGGCTGACTGTCCTGCGCGATTGCGCCGGAAGTGGGGCATGGACGGAGATTTCGCGAGCGGCTCACTTGTTACCGGCCGCGACCGGCAACAGCTGAGTTGCCCGCCTTCGCTAGAGACTGTTTGGAAATGCTCTGCTCCGTCCCTCTCCCCCACCCGGCCACCCAACGACAGTATGCTGAATGGGTGGCCGGGTGGGGGAGAGGGACGGAACAGAGCCCAGAATTGGCCTGCAGGCCAATTCTCAAACAGTCTCTTAGAGCCCGCCGTGGAAGGTGCGGCTGATGACGTCTTCCTGCTGGGCGCGGGTCAGCTTGATGAAGTTGACGGCATAGCCGGAGACCCGAATGGTCAGCTGCGGATACTTCTCCGGATGCTCCATCGCCTCTAACAGCGTCTCCCGGTTCAGGACGTTGACGTTGATGTGGTGGCCCCCGCGCTCGACGTAGTCGTCGATCAAGGCGATCAGATTCTCCTCCCGTTCGACCGGCGATTTGCCGAGCGCACCCGGTGCCACCGAGAAGGTATAGCTGATCCCGTCCTGGGCATCGGCGTAGGGTAGCTTGGCGACCGAAGCCGCTGCGGCCAGGGCGCCCTTGCGGTCGCGGCCGTGCATTGGATTGGCGCCGGGCGCGAAGGGTGCCCCCTTCTTGCGTCCGTCCGGCGTATTTCCGGTCGCAGTTCCATAGACGACGTTGGAGGTGATGGTCAGGACTGAGCAGGTTGGCTCCGCGTTCCGATAGGTCGGCTGCTGACGCAGAAGCCCCATGAAGCTGCGCAGCATCTCCACGGCCAGGTCGTCCACCCGGTCGTCGTTGTTGCCGAAGGCCGGATAGTCGCCCTCGATCTCGAAATCGACGATCAGTCCGCTCTCCGGGTCACGCTTGGGCCGCACCGTCGCATGCTTGATCGCCGAAAGACTGTCCGCCACCACGGAGAGGCCGGCGATGCCGTAGGCCATGGTGCGGAAGACATCGCGGTCGTGCAGCGCCATCTCCAGCCGTTCGTAGGCATAGCGGTCGTGCATCATGTGGATCGTGTTCATGGCCTCGGCGTAAACGCGCGCAAGCCATCCCAACATGACTCCCAGACGGCTTCTGACCTCGTCGTAATCCAGCACGGCGCCGGGATAAACGCTGCCGGCGGGGCCGACCTGCTCGCCGGTCACCTCGTCGCGTCCGCCGTTGAGGGCGTAGAGCAGCGCTTTTGCCAAGTTGGCCCGGGCGCCGAAGAACTGCATCTGCTGCCCGAGGCGCATGGCCGACACGCAGCAGGCGATGCCGTAGTCGTCACCCCAAGCGACCCGCATCACATCGTCGTTCTCGTACTGGATCGAGGAGGTGGCGATCGAGGTCGCGGCGCAGAAGCGCTTGAAGGGCTCGGGCAGGGCCGGCGACCAGAGCACCGTCAGGTTCGGCTCGGGCGCCGGACCCAGATTGTGCAGGCTCTGCAGAAAGCGGCAGGTGGTCTTGGTGACCAGCGGACGTCCGTCTTCGCTCAGGCCCCCGAGGCACTCCGTCACCCAGGTGGGGTCCCCGGCAAACAGGGCGTTGTATTCCGGCGGACGCAGGAAGCGCACCAGACGCAGCTTGATCGTCAGGTCGTCGATCAGCTCCTGCGCCTGGGCTTCGTCGATCAGGCCGGCGGCCAAGTCGCGTTCGATGTAGACGTCCAGGAAGCTGGAGACTCGGCCGAAGGACATGGCCGCGCCGTTCTGCTCTTTCACGGCCGCAAGATAGGCGAAGTAGAGCCACTGCACGGCCTCGCGGGCTGTGGTCGCGGGCGTCGAGATGTCGTAGCCGTAGCGCTGCGCCATCTCGATCAGTTCTTCCAGGGCCCGGATCTGTTCGGACAGCTCTTCACGCAGGCGCAGGGTGTCTTCCGCCGCGCCGGCGTTCGCCAACTCGGCCTTCTCGCGATGTTTTTCCTCAAGCAGTCGCGCCACGCCGTAAAGCGCGACCCGCCGGTAGTCGCCAATGATGCGGCCGCGGCCGTAGGCGTCGGGCAGACCGGTGATGATGCCGGCCCGGCGGCAGGCGAGAATCTCGTCGGTATAGGCGTCGAAGACCGCCGTGTTGTGGTCCTTGCGGTAGCGCTCGAAGACCTCCCGAATCTCGGGGTCCAGTTCGAAACCGTAGGCCTCCAGCGCCTTTTCGACGAGACGCAGTCCGCCGGTCGGTAGGATCGCACGCTTCAGGGGGGCGTCGGTCTGCAGTCCGACGACCAACTCCTTGTCGCGGTCGATATAGCCCGGCGCGTGGGCCAGGATCGAGGAGCCGACATCGGCGGAAACGGCAAGGACGCCGGCCTTACGCTCCGCGGCCAAAAGCTCGGCCACCTCTGCCCAAAGCGCTTCGGTCCGCGCCGTCGGCCCGGCCAGAAAGTCAACCTCTCCATTGTAAGGCCGAACGTTGCAGTGGATGAAGTCGCGCAGATCGATGCGCTGTTGCCAGCGGCCGGGCTGAAAACCGTCCCAGGGACCTTCGGCCAGGTCGCCCGAGAGGCCGTTTGTGCGCTCTGCCTCGGCAAGGCTGCCGGGCTGCATCGGAACATCGTACATCGCTTCGCTCCTTTGCCGCTCGCCCCCACACCGCCGTCTGCGGTCGCTGCGGATCCCAACCGGACTCTGCCGCGAGCAAGATCCGCCCCCGATTAAGATCCGTTCAGGTTGCGGGGCTTGAGAGTTTCTCGCATTGAGATGTCTCAAGTCGACCTGGAGGGGCTGGAGCGGCAGGTCGCGCGTTCCTAGATATGCGTAGGAAATACTTCTGCGGGACGAAAGGCGTTGGCCATGGAAAAGGCGATCTTTGCAGCCGGCTGTTTCTGGGGGGTGGAAGCCGCCTTCCGGCGTCTGCCGGGTGTTGCCGAGGCGATCAGCGGCTACACCGGCGGCATCACCGAACGCCCGACCTACGAGCAGGTCTGCGGCGGGCAGACCGGTCATGCGGAGGCGGTGGAGGTAATCTACGACCCGGCCAAGATCGGCTTCGGGGAACTGGTCGATACCTTTTTCGAACTGCACGATCCGACACAGCGAAACCGTCAGGGCCCGGATATCGGGACGCAGTATCGTTCGGCGATCTTTCCGCTGACGGACGATCAGGCCGAAATCGCCCGCGCCAAGAAGCAAGCCCTGATCGAGCGTGGCATCGACGTCGCGACCGAGGTGACGCCGGCCGCGCCCTTCTGGCCGGCTGAGGACTATCACCAGCGTTACTTCGAAAAGCGCGGTCTGGCCCAACACGGGTAGCAGGGTTCGCGACGTACGGCGCCCGCCGAAACAGCCGGCCATACAGTCTAGAGGGATACCGTAATGTTCGACGCAAACAAGGTGCTCGGCAGTCTGCTGGGCGGCCAGGAGGGTAAGGCGGCCGCGAAGGGGGCTTTCGGGGGCAGCATGGCAGGTGGCCTGGCCGGTACGGTGTTGGGCAACGTGCTGACCGGCAAGGGCGGAAAGAAACTGGGCAAGCGCGCGATGCAAGTGGGTGGCCTGGCCGTGGTCGGCGGCGTCGCTTACGCGGCCTGGAGGCACTACAACAACCGCGACGCCTCCGGCCGGCCGCAGCCGGCGAATGCGGAAGAGGCCTTGACGCCGCCGCCGGCCGAGAGCGGCTACCTGCCGCCGACGGCCTACTCCAGCAGTGGAACGACGACTCAGCCGGTGGCCCAGCTTCCGGCCCCGGATCCGCAACAGAACGACCTTTCCCTGTTGCTTCTGCGGGCGATGATCTCCGCCGCCAAGGCCGACGGGCAGATCGATTCCGACGAGCAGCGCCGTATCTTCGAACGCCTGGGCGAGGCCGAGCTGGATGCGGAGGCCCGCGCCTTTCTGTTCGACGAACTGGGCAAGCCGCTCGATCTCGAAGCTTTGGTCCGGGGCGTCGAGCGCCCCGAAGTCGCAGTCGAGGTCTATGCGGCGTCCCTGCTGGCGATCGAGGTCGACAGCCCTGCCGAGCGCGGATACCTGCAGATGCTGTCGGGCCGCCTGGGCCTGGAAGACGGCCTGGCCAAGCAGATCGAGGCGGAGGTCGCGGCGGTCAAGGCGGCCGGTTAGAGAGCAGGATCGCCTCAGGCGGGATCGCTCCGGCGATCCTGCCTGAGGCGTGAATCCTACTCTCATCATAAGGTTTAGAGGGCGATCGCCCTCTAGGCCGGCCTGCCTCTATCGCCATCCGGCCGAAGGCTGTGCGAGCGTTTCGGACGTGAGGCCTCAGAGCGGCTTGTACATGTAGGTCGTGGAGTCGTACTGCTCGGCGTCGGGCGCGCGGGAGAAGCCGGGAATTACACCCGCGGCTTCATACCCGAGCGCCCGATAGAGCGGCTCCGCCGTGTCGCCCGTCCGGGTGTCGAGCGTGACGAGCGTTTTCCCGAGCCGGCGCGCCTCGGCTTCAAGAGCCGCCATGAGACGCTTCGCGACGCCCCGGTTTCGGCAATCCGGGTGAACAAGAAGCTTCGACACCTCGCAGCGGTGTCTCTGGTTCGGCGGCATCTCGACGATCAGCTGGACCGTGCCCGCCAGCGTCTCGCCGAGACTTGCGATCCAGAGCAGGCGCCCGCCCGCTTCCACCGACGGCAGGATCTTCTCCTGCCAGAAGGTCCGGCTCTGCTGTCGGGAAAAGGGGTGGACGAAGTTGACGCTGGCGCCCGCCGCGACCGTTGCGTGGAGGATCTCGGTGAGATCGCCCAACCTGGCCTGAAGACCTCGGGCGTCGAGCTTTTCGATGGAGATTTCAGTCATCTCGCCCTCAGACCAGAAGGAGGAGGTATCGTGCGGTGCTCTCCTCGTTCGTTTCGAAGGCGCTCGCGCCGAAAAGCCGGTATCGCAGGCAGTCGCCGGCCGTCAGACGGTGCCGTTGCCCCTCGATCGTCACATCCAAGCTGCCCTCCAGCAGAACGAGATGATGTTCCAGTCCGGGAAGCGGCGGCATGTCATAGGCGATCCGGGCGCCGGCCTTCAGCTCGCATTCCAGGACTTCCGCGACCAAGTGGCCGTCCGGTGGAGACACGGCTCGGCGCAGGAACCCGGCCTTCTCGTCGTGCCAGCTGAGCTGATCCCGGTGCCGGACCACCGGGCTGGCGTTTTCCTCGACCATCGCAAGCAGCCGGGACATCGCCAGTGCATAGGCCCTGCAGAGCTTGCTGAGAACTTCGGTGGTCGGGCTGACCTCCGCCTTTTCCAGCCGGGACAGCGTGGCGCGGCTCAGACCGCTCTCTTCCGCGAGGCGGTCAAGCGACCAGCCGCGCTCTTGCCTTAGGCGCTTGAGGCGATCTGCCAGTTTCTTCGTCAACTTGTCGACCACGGAAAATCCCAGATATGAGAAAAGTTCTCTTATTCGAGAATGCCAGCCTTGCTCCGAGCGATCAACGCGCTTTTCATTGCTATCACGGAACGAAAGCCGCCCGCCGGCGACGCGAGAAGCCCGGAGCCATAGGGCTTTCTTCAGAAAGGTGACGCAGCGGTTCCGGTTGCGGCGCAGCGGTCTGGGGCCGCGTCGCTATCAGATCCTTAACCACCGTAGCGGCATACTATTGGGCCGTTTCCTGGAGGGCCCGCATGAAGACCTGCTTGGTGGTCGACGACTCGAAGGTGGTGCGAATGGTCGCCCGCCGCATTCTCGAAGGTTTCGACTTTCTCGTTGAAGAAGCTGCCGACGGTCAGCAGGCCCTCGACTACTGCAAGGAGCAGTTTCCGGAAGCCGTTCTGCTCGACTGGAACATGCCGGTGATGAACGGTCTCGATTTCCTTTTGGCGTTGCGGGCCCTGCCGGGCGGCGAAGGTCCCACGGTCGTCTTCTGCACGACGGAGAACGACATGGCGCACATCTCCCGGGGCATCGAAGCGGGCGCCAACGAGTACATCATGAAGCCCTTCGATGCCGACATCATCGAATCGAAGTTCTCGCAGGTGGGGCTGCTCTAGTGCGCCGCCACCATCTGATCGAGGAGGCCAAGGCCGAACTCGACGTCGCTTACGATGCGGTGAAACAGGCCGAGACGGACCTGATGCGTCTTGAGTTCGACTACAACGAACGCGTCAAACAGGCCAACGGCTCAGCCGATCCCGGCTTTCTCGCCTCCTTGACGCAGGAGAAGGAAGAGCAGCAACAGTCCTTGGATCTAGAGGCGCTCTACGCCTTGCAGCAGACCGCGACCCAGCGCTTCGCTCTCGTCAGCGCCTCCTTCGGGATCGTCGGGTCGATCAAGGATCCGCATATGACGGTCGATCTGATCGTGCGCTTGTTGTTTCAGGAAGACGAATTGCGCCGCAACCGTGTCGCCATCGAGCGGAACCTCAAGGCCTTCCACAAGAGCCTGCGGGCCTACATGTTGGAGGACAGCAGTGCGGAAAACGACACTGCGGTCCGCGAAAGCTGGGCGGCCATTGAGGGGATCCTTCGGGACCTCGGGCGCGAGATCTGAGACTGTCTCGCTCTAGGTGTTTAGTCCCGGATTTTGATGGTGCAGTCCTTTCGTCGGCATGGAACGAGGCACGATGGGGCAGGTTCTGCATGGGAGCGCCAAAACGACAGAGGCGGTCAGGTCGCCACTGACGACGGACTGGTCGAAACCGAGACCACCTCCCTGTTCGCCGCCGCCTGCGGTTCTGAGGCTGCCGTTGCCAGTGCTGCGGGCTTCGACAGGCTCAGCCTGAAGGACGGTTGGAGGTGCCGGAAGGGTCGAGGCTCCCATCTCGGCTTGAGACGGGACGGGCTCTCTCCCCGACACAAACCCCTTCATGCTGAGCCTGTCGAAGCATGTCCCTCGGGCCAGCCGCCGGCCGGCTTCGACAAGCTCAGCCTGAAGGATTGGGGCTCAGCCTGAAGGATGGGGCTCAGCCTGAAGGGGTTTAGGAAGTGGCGGCGCGCAAACACCATGACGACGCCTGCGACTTGAGCCGCTCGTCGGCGTCTTCCGCGACCCCGAAAGCAAGACGCCGCTCACGATGAAGGTTCAAACGGCGAAGGTTCAAACGGTGAAGGTTCAAACGGCACGACCGAGCCACCGGACGCGACCGACGATCATGACGTCGTCGATGCGCGCTCTTGGAAGGGTAATGGGGCGGTAGAGCGCACTGTTGTCAGACGTGATTTCGAGTCCGTCCAACGTCTTATGAACGCGTTTGACCAAAAGAGAATCGTCTAAAACCAAGGCATATAGGCCATCCCCAGGCACTGTATCCTGCCTGTCGATCATCACCAAATCGCCGTTTGAGATGGTTGGCTCCATGGAGTCACCGACAGCTTCGACGATCGCCAGTCCTTCGATCGCGCTTCGACCTAGATTTCGGCGAAGAAATCGCTGTGTGAATGGTATGTGGTCAAGAAGTGAAGTTCTTTCGGTAAAGGCGCCCGCCCCAGCGGAGAGTCGCGCATCGAACCTTGGCACCAAGGCGAAGTCACCACTCTCCTGTTTGTTTTCGCTGACCGGCTCAATTGGTTTGCCCGTAGCTGTTTTGCCCGTAGCTGTTTTGCCCGTCGCAAGCCATTCGACTGAAACCCCAGAGGCTTCAGCCAATGCCAATAACCGCCGCCGACTCGGGTCACTCTCTCCTGATCGGTACTTTGAGATGACGCGTTCGGACAAACCGGACTTTCGTGCAAGCTCCGCGACGCTGCCAGCCAGCCTGATGACCTGCTCGATCCGGCCCGAAAAGGCCGGATCATGGTCATTCCTTTGATCGGCCTTTTGATCGGCTACCCCTGACTTAGGGTGAGAGTTATCTGGAGTTTCTAGCACTTCAGCCATCTCGATGATTTTCCAGCTGAATAATTTCTTAGCTCAATACTCTTTAAGGACTAATGACCGGCGGCAGGCTTTTGTTCCAAAAATCAAACCATGGCCGGCCAAACGTGCTTGACTGATCCGGACTTTTGTTCCATTTGTGAGTCGTAACGTGCAGCGCATCGCCGCTTCGGTGATGCCCGAACGGGCTTACAACTCGCATGGCACTCTCTCAGGACTGGACGCCCTCTACGATCCGGGACCGGCAGGCGGCCCAAGGTTTTAGGACCCTGACCCAGTTGGCTCGCCGGGTCGGCCTGAACAAACGTGCTGTATCGGCAGCGTCGCATCGCCCCCACGACGAGGGCGAACGCGCCATCGCGTGGGTGCTTTGCACCCACGCGGCCGAGACCTGGCCTGCGCGCTACGAACGAAACGGCGAGCGACTCAGTCCTCGGCCACCCGCGAGCTATGGCCTCGCGAACTATGGCAGAGACCCGGCAGCCGGTCACGGTCAAAGCGGTCAACAAAAGGCGGGTTTCAACCCGAAAGCAGAGGTTCGCGCATGACCAGTGCTCGCAAAACGAGAGGCGTTATGGAAGTGGAAGACGGGATGCGGGCGCGAAAGCGGCAGGCTGCGAGTCCCCGAGACACGAGTCCCCGAGACACGGGCCGCCGAGACACGAGTTCCCGGGGCAGCGAAGGCCGCGCGGGACTGCTGGGTCGCAGCGCCCTGGTCAGAACGGCGGCCGGAGCGGCTTTGGTGTTGAGTCTGGCGGCCGGAGTGACGGTCGGGGTAGCGGTCGGGCCGGCCAACGCCGCAGAGTTCAACGTGGCCAACGAAGCGGAGCTGCGCACCGCCATCTTCACGGCCAACCGCAACGCCGATCCCGCCAATACCATCAACATCACCGGCAACATCGCCCTGACCCAGTCGCTGCCGATGATCACCCGCAGCCTCAACGTCAACGGCAACAACAACACCATCGACGCCCAGAACAACGGCCGCGTCTTCTTCATCCAGGCCGGCACGGCCAACATCTCCAACGTCACCATCGACAACGCCCTTGCCCAGGGCGGCAATGGCGGCGACAGCGCCGGCACCGACAGCACTGGCGGCGGCGGCGGGCTCGGCGCGGGTGCGGCGGTCTTCGTGAACGCCGGGGCTAACGTCACCGTGTCGAACGTCACCCTGGGAACCGCCGCGGCCAGGGGCGGCGACGGCGGGTTGGCGAGCGGCGGCGGCGGCGTTCGTGGCGGCGGCGGCGGCGGCGGCGGGCTGGGCGGCGACGGCGGCAACGGCATCGTCGCCGCCGGCCTCACCGGCGGCGCCGCTGGCGGCGGCGGCTACGAGGGTGCGGGTGGAGATGGAGGCAGCGCCGGCGGAGCCGGCGGCGGCGGAGGTGAATTCGGTGCCGGCGGCGCCGGTGGCGGCGGCGGCGTGTTCGGCGTCGGCGGAGGTGGCGGCGGCGGCCAGCAAGGCGATGGCGGCGTCGGCGGCGTCGGCGGCGTCACCAGCGACGGCGTCATCCCCGGCGCCGGCGGCGGCGGGGGCGGCGGGGCGACGGATGACGGAACGGGCGGCAGCGGCGGCCTCGCGACCGGCGACGGCGCCGGCGGCGGCGACCAAGGTGGTGCCGGCGGCGGCGGTGGCGCCAGCGGACTCCCAGGCCGCAATGCCGCAGCCGATCTCGGCGGCGGCGGCGGCGGCGGCAGCGGGTTGGGTGCCGACAACACCGGCGGCGACGGCGGCGCCGGCGGCTTCTCCGGCGGCGGCGGCGGCGCCGGCCGTGCCGGCGGCGACCGTGCTGGCGGTAACGGCGGTAACGGCGGCATCGGCGGTGGCGGTGGCGGTGGCGGAGAAACCACCAGGAGTCTGGGCGGCAACGGCGGTGATTTCGGCGGCGGCGGCGGCAGCCGTGCCGGCGCCATCGGCGGCCACCCCACCGTCGGCGACCCCACCCCCAACATCGGCGGCAGCGGCGGTTTCGGCGGCGGCGGTGGCGGCGGCGGCGGTACCGGCGGTATCGGCGGCAGAGGCGGGTTCGGTGGTGGTGGTGGCGGTGGCACAATCGGCGGCGGCGGTGCCGGCGGCTCCTTCGCCGGCCGGGGCGGGTCCGATATCTCCGCCGACGGCGGCGGTGGTGCGGCCCTGGGCGGCGCCATCTTCGTGCGCGACGGCGGCCGGCTGACCGTCGTCGACGGCGACTTCGTCGGAACCTACGGCGTCACCGGCGGCGCTACCGGCGGCAACGGCGGCGCCACCGCCGGACAGGCCCAGGGCCGCAAGATCTTCCTGCACGACACGGCCTCGACCGACCTGCGCGTCACCAGCGGCAGCCGCAGCCTCAGCGGCGCCGACGCCCTGGCCGGCGACGGGACCCTGATCAAGTCCGGCGACGGCACCCTGGCCATCGACAGCGCCAACGCGAACTTCCTGGGCAACGTCACCCTCGACGGCGGCACGCTGTCGCTGGGCGACAGCAACGCCCTGGGCAGTGCCGCCATCACCACCAAAGGCTCCACGGTGGCCTACGACGACGGCATCGCGCTGACCAACAGCATCACCGTCGAGTCCGACAGCACCCAGCTCCAGGTCGCGGCCGGCACGGCGACGCAGGCCGGCGATATCACCGAGAGCGGCGGATCCCGCCCCCTGGAAAAGACCGGCGACGGCACCTTGATCCTGACCGGCAACGCCGAGCATAACGGCGGCACCACCGTCTCGGCCGGCACCCTGCAACTGGGCGCCAGCGAGCGCCTGGCCGATAGGGGCGCGCTGGCGGTGGCCGCTGGCGCCACCTTCGACCTCGATGGACACGACGAAACGATCGGGTTGCTGAGCGGGGCCGGCACAGTGATGCTCGGCAGCGGCACTCTGACGACTGGCGGCGCTGGCGATTCGACCTTCGGCGGCAGCATCGCCGGGACCGGCAGCCTGACCAAGGACGGCGACGGCACCTTGATCCTGACCGGCAACGCCGACCATAGCGGCGGCACCACCGTCTCGGCCGGCACGTTGCAACTGGGCGCCAGCGAGCGCCTGGCCGATAGGGGCGCGCTGGCGGTGGCCGCTGGCGCCACCTTCGACCTCGATGGACACGACGAAACGATCGGGCTGCTGAGCGGGGCCGGCACAGTGATGCTCGGCAGCGGCACCCTGACGACCGGCGGCGCTGGCAACTCGACCTTCGGTGGCAGCATCTCCGGGACCGGCGGCCTGACCAAGGACGGCGATGGCACCTTGATCCTGACCGGCAACGCCGACCATACCGGCGGCACAGCAGTGACCGGCGGCAGTCTGATCGTCAATGGCACCCTCGGCGACGTGACCCTGAACGCCGGCGCCACCCTCGGCGGCCCTGGGACAGTCGGCGCCCTCATGGCCAATGGCCGGGTCGCGCCAGGTAACTCCATCGGGACCCTGAACAGCGGGCCGGTCACCTTCGCCCCCGGCTCGGTCCTGGCGGTGGAGATCGCCCCCGACGGATCGGGCGACCTGCTGAACGTCACCGGCACCGCCACCCTGAACGGCGGCACCGTCGAGGTGACGCCCCAGGACGTGACGCCCCAGGCCGGTGGCTACACCAGCGGTCAGCAGGTCCTGATCCTCAGCACCACGACCGGCATCGCCGGCGCCTTCGAGGGCGTCGACTACGCGCCGGGCCAGGCCCTGGCCTTCTTCGATCCCAGCCTGCAGACCCAGGGCAACGACCTGCTGCTGCAGCTCGACCGCAATAGCACAGGTTTTACAGAGATCATCACCAACCCCGACTTGGGCACCGACCCCGACTTGGTCGGCACCGCCGGTGCCCTGGACCGCCTGGAGGCGACAAGCCCGCCCGACAGCCAACCCCTGCTCCAAACTCTCTCCACCCTGACCGTGAGCGAGGTCGCAGAGGTCACGCGCCAGCTCTCCGGCAGCGGCCTGACCGGCAGCGCCCAGCTCGCCCAGCTCGCCGGACAGGCCTTCCTGGCGACCATTCCCACCGGCAGCAGCGGCGCATGGCGCACAGCCGACTTGACCCAGTTCGCCCTGGCCGAGCGCGACGCCAGCGACGCCCTCAGCGGTCTCGGCCTGGCCGCCGCCGGCGGGCCGGAAAGACGGCAGCGGAGCGGCCCGCGCTTCTGGTTCGAGGGCCTCGGCAGCTTCGGCATGCGCGACGGCGAGGGCGCCGCCGCCGACCAGAACAGATACTACGCCGGTGCCGCCGGCGGCGTCGTCCTGCCGCTGGATCGGGAGACGACATTCGGGCTCGGTCTCGCCGGCTTCGGCGGGCAGGTCGCCACCGACGACGGGCTGGTCGAAACCCACACCACCTCCCTGATCGCCGCCGCCAATCTGACCTGGGCCCCAGGCCCCTGGCAGCTCAGCGGCAGCCTGGGCGTCGCCGACCACAACTTCGAGAGCGAGCGCAAGCTGCGCTTCACCGGCTTCGACCAGACCGCCGAGGGCAAGCGCGACGGGATCGAGGTGCTGGGCGACCTCGCCGCCGCCTACGACTGGCAGCTCTCCGACGTCACCCTCATCCCCACCGCAGGCCTCGGCGCCTCCTGGCTCTACCAGGAAGCCTGGAGCGAGAGCGGTGCCGGCGGCGCAAACCTGGAGATCGACAGAACCGACACCCTGAGCCTCCAGCCGCGCCTCGGGGTCGGCGTCGCCAGCGACGTCAAACTGGGCAAGGGCCTCACCCTCACCCGGCGCGCCCAGGCCCTCTGGATCGGACAGCTCGGCGACAAGAGCATCGACACCACCGCCCGCTTCGCCGGCAGCGACGCAAGCTGGCGCGTGCCGGGCCTGGAGGAGCCCGACCACTCCGCCGCGCTCAGCTTCGGCGCCGACCTGACCTCCAAAGACGGCTGGGCACTCTCCGCCGGCTACGCCGGACGCTTCGGCGAGGGCGCCAAAGACCACGGCTTCTTCCTCGGCGGGAGACTGCGGTTCTGAGGCTGCCGCTGACAGTGTTGCGGGCTTCGACAAGCTCAGCCTGAAGGAAATGGGGGCGCGGCCTGAAGGATGAGGGCTCAGCTTGAAGGACGGTTGGAGGGGCCGAAAGGGTCGAGGCTCCCGTCTCGGCTTGAGACGGGACGGGCTCTCTCCCCAACACAACCCCCTTCATGCTGAGCCTGTCGAAGCATGTCTCTCGGGCAAGCCGCCGGCCGGCTTCGACAAGCTCAGCCTGAAGGATAGGGGCTCAGCCTGAAGGGGTTTAGGACGTGGGGGAGACACACTGCAGGCGCAGAACCTGTCCCATAACGCCTCCTTCCAGGCCTGCGAAAAGCCAGGCCCGCGAAAAGACTGCACCACCAAAACCCGGGACTAAACATATAGCTGTATAGTCGTCATCGTGGTCCGGCGCCCGCATTCAAGCATGCGGATCAGGGCTCTCCCTAACTCAGCAGGCCTGCGAACAGCATCACGAGGGTCGCGGCGAAGCCGATAAACCAGATCACCGAACGCCAGGGGCTAAGGCCAAAGGCATAGGCAGGAACATAGGCCAGCCGCGCGACCAGATAGGTGACGGCGCAGCCTTCCGTCACGGCCCCGCCCGACCTGTCGGCGAACTCCAGGACCGTTACGGCCACAGCGAAAAGCAGCAGGCTCTCGGTCATGTTGTTGAGAGCGCGCTGTAGCCGGCCGGTCACGCCCTCCAGGTGCCGCGGCTCGTCCCGAGGGCCCATCAGCCAGTCCCGGTCGAGCTTCAGATTCGCGGCAACGGACAGACAGAGCAACTGCGCCGCCCACAGCAGCGCGGCCAGCCCGAGGATCTGAAGCTCCAGGGTCATGCGTCAGATGTCCAGGTTGGAGACCTCCAGGGCGTTGTCCTGGATGAACTCGCGGCGCGGCTCGACCACGTCGCCCATCAGCGTATCGAACAGTCCGTCCGCCGCCTCCGCCTGTGCAACGCGCACCTTCAGCAGGGTCCTCGCCTCCCGGTCCAGAGTGGTCTGCCAGAGCTGATCCGGGTTCATCTCGCCCAGCCCCTTGTAGCGGGCCACCGAGACGCCCTTGCGGCCCCAGCGCATGACGGTGTCGGCCAGATCGCTCGGCCCATGCACGCTCACCTCTTCGCCGTCGGACGAAGTCAGGGTCCCGGCCTTGGCATAGGTTTCCTGAAGGTCCGACGCCATGCCGTCCAGGCGGCGCGCCTCGGCTGACTTCATCATGGTGGCGTCGATCTGGCGATGCTGGGTGACGCCGCGCAGAACGCGCGAGAAGACGAGACCGCCGTCGTCGCCGACACCGCCGGTCCAATCGGGATCCCAGTCCTGGCCCGCGTGCAGGGCGTTGAGCCGCCGTGCGAGATAGGTCGCCACTTCGGTCGCCTGCTCGGGCTCGGAGAGGATCTGGGCGTTCAGGGCGCCTGCGATGGCGGCTTGCTCGACCATCTCCAAGGCTCCGGCCTTGCGTGCCAGGGGCGCCATCAGATGACGGGCGTCCACGGCCTTGCGCACGAGGGCCTGCAAGTCGGTGCCGCTGCGCTGGCTGCCGCTGTGATCGGTGAAGAGCACTCCCTCGGTGCCTTCCGTGATCAGGAAGTCCTCCAGATCGTGATCGCCCTTCAGATAGCGCTCGGAGGACTTGCGCTTGACCTTATAGAGCGGCGGTTGGGCGATGTAGAGGTTACCGGCCTCGATCAGCGGGCGCATCTGCCGGAAGAAGAAGGTTAGCAGCAGGGTACGGATATGGCTGCCGTCCACGTCGGCGTCGGTCATGATGACGATCTTGTGGTAGCGCAGCTTGCCGAGATCGAATTCGTCCGGTCCGATGCCGGTGCCCAGTGCCGTGATCAGGGTGCCGATTTCCTGGCTCGACAGCATCTTGTCGAAGCGAGCCCGCTCCACGTTCAGAATCTTGCCGCGCAAGGGCAGGATCGCCTGAAAGCGCCGGTCGCGTCCCTGCTTGGCCGAACCGCCCGCCGAATCGCCCTCGACGATGAAGAGTTCGGACAGGGCCGGGTCACGCTCCTGACAGTCCGCCAGCTTGCCGGGCAGGGAGGCGACGTCGAGCGCCGACTTCCGCCGGGTCAGCTCGCGGGCCTTGCGTGCCGCCTCGCGGGCGGCCGCCGCCTCGACCACCTTGGAGACGATCCGCCGGGCCTCGGCCGGGTGCTCCTCGAAGTACTGCTCCAGTTTCTCGTTGATCACCGTCTCGACCACCGGCCGCACTTCGCTGGAGACCAGCTTGTCCTTGGTTTGGCTGGAGAACTTGGGGTCTGGCACCTTGACCGACAGGACGCAGGTCAGGCCTTCCCGGCAGTCTTCGCCCGCCAGCGAGACCTTTTCCTTCTTCGCCAGGCCGGTGCCGGTGGCGTAGGCGTTGACCTGGCGGGTCAGGGCGGCGCGGAAGCCGGCCAGATGGGTACCGCCGTCGCGCTGGGGGATGTTGTTGGTGAAGCAGAGCGTGGCTTCGTGGAAAGCGTCGGTCCACTGCAGCGCGGCCTCCACCACGATGCCGTCGCGCTCTGCGGTGATCACCACAGGTGGGTCGATCAACGGCGTCTTGGCACGGTCCAGATAGCGGACGAAGGCTTCCACACCCCCTTCGTAGTGCAGGTCGACGACGACGGGCTCCGGGTGACGGGCGTCGGTCAGCCGGATGTGAACGCCCGAGTTCAGAAAGGCAAGTTCGCGCAGGCGGTGTTCCAGGGTCGCATGATCGAACTCGACCATGGTGAAGGTCTCGGAACTCGGCAGGAAGGTGACCTCGGTACCCGAACGGTCGGGCGCCGGGCCGATCTGCGCAAGCGGCGCCTCCGCCTCGCCGTGGCGAAAGCGGATCAGATGTTCGCCGCCGTCGCGCCAGATCCGCAGCTCCAGCCATTCGCTCAGGGCATTCACGACCGAGACGCCCACGCCGTGCAGACCGCCGGAGACCTTGTAGGAATTCTGATCGAACTTCCCGCCGGCGTGCAGGCGGGTCATGATCACCTCGGCGGCTGACACGCCCTCTTCCTTGTGGATTTCCGTCGGGATGCCGCGCCCGTTGTCGCGCACCATGACGCTGCCGTCGCCGTTCAGCTGCACCTCGACGAGGTCGCAGTGGCCGGCCAGGGCTTCGTCGATGGCGTTGTCCACCGCCTCGTAGACCATGTGGTGCAGACCGGTACCGTCGTCGGTGTCCCCGATGTACATGCCGGGACGTTTGCGGACGGCCTCCAGGCCGCGCAGCACCTTGATCGACTCGGCGCCGTAGGCGGCGGGGTCGCCTCCGTTCTGATCGGGTGTCTGGGTCTCGTCAGCCATACTCTCAAGTCCTTACGGAAACGGAACGAACTACCGTGTCGCCGTTCGGGCGTCGGGCTCGCTCGGCTCTCGCCTGTTCGGGGGCGTCACCCGACCGTTCGGCCGTCAAGGCGCGCCAGCCCATCGTGAAGTGTAACCCGCTGCGCATGCGGCAGCAGGCCCTCGAAAGCTTCCGGGTCGCTGCCGGTGACCCAGGCTTGCAAGCCCAGCTCCAGCAGCCGTTCGAACAGCGCCGCACGGCGGGCCGCGTCCAGATGGGCGGTCACCTCGTCCAGCAACAGCAGCGGGCCGCAGCCGACGGCCAGACGGACCAGCCGGGCATGCGCCAACACCACCGAAATCAACAGGGCCTTCTGCTCGCCGCTGGAGCAGAGGCTTGCCGGCATACCGTTACTGCCATGGGCGACCGCCAGATCGGTCCGGTGGGCGCCCACTTTGGCGCCGCCCGTTTCGGCGTCTTGGCCGCGGTCCGCCGACAGGCGCGCGGCAAGACGTTCCTCGACCTCCACGGCCGCCAGATCGTCGAGCCAAGCCTCGGCATCCCCGGCCAGACCGAGGTCGGCGCGCGGGAAGGCTCCCTCCGCTTCCGCAAGCGCGCTTGCCAGCCGCGCCACCGTCTCCCGCCTGGCGGCGGCAATCGCCACAGCCTTTTCCGCCATGGTCGCCTCCAGCGCGGTCAGCCAAGCCGGATCCCGCGTCCCGTCTCTCAGCAAGCGCGACCGCTCGCGCAGAGCCGTTTCGTAGGCGGCGATTCGCCCCGAATGGGCTGGATCGAAGCCGTAGACCAGCCGATCCAGAAAACGCCGCCGCCCACTCGGGCCGTCGTCGAACAGCCGATCCATCTGGGGCGTCAGCCAGACGCAGCGCACCACCTCGCCGAGCGCTTGCTGGCTGGCGACGAACGCGCCGTCCAGCTTTACCGTGCGCCGCTCGCGCCCGGTGGACATGCCTTCGCCCGCCGCCGCTCGCGGGTCGCGTCCGGTGCCGACGTCGCGCAAGCCATCGGGCGTCTGAATGGTGGCCGCCACAGCCCAGCCTGTCGAACCGCCCGCCAGTTCGGCGGAGGGGCCGAAGTTGCTCGGGCCCCGGCGGTCCAGGTCTGCCAAGCGCGCGGAGCGCAAGCCCCGGCCGGGGCTCAGCAGCGACACGGCCTCCAGCAGGTTCGTCTTGCCGGCGCCGTTGGGGCCGGTCAGTAGGACCGGGCTTGGTTCGAGCGCCAACTCGAGGTCGCGGAAGTTGCGGAATCCGCTGAGCGTAAGACGCGACAGCCAGAGAGCGCGACTGGAGCCTGCGGCGGTATCGACGGGTCGTGTAGCGGTCACGTCCTCTCGCACAGGGGCGGCGGGTGAAAGCGCCGGAGAGAGCGCCGCACCCAGGCTCACACCCGCATCGGCATCAAGACATACAAGGCGGTGCTGTCGGCAGCGTCCCGCACGATCGTCGGCGATGCCGCGTCGGAGAGTTGAAAAACGGCGCCGTCGCCTTCGATCTGGCCTGCGATATCCAAGAGATAGCGCGAATTGAAGCCGATTTCGAGGGGCGGGCCGCCGTAAGAGATGGCCACGTCCTCCTCGGCGCTGCCGTTCTCGGGGCTGGTCACCGAAAGCGTGACGTTCCCCTCGGCCAGAGCCAGCTTCACGGCTCGGCTCTTTTCGGTGGAGATGGTGGAAACCCGGTCCACCGCCTGACTGAAGCTGCGGCAGTCCACCTCCATGGTCTTGTCGGTATTGGAGGGGATGACCCGTTCGTAGTCGGGAAAGGTGCCGTCGATCAGCTTGCTGGTCAGCACTGTCGCGTTGAAGGCGAAGCAGATCTTGGTCTCGGACAAGGAGACCCTGATCGGTTCGTTCGTTTCCTCGATCAGCTTGTAGACCTCGCCCACCGTCTTGCGCGGCACGATCACGCCGGGCATGCCCGTGGCGCCGCTCGGAAGCGGCATCTCGACACGCGCCAGGCGGTGGCCGTCGGTCGCAACGGCCCGCAGCACCTCCACCGCCTCGGTCTCGGCGGCGTGGAGGTAGATGCCGTTGAGATAGTAGCGCGTCTCCTCGGTGGAGATGGCGAAACGCGACCGCTCGATCAGCGTCTTCAGCTCGGCGGCCTGCAGTTCGAAGGCGCGCGGCAGGTCGGACGGCCCGCTGGTCGGGAAGTCCTCGCGCGGCAGCGTCGCGAGCGTGAAGTGGGACCGGCCGGATCGAAGGGCCATCTGCCCGGATTCGCCGGCCGTGGTCAGCTCGACCTCGGCCCCTTCCGGAAGCTTGCGAATGATGTCGTAGAGCGTATGGGCGGGCGCCGTGGTCGCGCCGGCTTCCCCGACGGAACAGGGCACCTCTTCGACGATGGTCAGGTCCATGTCCGTGGCGGTGAGGCTCAGACTGCCGTCTCTCGCGTCGAGGAGCACGTTGGAGAGAATCGGTATGGTGTTGCGTCGTTCGACGACACTCTGGACGTGGGCGAGCGACCGCTGCAGGGCCGCACGTTCGATGGTCAGCTTCATGGCTCGCGTGAAACCTTAAGAAAGGCAAGTAGATGAATGAAGTTCCGGGAGAAGTCGGCATCCGGCAGGATCCGATCGGACTCCCTCCGGAGCAAGCCGCCCCGCCCCGTCCGACAGCCTGAGACCCGGAAGGCCTCGGCCCCCTTTCGAACGGGTCGGCACTATAGCACAAACGTCCGAATCGGTAAGGTTTTTCCCCGGTTGAGGCAGGTAGGGCCGCTACCGCTCAAAAGGCCGCTATTCGCCGGGTTGTGGTACAGGCTGCAGGCTGCGCAACTCCTCGGTTGGCTGATGCAGAACGCCGAAGATCGAAACTCCGGCATGCCGGGCTGCGTCGGCCAGGGGTTAACGCGCCGCCGGGTCGGGAGATGCAAGAGCCTCCTGAGGGTACTATCTTCTGGTCCATGAACGGGAACGATCCTTTCGACTTCAGCGATAGTGAGATCGAGCGCTACGCGCGTCACTTGGTTCTGCCGGAAGTCGGTGAGCAGGGTCAGGCGAAGCTTCGGGCTGCGCGGGTGCTGGTTGTCGGCGCCGGCGGACTGGGGGCGCCGCTCCTGATGTATCTGGCGGCGGCCGGCGTCGGCACGCTGGGTGTGATCGATGACGATGTCGTCGATCTCTCCAACCTGCAGCGGCAGATTATCCACGGCACGGAAGACATCGGGCGGCCCAAGGTCGAGAGCGCCGCTGCAGCCCTCCAACGGATCAATCCCGAGGTCACGGTCGAAGCTCACCCGCTCCGCCTGACCGCGGACAACGCCCTGTCCCTGATCGCGGGTTACGACCTGGTCGCCGACGGCAGCGACAACTTCGCCACGCGCTATCTGGTCAACGACGCGGCCGTTCTGGCCGGCAGAACCCTGGTCTCGGCTGCGATCATGCGCTTCGACGGTCAGCTCTCGACCTTCAAGCCGCACGCGGGCGAAGCTCTCCCCTGCTATCGCTGTCTGTTCGGCGATCAGCCGCCGCGCGATCCCAAGATGTCCTGCGCCGACGTCGGTGTCCTGGGTGCGCTGCCCGGAACCCTGGGGGCCCTGCAAGCCACGGAAGTCGTCAAGGAGCTGCTGGGGATCGGCCGCTCGATGGCCGGACGCCTGCTGCTCTACGACGCGCTGGACGCAGGGTTTCGCGAAGTGCGCGCGAAGCGCGACCCGGATTGCCGTGTTTGCGGACCACGAGCCGACATCCGCGAGCTGAGAGCCGAAACCTACGCGCCCTCCCGGGCTGCCGCCGAATAGGGCGATGGCCGCTGGATCGGCGGCGGACTCGCGATCGGCAGGAGCCTATCCGGCAGATCGGTGATCAGGCAGTCGACATCCCACTCCAGAAAACGCTCGGCTTCCTCGCTCTGGTTGACCGTGAAGACGGCGAGTTGATAACCCGCGGCCTTGACGGCCCGCGCCTGCGCATGGGTCAGCGGTTCTCGCCAGAGATGAACAGACGTGCAGTCCAGCGTCTCCGCGTCCGCCTGCCAGTCGGCCGGAAGCTGTTCCCACAGGCGTCCGCGCGGCAACTGCGGGACTTGGTCCCTTGCCACCTCGAGGCAGGCCCGGGAGAAGGAGGAAATCAGCGGAGACGGACGGTCGGACGGCCAGAGTCGGCTCAGCAGATCCAGCGTCACCTTGGCCGTCTCGATGTCGCGGCCCGGCGTCGGCTTGAGTTCCAGATTGAGGCCCAGGCCGAAGTCGCAGAGCGCGGCGACAGCTTGTTCCAGTGTCGGAACGACTTCGCCGACCCAATCCCGTCGTCCCGGTTCGGTTGAAAACCAGGCCCCGGCGTCCAGC
Source organism: Algihabitans sp. (assembly GCF_965226985.1). Taxonomy (GTDB): domain Bacteria; phylum Pseudomonadota; class Alphaproteobacteria; order Kiloniellales; family DSM-21159; genus Algihabitans. Next base: position 3,938,930 of record NZ_OZ245712.1, read on the forward strand.
TCCGCAACGATAATGGAGCTGGTGGCGGCCACGTCAGCCGGGTGCGCGCAGGTCCGGGCAAAGTTGTAGTCGTGATGCAGGATCGGAACGTCGTCGCCCGTCAGCATCACGTCGATCTCGACCCAGGTCGCGCCCAGTTCGGCGGCCCTGCGAAGTCCGCCCAGGGTGTTTTCCGGCGCGCGGGCGGCGGCCCCGCGGTGCCCCATGATGCGCGGTAGGACGAGATCGCCGGCCCGAGTCACCAGCCGGCTTCCGCAACGGTGCAGCCCGCTTCGTAGACAGGCTGCGTGAGAGCGCTGAGAGAAAGTCGTTGCCGACCCTCGGCGTTGAAGTTGTCCGGGTCGAGCCAGCGCTGGAATAGACCGTCGAGCTCAGGCCAGAGCTGCTCGGTCACGGCGTACCACGCGGTGTCGCGATTCCGGCCTTTGTAGACGGTGGCGCTTTTGAAAACGCCCTCGAATCCCAGTCCCAGACGGCGGGCCGCGCGGCGGGACGGGGCGTTGAGTGCGTCGCACTTCCATTCGTACCGGCGGTACCCGAGGTCGAAAGCGTGGCGCATCATGACGACCATGGCTTCGGTCGCCAGGACGGTTCCGGCGAGCGAGGGTGAGAAGCAGATGTGCCCGACTTCGATACTGCCGTTGGCGGGGTCGATCCGCAGGAACGAGGCGACGCCGAGCGGCCTGCCGCTGTCGCGCTCCAGGATGGCGAAGAAGCAGGGATCCTGCCCGTCCTCCACGTCCCGCACCCAGGTCCGATAGGACTCCAGGGTCTCGAAGGGTCCGTAGGGCATGTAGGTCCAGAGTCTGTCGTCGGGATCGGCGGCATTGGCGGCGAAGAGGTCGGCTGTGTGGCTTTCCGTAAGCGGCTCCAGCCGGATCCTCTGGCCCTCTAGGGGGGCTTTCTCCGGCCTCCGTGGTGGCATCCAGTCCGCGACGGGCCAGCCGATGGGCTGACCCATGGTGTTGATGATGTGGTCCGGCATGACTGGCTCCCGCGCGATGCGGGCGGATCATAGCGGCAGCGGATGTCGGAACAAGTGCGCGATGAGGCTGCCGCGCTTAGGCCTGGGCCGAGGCGACCTGCGTGACAACGCGCCACGCGGGTAGCCGTACGGTCACGCAGGTACCGCCGGGTTTCCGACTTTCGATTTCCAGCGTCCCGCCGTGTAGCTCAACCAGCCCCTTGCTGAGGGGCAAACCGAGCCCGGTTCCCTGAAACTTTCGAGACAGAGAGCTGTCGACCTGGCCGAAGGGAGAAAGCGCGACCCCGATCTCGTCGCTATCCATGCCGATCCCGCTATCCTGCACCCGAAGCAGGAAGTCTCCGCTTGCGGCCACGCCCGCCTTCAGGCTGATGCGGCCGCCGCGCTCCGTGAACTTCACCGAGTTGCTGAGAAGGTTCAGAAGGACCTGTTTGATTGCGCGTGCGTCCAAGGTCACTTCCGGCAGACCTTCGGCGATCACCAGTTCCAGCGTGACGCCGTTCTCCGAAGCGCGGGCATCGACCAGTCGGGCCGTCGAGCGGATCAGGGCGTTCAGATCTGTCTCCTCGTCGTCGATGCTCAGCTTGCCGGCCTCGATCTTCGAGATATCCAAGATGTCGTTGATGAGCTCGAGAAGGTGCCCTGCGCTCTGATGGATGTCCTGAGCGTACTCTGCATAGACTGGTGTCCCGATCGGACCGAAGGCTTGGGTCATCATGATCTCGGAGAAGCCGATGACCGCATTGAGCGGCGTGCGGAGTTCGTGGCTGATGGCGGCCAGGAACTCCGACTTGGCCCTGTTCGACGCCTCGGCGGCTTCCTTGGCCTGCAGGATCGCGTGTTCCCGCAAGCGCTCCAGCGTCAAGTCGTGTGCGGTCCCGCGATAGCCGGCGAATGTGCCGTGATCCGGGTCGTAGAAGGGGACTGCCGAAAGTCGGAACAATCGGGAGCGACCTTCGCGGTCCATGATCTCGACTTCCACATCCCGGAACGGCCGCCGCCATTGTGTGGTCAGCAGCTCCGACAGCTTCGGTGACTTCCCAAGGTCCAGCAGACTGCGTCCGATCAACAAGCGTGGGTGCTGGCCGAGCGTCTCGTTGACCCTCTGGCTTACGTAGGTAAGGCGCAAGTCGCGATCCGTTTCCCAGACCCAGTCGGTCACCAGGCGGACAATGTCCTCGAAGCGCTCGCGGACATTCTCGGAGCGCGGACCGACAGTATCCAGAGGACGGCGGGATAAGCGGCCCGACAGCAGCTTTACGGTCTGATCCGCATCGAGCAAAAGCGAGATGTCGATAAGCAGAAGCTCTTCGCCGCTTGGCAGGCTCAAAGGTTGCCTGCGGCGCGGCAGACTGTGCCAACCTTCGCTGTGAGCTTCGAGTATCAGGCGGTCGTGCGCGAAGGCCAGGGCTTCCGAAATCAGGCGGTCCAGAAGCGCGGGTTCGGCATGGTCGAGCAGAGGCAGCAAAGCCTGCAGGGAGACGTTGCTGTGAAGCAGGCGCCCGTCCTGGTCCGTTAGGAAGCTGGCATCCGCTTCTTCACATTGACGTTTCAGGCCGAGCAGGATCAGGTCGGCACTTGCCGGGCGTTCCTTGCCTGGCCTCCGCCCCTTTTTCACCTGGCTTCCGGTTCGGGAAACACCTGGTTCTCTCCCGCTGATCGGGCCCTCGGTCAACTCCAGAGGCGCGGGCAGATCGTTGTCGGGAAGATCGGTCATGGACGGGGCTGGGTCCGCACGTCTGTCTAGACAGCTGCCTGTTTCAGTCGGCTCTCTTCAAGGCGCCTGACGGCGTAAAGGTACTCGGGGTTGCGTTGCCAGCGGCGCAGCACCTGCTGGGCGGCGTCCGGCTTGACCCGATCGAACAGGGAAATCACACGGGAGAGCTCGCGCGGGTCCACGACTTGATCGCCGGGACGGCCTTTTCGACTCAGCAGGAAGATCGACGTGAAGGCCGGCTTGTCCACGGCAAGGGCACGGCAGGCAATGACCAGCCCTTCGCCGCCCGGTTCGTAGATCAGGCGCCCGATCAGCCGGCGCCGCAGTCCGGTCATCTGCGCGAACATCGCCTCGAACAGGGATATCTCGCCCTGTCGGAGGGTCTGAACCAGCATATCGGGCGTCAAGCGTTTCGCCTCGGCGAGCTGCTGGGCGAGCCGACTGGCGGCATCGTCCTGGGGTTCGCCTGGGGAGGCAGTTGCCGGAAGGGTTTCCAGCGTTTCCAAAGCGACATCTTCGAGAAGATCGTCGAGCTCTGTCGGGTCGATGTCGTAGTTGTCGAGAATGTAGCTGCGCAGCGCAGCGCCGACCCAAAGGCACATGCGCCGAGCAAGCTGCGGCGATAGGTCGGAGCGGCGGACTAACGGTTCCTGGTAAGAGTCGACGCGCCTGCTTTCCTCGACCAGGTACTCCAGCGTCGCTTCGGAGATGCGGGCATTCGGATTGTCCAGCAGGGCTTTTATAACGTCTATATCGCCTGCCTCGACCAAGGCCTCCGAGACAAACTCGCTGACTTCGCGGCGCATGGCGATGGACAGTTGATGCTGTTGAGTGCGGTGATGAACGATCTCGACGAGATCGATGTCGCGCAGGATCGAGGAGGTGACCAGAACCGGCCTCGCGACCTCGATATCGTCGTTTGCGAGAAGTTTGACGATTTCCAGCGGCGCATCCTGGCGCCGCGCCAGCCGCTCGCTCACCTCGCGCCGAACCCGCATTTCAACGTCGCGCAGCAGCTTGCTGAGAATGTCGGTCATCAGCGCGTGCTCGCGCTCGTTCAGCACACGGCCATCTTCTGAAAAAAGGTCGGCGACGGTGTCGAGCAGCAGCCGTCGCCCTTCCGCGGACTTATCTCTCGCAAGGCCGAGCAGTTGATCGAGTTCGCCGTGAACAACCATAATGACGTTTGCCCCTTGAAGGCTTCCCGATGACTGGTCCGAGTTTGACTGACTAAGCAACCCCTAAGCATGTCGGATCGAAAGACCGGGATCTCCTAAGGCTTCGAAGTTGGACCGACGCCGTAAACATTGTCTTAAAAACGGAATTCCGCTGCTCGGCGAATCAGCGACTTACCTGCGGCTTTACTGGGCCTGCAGGCGGATCGGGCCTTGTTAGGGGGTCCGTTGAGTGAAACTAAGGTGGTGCGGGGGACCAAGCGCGACTCCAAAAGATACTACCTGAGCAAGAATTACCGCGATTTTGAGGAAAATCGCAATTACAATAAATATACGGTAAATTCCACTTACCGCTTTACGCTTTCTTAAACCGGGATCCGCTAGTCTGCTTACATGCAGATCGATACCGGCCAGATCCGTCTCGGAGTTGATTTCTTTCAGGCTTTGCAGGGGCTCCCCCGTGCGGACGCCGCTCCGATGCCGGGTGCCGGCGCCGTCGCAGAAGCTGCGGCAGCCGTGTCTCAGACAATCAGCGCTGAAGGTGTGGAAGCGGCTGAATCTGCGGCGCGTGCGATGGCTGAAACCGGCGACGTCAAACCACGCGGCTCGTACCTCGACATTCGCGTCTGAGCGTCCCGAAAATCAGTCTCGTTTCGTGGCGGAGGCTTGGGCCTCCGCATCTCAAGGTCTCCGGCTGAGGGTTTGGTCGACTATATCGTTTCGGAAACGGTTTGGACTCCCGTAGCACCGCGGCGCAACTGCAACGACGGTGCATCTCCAGCCTCCGCGACCTGATCGTCCGTCTTCCGCTTGCCGTTGTCGGCCGCCGGCGCCATCTTTGTGCGCCATGAGCCATCCGCCGTCCGCCAGCCCGAGGTTTGCCCGCGCCATACCGGAGGGGGATGATCGCGAAAGATCGGTGTGTTCGGACTGCGGTTTCGTCGACTACGAAAACCCCAAGGTCGTGGTCGGGACCGTTGCGACGATCACGCTTCCCGAGGGCGAACGCATTCTGCTCTGCCGCCGCGCCATCATGCCGAGGGCCGGCTTTTGGACTCTCCCCGCCGGCTATCTGGAGCTGAACGAGTCACCTGCGGTCGGTGCGGCTCGCGAGGCCTGGGAAGAGGCGCGTGCCAAGCTGGAGATCGATCAACTCCTGGCGGTCTATGCCATCGAGCGAATCAGTCAGGTTCAACTGATCTACCGGGCGCGGCTCGTAGATCCGGCGGTGTCGGCTGGCCCGGAAAGCCAGGAGGTGGGCCTCTTCGCCTGGGGCGAGATCCCGTGGGATCACCTTGCCTTTCCCTCTGTGGAGTGGGCGCTGTCCCATTGGCGGGAAACTTCCGGCGAGTCGGCTTTTGCACCGAGAAGCAACCCCTCCGGCGAGACCGGTCGCATGAGCGGCCGTTTCGCGGCCGGCTGAGCCGGCCCGGCAAGGCAGCCTTTCCCAACCGGCAGTTCTTCCCTTTCGACCTTCGGGCTAGTTTTGTTCGGCATGTCCGATAGGCCGTCCCTCTCAACCGCCATTGCGCCAGAAGTTCCCGCGAAGCCGTCGGTTGCCTATCGTCGCGGCTTGCGCGAGGCCTTCGGGGCGCCCTCGCTGGTTCTCTTTGCCAGCTACTTGGGGTTCGGCGCTCTGGTCCGGGATAGCGACCTGCACATCCTTCATGGCTTTTTCTCGACCGCGACCGGCTGGGCGCTGCCCGGCCAGATCGTCCTGGTCGAGCTCTATGCGGCCGGGGCTCCCTTACTGGCCATCGTTGCCGCCGTTGCCCTGACCAACGCCCGGCTGCTGCCGATGACCGTCGCGCTGCTTCCGCTCGTCAGGTCCCCGCGCTGGCCGCGCTGGCTCTACTACCTCGCGGCCCACTGGATCGCCGTGACGGGCTGGGCGGCGGCGCTGAAGGCCTGCCCGAATCTACCGCGGGATGAACGCCTTCCCTATTTTCTCGGGTTCAGCACCACGCTCTGGACGGCGACCTTCGCGGCGACCGGTTTCGGTTTCTGGTTGGCCGGATCGATGCCGCCACTGGTCTCGCTCGGGCTGGTGTTCCTCAACCCGCTCTATTTCATGCTGATCTTTGCCGGTGACGTGCCGACCCGCCTGAGACTCTATGCGCTGGTCCTGGGTGCGCTCGCCGGGCCGGCCTTCCATCTGCTGGACCCGGATTACGGCCTGCTGCTCGCGGGGCTCGTTGCCGGAACCTCGGCCTTCCTGCTCGGCGGCGGCCACCGTGCCTCTCCCGGAGCGGCGGCGTGACCTCGGATTTCTTCGCCTCGGACTTCTGGTTGCCAATTGGCGTCATGCTGGTCGGCGCGGCAGTAACCTACGCTTGGCGCGGGCTGGGCGTGGCTCTTTCGGGGCGGCTCGACACCAATTCGCCGCTGTTCGTCTGGGTGTCCTGCGTTGCCTATGCGCTTCTCGCCGCTCTGATCGCCCGGATGATCGTGCTGCCTTTCGGTCTTCTGGCGGAAACCGAGACTCTGGACCGGATCTTGGCGGCAGTTCTCGCGCTTGCCGTTTTCTTCGCCGCGCGCCGCAATATTCTGCTCGGCGCTCTAGCCGGCTCCGGATCCCTGATGCTGCTGGTCTGGCTGCGCGCAGTGGCGTGATCGTCCAGCGCTTTTGGGATCCGGGTTTACTTGCGCGGGACTACTTGTAGGGGTCGGCGGCGTCGCGCAGGCCGTCGCCCAGGAAGTTGAAGGCGAGCACCACCAGGATCACGGGCACGACGGGCAGCATCAGCCAGGGATAGAGCGCCACGACGTTGATGTTCTGGGCCTCGGTCAGCAGCACGCCCCAAGACGTGACTGGAGGGCGCAGACCGAGGCCCAGAAACGACAGGGCCGTCTCGGCCAGGATCATGGTTGGGATGGCGAGACTGGCCGAGGCGATCAGGTGGCTGGTAAAGCTCGGAAGCAGATGGCGTCCGATGATGCGCACCGGACTGGCGCCCATGAGTTGGGCCGCCGTCGCGAAGTCCTCCTCCCGCAGCGACAGAAGTTTGGACCGCACGGCGCGAGCTAGGTCGGGCCACTCCAGCAGAGCCAGAATAATGGAGATCCCGAAAAAGACGAGGATCGGAGACCAGGTCACCGGCAGGATCGCCGAGAGTGTCATGAACAGCGGAATGGTCGGAAAGGAGCGCAGGATCTCGATGGCGCGCTGCACGGCCTCGTCCACCAGTCCGCCGTAGTAGCCGGCCAGTCCGCCGAACAGCATGCCGAGCAGGAAGCTGAGAGCGACGCCGATCAGCCCGATGGTCATGGAGATTCGGGCTCCGTAGACGATCCGGCTGAAGAGGTCGCGGCCCAAGCGGTCGGTGCCGAACAGAAAGAACGTGCCGCCCTCTGCCGCGCAGACGAGATGCAGATCGGCCTCGAACAGGCCCCAGAATTCGTAGGAGTCCCCGGCACAGAAGAACCGCAGCGGCTGCACCTTCTCCGGGTTCGGAACGTATTCGCGCCGCAGGTTCTGCATGTTCAGGCGATAGTCGAAGCCGTAGACGAAAGGCCCGATGAACTCGCCCTCGTGGAAGAGATGCAGGCTTTGGGGCGGCGCGTAGATGTGCCGGGTGTCGCGGCTGTGCAGGTTGTAGGGCGCGACGATCTCCGCCAGCAGCACGATCAGATAGAGCAGGAGCAGGAGGATACCTGACGCCAAGGCAAGGCGGTGGCGTTTGAACTTCCACCAGATGATCGTCCACTGACCGGCCTGGTAGTAGCGTTCCTGCTCGGCCGTCAGCGGCGCTTCGGTTCCCGGCTCGAAGGGTTCCGGGTTGACGTAGTGGCCGTCGCGCTCCTGCCGAAGGTCGGTCATCGGCGACGCCCTCCGGTGAAGCGGATACGCGGATCAAGGGCCGCCAGAGCCAGGTCCGAGAGCATGACGCCGATCACCACCAGCGTCGCCTCGAACATCAGGAAGGCGCCCGCCAGGTACATGTCCTGGCTTTGAAGCGCGCGTAGCAGCAGTGGACCGTTCGTGGGCAGCCCGAGCACGACGGAGACCAGCACCGCCCCGGAGATGATCTGCGGCAGGAGGTTGCCGACGTCGGCGATGAAGGGGTTGAGCGCCAGGCGCAGGGGGTACTTGAAGACCAGTTTGCCCTCGGACAGACCCTTGGCCCGGGCCGTCACCACGTACTGCTTGTGTAGCTCGTCCAGTAGGTTCGCGCGCAGGCGGCGGATCAGCGCGGCGGTGCCGGCGGTGCCGATCACGATCATCGGAATCCAGATGTGCTCCAGGACCGAGCCGACCTTCTCGAAGCTCCAGGGTGCGTCTTCCAGCGCCGGGTCCATCAGGCCGCCGATCGAGGTGCCGAACCACACGTTGGCGAAATAGAGCATCACCAAGGCCAACAGGAAGTTCGGCGTCGCCAGCCCGAGGTAGCCGATCAGGGTGAAGACGTAGTCGCCGGTCGAGTACTGGCGCACGGCGGAGTAGATGCCGATGGGAAAGGCGACCAGGTAGGTGAAGAGCACCGTCGCCACGGCGATGATAGCGGTCAGGAGGAAGCGGTCGCCGATCACCTCCGAGACTGGAAGCTGGTACTCGAAGGAGAACCCGAGATCGCCCTGCAGAAGGCCGCCGACCCAGGTGAGGTATTGCAGCCAGACCGGCTGATCGAGGCCGTACTGCTCTCGCAGGAAGGCGATCCGGCTCTGGTCGACGGCTTCGCCCTGGGCCTGAAGTTCGGCGATGTAGGTTTCCAGGTAGTCGCCGGGGGGAAGCTGAATGATGAAGAAAACCACCGCCGAGATGACCAGCAAGGTTGGTATCATCACGAAGATCCGGCGGGCGACGTAGGGCAGCATCAGTACAGGCCCATCCGTCCGGCTTCTTTGGGATCTCCGGGTTCGATTCCGGCGGTACTGTCGCGGGCCGCGGCGACAGCGTCGAGGCTGTCCGGCCAGGCCCGCAGGTAGTGACCGTCACCCAGATCGATCATTTTCAAGGCCTCGCCGGCTCGTGGCGCGAAGGCCGCTGGCCAAGCCTCGGGAATGCTGGCTTTGCCGTTCATCAGTGCGGCCAGGTCAAGCGGTCGGTCCGGGTTCGGCTCGGGCACGGCTGAGACCAGCGCGCGCGTGTAGGGGTGAAGCGGGTTTTTGAACAAGGTCGCCTTGGGCGCCAGCTCCACCAACTGACCTTGGCACATGACGGCGATCCGGTCGGCGATGTAGTCGACGACGGCAAGGTTATGACTGATGAAGAGGTAGGTCAGGCCAAGCTCGTCGCGCAGGTCCTTCAGGAGATTGAGAATCTGTGCCTGGATGGAGACGTCGAGGGCGCTCACGGGCTCGTCGCAGATCAGCAGATCCGGCATGAGGGCCAGAGCTCGGGCGATCCCGATGCGTTGTCTCTGCCCGCCGGAAAAGGAGTGCGGATAGCGGCGCAGGTGGCGTACGTCCAGGCCGACGACGCGCATCAGTTCCTTGACGTAGTCCGCGCGCCAGGAAGGATCGCCGAGGCCATGGATCTGCAGCGGTTCGCTTAGGATCTCGAAGACGGTCATGCGCGGGTTCAGCGAGGAAAAGGGATCTTGGAAAACGAACTGGATGCGCCGCCGAAACTGCGTCAGGGCATCGCCCTGCAAGGCGAGAACGTCCAGTGGCCGGCCGCCATCGTTGAAGACGACCGATCCGCTGTCGGGGTCGAGCGCGCGCATGACGATCTTCGACAGAGTGGTCTTGCCGCAGCCGCTTTCGCCGACCAGGCCCAGACACTCCCCCCGCTGGACCGTGAAGCCGACATCGTCCAGCGCCGTGACCTCGGCTGCTGCTGTCCGTCCCCAGTGACCTAGGAAACCGCCCTTGCGGATCGTGAAGGTCTTGGTCACGCCCTCGATGCTGAGCAGCGGTGTTTCGGCACCGCCTCTCTCGGTCGTCTCCGGCTCCAACTCGTCAGGCCCCATCTCGTCGGATTGCTTCACCCCGCGCTCGGGCCAGGAGGCCTTCGCTGCGAGCAGCATGGCGTGGCCGTTGTGCTCGATCTCGCGAAGCGGCGTGAGCCGTTCGTCTTGGGCCATGTCGAAGCGCGGAACGGCCTTCAGCAGGGCACGCAGATAGGGGTGACGCGGATCGCGGAAGATGTCCTCCAGGCCGCCCGCTTCCATGATTTGGCCGCGATACATCACCACGACCTGCTCGGCGACATTCGCCACGACGCCCAGATCGTGGGTGATCATCAGCATAGCCATGCCCAGTTCGGCCTGCAGATCCCCGATCAACTTGAGGATCTGCGCCTGCACCGTTACGTCCAGCGCAGTTGTCGGCTCATCGGCGATCAACAGCGCCGGGCGGCAGACCAGGGCCATTGCGATCATCGCCCGCTGGCGTAGGCCGCCCGAAAGCTCGAAGGGGTAGGTCTTGAGCGCTCTCTGCGGATCGGGAAAGCCCACCAACCTGAGTGTCTCGATGACGGCCTCGCGCGCCGCCGCCGCACCGACGTTGCGGTGCAGCGTCAGGGCCTCGCCGATCTGATCGCCGACGGTATGGACCGGCGAAAGCGACGTCATCGGTTCCTGAAAGATGATCGAGATGCGACCGCCCCGTAGGGACCGCATTTGCGGACCACTTGGCGGCAGAGCGGCAATGTCGCGCGTTTCGCCGTCGGCGGGATCGGTGAAGAGGATGGCGCCCCCGGCAATCACCGCCGGTTTCGGCAGGATCCCCATGATCGCCTGACTGATCACTGACTTCCCGGAGCCGGACTCGCCGACCAGGGCTACCGTTCCGCCGGCGGGCACCGTGAAGCTCGCGCCTCGAACGGCTTCGAGCCGCCCCTCCGGCAAATCGAACGCGACCCGGAGGTCGCGCACGTCGAGAAGGGGCGGAGCGGAGCTCACAGCTGAAGCGCGTCCATCGGCCGTGGCCGGGGTGTTTCGCTATCGGCATCCACCCCGATATCCAGAAGGTTGCCGGCCGTCGTCGGATCCAGGGAGAGATTGTTGTCGCGTGCCGCGCGCGCAGCATGCCAAGCGACGTCCTTGAAGCCCAGAAGGTTGGAGTCGAACTTCAGCTTCCGGCCGTTGCCACGCAGCGTCAGCTCCAGAAAGCCGCCGCCCGAGGCCCTGTCGCCGCGCGCCTGGCGACGTGTTCCGTAGAACCGCAGTCTGACCTCGCGCAAGGCTTGCCACGGCAGATCGCGCGTACCGATCGCCTTGACGAAGACGGCCTCGGGCGTCACGGCGACCTGGGTCAGATGCTGCCGCACGGTGCGCAGACCGAACAGTGCGAAGACTGCGCAAAGACCTCCGAAAATGCCGACGACCCAGGGACTGGACGGATTGCTCACGGCGATCAGAAGTCCGAAGGCCGTGCCGACCCCGGACCTGATGTAGTCGCCCACCAACGCGCGCGGCGGATAACGATAGAATACGGTGTCGAGATCGCTCATCGCGGCGCTGGCTGTGTCCTTTCTATTTGCGCTCATAAGGCTAAAGGGCACTCGCACCCTAAATGCCGGGCGGCACTATAGCAGCCAAGTCTGCCAGAATCTCGGCTGTGACTTCAGACCCGTTCAAATTTGGGAGTGCGGTTCGGACAGCCTGTCGAGTGGATGCGGTTGGGTGCGCCGCTGCGCGCAATCGTCGGTCGATCGCGGCCGCGAGCAAGGCTGGATCGCTATCCCCGCCGGGCGCGCTGGTAAGCCATCCGCCGGCGTCCAGAAGGTCGGCCCGTCGGCGCTGCTCGCTTTGTCCTCCCTCTTGGTAAGGGACGATCACCGCGGGGCAGCCGGCCCGCAGCAGGTCGACGACGGTGTTGTAGCCGCCCTGACTGATCGAAAGCGCGCAGCTGGCGAGCCGTTCCGGGAAGTCGGGTTCGGCCCGCTGCACCTGAACGCACCCGCCTGCTTGACGACGTAAGGCCTGGAAATCGGCATCTGGCAGGTTGTCTCCCACAAGGAACCGCCAGGGCCGATCTTTTGCCTGGCTCAAAGGGCGCGACTTGAGGGCGGCAAAGAGAAAGTCTCGCCCGAAGGCTCCCCCGCCGGCGGACACCAGGACTTCCTTCTGCGGTTCCTCAGCCTTTTGCAAGCTCTGGTGCTGGCGTCCTGGGCGCGCGGAGGCGGTCGTTTCGGCAACGTAACCGGTGTAGACCAGCTTCCCGGCCAAGGCAGCCGTCTGGGCAAAGCTTGCTGCGAAGGGAATCAGCTTCTCGTCTCCGTGGACGAGGATGCGGTCGTAGGCTTCGGCGGCCTCGGCCATCCAGACGGTTTTCTCCGGCGGTTTCTCCACCAGCAGGTCGCGGACCGAACTCACGATCCAGGGTCTCGGCGTCATCTGTCGCGCGCTCTCGACCAGCGGAGACAGCTCGAACCGCAGCTTGCCTCGGCCGAAGGGAAAGTGTTCGGTCACCAGAATTCTTGGCCGTTCTCGCGTGAGGATCGCCAGGAGCTGACGGCACCGCTTCTCTCGCAGGCGCTCATCCAAGGGCGCGTCGTGCGGCCCCAGGAGTTCTCGGAAACTCTCGTCGCGACTGCGCAGCCATGGTTCCAACTGAAACAGCCGCGCAGGTCCCAGCACCAGATCGCGCAGCGGCCGGCCGCCCGAAACGATACCTACCGCCAGCCCGCGTGCGCTGCAGGCTCGGGCCAGTACGGCGGTTCGCCGCAGGTGTCCGATCCCATGCAGGTGGGTCACGACGAAAAGTACGTCGGTCATGATCTTAGAGGGTCGTTCAGCCGCAGGATGCTCGGCGTGCCGTCGCCGGCAAGGGCGAAGCGCTGCAAGGCTTCTCGGTCGAACTCGACCGGCGGCTTGCCGGTCAGGTCCCAACCGCTGGCCAGACAGTAGAGCGCACGGATGACGCCGCGGTGGGCGACGGCGACGCTGGGCTGCCCGGCCGCCGCCAGACGCGCCAGAAGAGGGCGCAGACGACTCTGCACCTCCCGCGGGCTCTCGCCGCCCTCGGGCCGGAAGTCCAGGCCTCTGGCCTCATTGTCGGCCATGACGCCGCCGTGACGGGTGCGCAGTTCGGTCAGTGTCTGGCCTGCCCAATGGCCCCAGTTCATCTCGTTGAGCGCGGCCAGCGCGACCGCGTCGGGACGCCCGAGCAGATGCGCCGTCTCCCGCGCCCGGCCGAGGGTCGAGCTGAACCAGCGGTATCCGGCGAGCGGCGCGGGTAGGCGCCAGCTTGCCGCCATGACGCGTCCGCGCGGCGACAGCGGAACGTCGCGCTGACCCTGTATGCGCTTCGCCGCGTTCCAAGCCGTCTCCGCATGGCGGATCAGAACCAGCTCGGTCACGCCCCCTTCTGTCATGGCCGCCGGGCTCCAAACTCCCGGGCTCCCATTTCGAGGGCTTCGAGGAGACTTCGCTGCAGGTTTTGTGCTGCCGCGGGAAGCGCGTGACGCTGCGAAACCTTCTGGCGCGCGGCCTCGCCCATGCGGGCGCGCCGGCCCGGATCCGCCAGAAGCCGCAGAACGGAGTTTGCAAAACTCCCGGCGTCTCGGGGTTCGGCCAGCAGGCCGCATTGCTCGTTGTCTACCAAGGCGGAGACGCCGCCCTCGTCGCCAGCCACGACGGGAAGGCCTGCGGCCATGGCCTCCAGGATCGCCATGCCGTAGGCCTCCTCGACGGCCGGCCAGACGAAAAGGCAGCCAAGACTGAGATGCGAAGCCAGCCGATCTGGGGCGATCTCGCCGAGAAAACGCACACGGCCGCCCAGCGGTGCGAAGGCGGCCTCGACCTCGCCCCGCGCGGGTCCGTCGCCCAGAACCAGCAAGTGCCAGTGGCGGTCGGCGATTCGCTGCAAAGCTTCGGCCAGCAGACGATAGGAGGCCAGCTTGGCGCCCGGACGCATCATGGCGGCGGTTATGAGCAGCGGAGGTGCATCAACCGTCGGCAAGGCAAGCTCGTTGCGCAAGGCGAAGAGGTCGCGGGACGCAGGGGGTGCCGGGAGCCTCAGGAAGGGCGGCAAGTCGCGATGCCTTTGCGGATGGGGCAGGCAGGCGGCGTTCCGGGGTGTCAGCGGCAGGATGACGGCCGCCTGGTCAAGCGCGGAGAGAACGGCGCGATGGCTCAGGTCCCAGGGGCCGCCCGCGCGCTTCGGCGCGACCGAGGCTTCCGCCACCACATAGGGGATGCCGAGCCGACGGCTCACCAGCGGGCCGACCCAATCGGGCGCCTTGTAGTAGAGGTGATAGGTGAACCAGAGGTCGGGCCGCCTGCCGGTGCCATGACGGGCGACATAGCGGGCCGCCAGCTTTTCTCCGATCGTCCGCAGCCTTTCCTGCCGCCGCAGATCCCCGGCTGGCTCCCGACTGCGCAGCCGACAGGCCAGGCTGACTTCGTGTCCGGCGGCCTTCAGGGCTTCACGCAACAGCCGCGCCATCGTGCGGTCGCCTGATGGCACCGGATGGTCCGGTGGCTTCATCGGTGCGTAGAAGGCGACTTTCACGATCCTGCCTGGGTCTCTCAGCCGATTGCGGTGCTGAACGGCCTGAAAGGACGTTGTCTCACTGGGCTGCCGCCGCGTCGCTCTCGGCGGCAGCTTTCGCCGGTTTGAAGCGGCGCAGCAGCTGGGCGATGCCGCCGGTCATGGCGAAGTCGGCGCGGACCCGGCGGCTCCCGGCGTCGCCGAGACGCAGACGCAGTTCCGGGTCCTCCATCAACCGCTGCAGGGCTTTAGCAAGCGCCTGCGGTTCCTGCGGCGGTACCAGCAAGCCCGTCTCTCCGTCCCGAATCAGCTCCGGGATGGCCGAGACTGCCGTCGAGAGGCAGCAGAGCGCTTGGCTTTGCGCCTCCATCAGAACGTTGGGCAGGCCGTCGCGGTCGCCGTCTTCCGCGATCCGGCTGGCCAGGACAAAGATGTCGGCGGAGCGATAGGCCTCCAGAACACGCTCCTGCGGCTGCGCACCGAGCCAGGTGATCCTCCGGTCGAGACCGAGTGCCGCCGCGCGGCTCTTCAGATGCTTGGACAAGGCGCCGCCGCCGATATGAGTCAGATGCCAGTCCAACTGCGCCGGCAGCAGGGTGAGCGCCTCCAGCAGGTCGTCGTACCCTTTCTTCTCGACCGCGCGCCCCACCGACAGCAGCCGCAGGGGCATGGTTCCGTCTCGTTCCGCAGTCCGAACCGGCGGTTCGGGAAAGCGGTCGAAATCGAGGCCGTGGTACAGCAGTTCAACCTTGTCGGGCTGTCCCGCAAGACCGGCCAGGTGGGTCGCGCCGACCGCCGTGCAGGTCACGGCCCAGGCGGCGTCGTCCAGCTTCTCGCGTTTCTCCCATTCCGGAATCGTCCAGATGTCGCGGGCGTGTGCCGAGACGGACCAGGGCAAGCCCTTCATAAGCGCGGCGTAGCGGGCGACCGATCCCGGCGTGTGCAGGAAGTGCGCGTAGATCCAGTCGGTTGCGTCGGGCAGTTCAGTGGCCAGAACGCAGGCCTGACCGAAGCGTCTCATCCGGTTGATGGTCCTGTCGCGCCGCAGGTCCCGCAGGAACGCCTGCCTCGCCAGGGCGTAGCCGGGCTGCCGCCGCGCCTGCCACCAGCCGCGGAGAACCCGCCAGGGCTCCCGGTGCAGATACTCCGGCAGATAGGCGACGGGGGCTGCGATCTCCCGGTGAACCGGATGAACCGCCGTGTCGGTGGGATGGCGCAGCGACCAGAGCCGCAGGCCTAAGCCTGCGCGCTCCAATGCCAGCAGTTCCTGCGCGATGAAGGTTTCCGAGAGCCTCGGATAGCCCTTCAGAACGACCGCGATTTCCGCGCGATCCTTGAGACCGGAGGGGCGGTTCTGGCTGGACGAATGACGCAAGGAAGCGGTCCCGACTGCCCTCGGCTGGCGTTACACGCCACCGATGCACATGTATTTGATCTCCAGGTAGTCGTCGATGCCGTACTTGGAGCCTTCCCGACCGACACCGGATTCCTTGACGCCGCCGAAGGGTGCGACCTCGGTGGAGATGATGCCGGTGTTGACGCCGACAATTCCGCTCTCCAGGCCTTCGCCGACCCGCCAGATCCGGCCGAGATCGCGCGCGTAGAAATAGCTGGCCAGACCGAACTCCGTGTCGTTGGCGAGGGCGATTCCCTCTTCCTCGGTGCCGAAGCGGAAGAGCGGCGCAACCGGTCCGAAGGTCTCCTCGCTGGTGACCTTCATATCGGTGGTGACCTCGGTCAGGAGCGTGGGCTGGAAAAAGGTACCGCCGAGCTCGTGGCGCTGACCGCCGACGGCGATCTTGGCCCCCTTCGAGGTGGCGTCGGCAACGTGCTCCTCGACCTTCTCGACGGCTGCGACGTCGATCAGCGGACCTTGGCTCACGCCCTCTTCCAGGCCGTAGCCGACCTTAAGCTCCTTGACCCGAGCCGCCAGCTTGGCCGCGAAGGCGTCGTAGACGCTGTCCTGAACGTAGATGCGGTTGGCGCAGACGCAGGTCTGGCCGGTGTTGCGGAACTTCGACATCATCGCGCCTTCGACGGCCGCATCCAGGTCCGCATCGTCGAATACCAGGAAGGGGGCGTTGCCGCCCAGTTCCATGGAGACCTTCTTCACGGTCTCGGCCGACTGCTTCATCAGCAGCTTCCCGACTTCGGTCGAACCGGTAAAGGTCACCTTGCGTACGATCGGATTGCCGGTCATCTCGCCGCCGATCTCTTTCGCGCTGCCTGTGACGATGGAGAAAAGGCCCTTGGGCAGGCCGGCGCGCTCGGCCAGTTCCGCCAAGGCCAGAGCAGAGAAGGGCGTCTGGGTGGCGGGCTTGAGGACGATGGGGCAGCCGGCGGCCAAGGCGGGCGCTGCCTTGCGCGTGATCATCGCATTGGGGAAGTTCCAGGGCGTGATGGCGGCCACGACCCCGACCGGCTGCTTCAGTACGACGATCCGTTTGTCGGGCTGGTGGCCGGGAATCACGTCGCCGTAGATGCGCTTCGCCTCCTCGGCGAACCACTCCACGAAGCTGGCGCCGTAAGCGATCTCGCCGCGGGACTCGGTCAGGGGCTTGCCCTGCTCCATGGTCATGAGGATCGCCAGGTCTTCCTGATTTTCCATCATCAGGTCGAACCAGCGCCGCAGGATCTGGGCGCGTTCCTTGGCGGTCTTGGCGCGCCAGGCCGGCCATGCAGCTTCGGCGGCCTCGATCGCGCGGCGGGTCTCGGCGGCCCCCATCTTCGGGATTTGCCCCAGGGTTTCGCCGGTCGCCGGATTGGTCACCTCCAAGGTCTCGCCGCTGTCGGCGTCGACCCAGGCTCCGTTCACGTAGCACTGCTGGCGGAAGAGACTGTGGTCGGAGAGCTGCGGGGCACCCGAGGGCTCGATTTTCGCGGACAGGCTCATGACCGTTCTTCCTCCTCCATCTGATCGGATGTGTTCGGCACCGTGCCCGAGGCGGTTCCCCAGGGTGCGGTGCGCTTAGACGTCACTATAGACGCGGCACGCCCGTCTTCAAACGACTGCGGCGCAACCGCACCCCTGTTAAGCCGGAACCTGCGCGACGCTGTCGACAACCACGGCAAAGCGGTCCGCCAGCGCCGCCAGTTCGGCGCGTTGCAACTGCTCGGCAGGCACGACGCCACCTTGCCCGTCGGGCAGATCGCGTGTGGCGCAGGCGCCGGCGATCACGGCCGAGCGGTAGCCCAGGTCCGTCGCCGCGCGCACTGTCGAGCTCACGCACATATGGGTCATGAAGCCGGCCACCAGAAGATTTTCGAGCTTCAGTCCGGCTAGCAACTCCGCCAGTTCGGTGCCTGCGAAGCTGTTGGGCAGCGTCTTTGTCACCACCGGTTCGTCGCCGACCGGCAAAACCGCTTCCGCGATGCTGTAGGCCGTCGTCTCCGGGTCGAACAGACCTCCGGCACGGCCCTTGTGGCGCACGTGGATGACCGGGCGACCCGCCTGACGGGCCGCGCTCAGCAAACGGCTGCCCTCCTCCAGTGCCGCCGTGACGCCCGGCAGAGGCAGGCGCCCGTCGAGGTACTCGCGCTGGGCGTCGATCATGACCACGGCGGACGCCGACAGGTTCGGTGGCGTCGCGGGAGCTCCTGCCATGGACAGAAGAGTTTGCGGCTGGGACATGAGCGTTCCTCGAAAATCGCCTGATGCGGGTGCTTCTTCTTATGGCCGCAAGCTAGCAAGCGAAGCGGCCCGAAGACCAGCGCCGCGGCCCCGTGATCCCGAACAGCTCTTGTGACAGGTCCAGGGTGGCGGAGGCTCTTACGCCAGGGTCTTGCTCCAGAACTCGGCGTGGCCTTTGGTGGGGTCCAGCTCGTATTCGGCGAAGCCGAACCTTCGGTAGGCACTCTTGGCGGGCGCGTTCCCGCCCAGCACTTCCAGGGTCAGCTTGCAGCAGCCGGCCCGGCGGGCGACCGCTTCGATCTCAGCGAGCAGAGCCTGGGCAAGACCGCGACCTCGGAAGGCAGGCAGGACGGCGATGTCGTGGATGTTGATCAGCGGTTTGGCTGCGAAGGTGGAGAAGCCTTCGACGCAGTTGGCGAGTCCGGCCGCTTTGCCGTCGAGGTAGCCGAGCAGAGTGAAGCACTGCGGCCGCGCTGCCATCTCCGGAACCAGTCGACTGCGGACGGCCTCGGACAGAGGCTGCCCTCCGCCCATCGGATCGCGGGCATAGGCGTCCAGCAGCGTTACGATATCCGTGGCCTGCTGTGGATCGCGATAGTCGGCGCGGAAGATCCTGAGCCCAGCTTCCGGTCGTTCCGCTTCCGACGGCTCCAGGCGGGGTCCGAGGTTCACTCGACCGTCACCGACTTGGCGAGGTTGCGCGGCTGGTCGACGTCGGTGCCCTTCACGACGGCGGTATGGTAGGCGAGCAGCTGCGCCGGGATGGCATAGAGCAGGGGCGCGACCAGAGAGTCGACCCGAGGAACCTCGATCAGATGGGCGGCTTGCGTACCTGCGCGCGCGGCCCCGTCGGGATCGGTGATCAGGATCACCCGGCCCCCGCGTGCGGCGACTTCGGAGAGGTTGCTGACCGTTTTCTCGAACAGAGGGCCGCTGGGGGCCATGACGATCACCGGCACGGTTTCGTCGATCAGGGCGATCGGCCCGTGCTTCATCTCGCCGGCGGCGTAGCCCTCCGCATGGATGTAGCTGATCTCCTTCAGTTTCAGCGCGCCCTCCAATGCCAGCGGGTACATCGCGCCGCGGCCAAGGTAGAGCACGTCGCGTGCTTCGGCGAGTTCGTGTGCGATGGACTGGATCGCCTCGTCGTGGTTCAGCACCTCCGCACAGCGAGCCGGAACTTCGGTGAGGGCGGCGGAGAGGTCCGCCTCGCGGTCCGCATCTATGGCGCCGCGCGCGCGCGCGGCCGCGATGGTCAGGCAAGCCAGAACCGTCAGCTGGGTGGTGAAGGCCTTGGTCGAGGCGACGCCGATCTCCGGCCCCGCGATGGTCGGCAGGACCGCGTGGGACTCCCGTGCGATCACACTCTCAGGCTGGTTCACGACGGACAGGATCGTCTGTCCCTGGCCCTTCGCGTAGCGCAGCGCGGCCAGAGTATCGATGGTCTCGCCCGACTGGCTGATGAAAAGAGAGGCACCACCTTCGGGCAGCGGCGCCTCGCGATAGCGAAACTCGCTGGCGATATCGAGTTCGACGGGCAGGCGGGCGATCTGTTCGAACCAGTACTTGGCCACCATGCCGGCATAGAAGGCGGTTCCGCAGGCCGAGATCGTCACGCGTGGCACCTTGGCGAAGTCGAGCGGCAGCTCCGGCAGAGTCACGGCGCGGCTTTGCGGGTTGACGAAGACCTGCAGGGTGTCGCCGATCACGGCCGGCTGCTCGAAGATCTCCTTCTGCATGAAGTGCCGGTACTGGCCCTTGCCGATCATGGCGCCGGAAAGGGCCGTCTGGGTCACCGGCCGTTCGACCGGCGCGTTGTCGCTGTCGAAGATCTCCGCGCCCGTTTCGGTCAGGACCGCCCAGTCGCCTTCCTCCAGATAACAGATCCGGTCGGTCAGCGGCGCCAGACCCAGGGCGTCCGAACCCAGAAACATCTCGCCGTCGCCGAAGCCCACCGCCAGCGGACTGCCCTGGCGCGCGCCGATCATCAGGTCGTGCCGGCCGGCGAAGACGATGGCGAGCGCGAAGGCGCCCTCCAGGCGGCGCAGGGCGGCGCCGACGGCCTCCTGCGGCGACATCTGCTGGGCCAGATGATGGTCGATCAGACGGACGACAGCCTCCGTATCGGTCTCCGTCTCGAAGACCTGCCCGGCGGCCTCCAATTCCGCCTTCAGATCGCGGAAGTTCTCGATGATGCCGTTATGCACCACCGCGACGCGGTCGCTGCTGTGCGGATGAGCGTTCTGTTCGGTGGGCCGGCCATGGGTGGCCCAGCGCGTATGGCCGATGCCGACCGTGCCGGGTAGCGGCTCCTGCTCCAGCAGGTGCGCCAGATTCGAGAGCTTGCCCTCGGCGCGCCGGCGCAGAATGCTGCCGTTGACCAGACTTGCGATACCGGCGGAATCGTAACCGCGATACTCTAGCCGCTTCAGGCCGTCGAGCAGGAGCGGAGCGACCGGAGCTTTGCCGAGAATCCCAAGGATACCGCACATGTTTTGCTAGTCCTTTTTGCTGCGCTTTTCGCGGAAGCGCCGGGCGCCACCCTCGCGCGTCGTCTTTGCGCCGCGGACGACGGCAAGGGCCTCGTCGGGGACATCCTCGGTCACGGTGCTGCCGGCCCCCACGATGGCGCCTGTGCCGATCCGCACGGGTGCAACCAGGGCGGAGTTGGAGCCGATAAAGGCTCGAGCCCCGATCTCGGTTCGATGCTTGCCGAAGCCGTCGTAGTTGCAGGTGATGGTGCCGGCCCCGACGTTCGCGTCCTGTCCGACCGTGGCATCGCCCAGATAGGTCAGGTGGTTCGCCTTTGCGCCAGCGGCGAGCGTCGCGTTCTTGACCTCGACGAAGTTGCCGACCCGCGCGCCCTCGCCTAACTGTGCGCCGGGACGCAGGCGCGCGAAGGGGCCGACGACCGCGCCGGTCTCCAGCTCGCAGCCTTCCAAATGGCTGAAGGATTTGATCTCGCAGCCCTCGCCGACCGTGACACCCGGGCCGAAGACCACGTGCGGGTGGACAAGGCTGTCGCGGCCGAGCCGGGTGTCGTCGCGCAGGAAGATCGTTTCGGCACCGATCAGAGTGGCGCCGGCTGCCATCGCGCGGCGCCGCAGGCGCTGCTGGGCGATGTCTTCGGCCTGGGCCAATTCACAGCGGTCGTTGATGCCCATGACTTCTTGCTCCGGGGCGACCTGGACTTTGGTCCGGTCTCCCCGTTGCTTAGCCAGGGCATAGATGTCGGTCAGGTAGAACTCGCCCTTCGCGTTCTCGTTGTCGACCTGCGCGAGCAAATCGAACAGCGTTGAACCGTCGGCCAGAACCACGCCGGCGTTGCAGAGCCGGATCTCGCCCAGGTGAGCCTTGGCCGGGTCGGCATCGATCTCAGCCTGTTCGCAGACCTGCAGGAGTGTGCCCTCGGCGTCGAGTTCGAGCCGGCCATAGCCTATCGGATCGGCGGGTTCGAAGCCCATTGCGACGAGTTTTCCGCCCTCGGGCGCCCGGCGCAGGTCGAGCATGGCGCGAAGGGTCCGGCAAGAGATGAAGGGCGTGTCCCCGTAGAGCACGAGAACGTCACCCTCCGCCTGCACTCCCCGATCCCCGGTCAGCAGCGGCATGGCCTGCTGGACCGCATGTGCGGTTCCGAGCCGTTCTTGCTGGACCACGGTGGTGTGCGGCGCCGCTGCGGCTGCGACTGCATCCATGCCCGGGCCGACGACCACGACGATCCGCTCGGGCCCCAGGGCGTCTGCCGCGTCCAGGACCCAGCGCAGCAAAGGCCGGCCTGCCACCTCGTGCAGGACTTTGGGCCGGTCCGACTTCATGCGGGTACCCATGCCGGCGGCCAGAACGACCACAGCGAGACGATTTGAACTCATGGAGAAGCTATCGATACGGCGGCGGTTATGAATCGGATGACCCTGCGACAGCGGAGATCGCGCCGGAAGTCACGCAAGCCACAGGCTTCACCGGAAGCTGCCACAGCCCCGCGGTCTTCGGCAATTCACGTTCTATTACTCTCGGCTATCGGTGAAAACGGCCGGCGGCAAACGTAGGGACAGGCGAGCCAGCTTCGCCGATTGATTTTTAGCGCTCGGCCGCCTGACGGCCGATTCTGAGATCCGTCAAGTGGGCGCGCACGGCGCCACGGGCGACGATGTCCATCTCGACCCGAACCGGCAGGGCCGGGCGGCCCGCTTCGACTTCGGCCAAGAACACCCGAACCTCGGCCGGATAGCGCTCCTGTCGCTCCTCGCCTTCCCAAAAGCCGGTCACCGGCTCGAGACTGATCCGGCAAACCTGAGCTCGTCCCGAATAAACCGCATAGCTGCGTTCTTCCAGCACGGCGCTCCCGAGCGATCGGGCCACGACGTCGAGGCGACGCCGTCCGTCGAAAATGCGTGCCTCACCGCTACAGATTCCGGCTCTGGTGCTTGCCTCCATCAAATGGACCACCGCCGAGATGGGGTCGAGCGTTCCGCGCCGGGCATCTTCCGGGACCAGGCTGCGCTCATCCTCTTCCGGAGGCGGAACGACTTCGGCCGAAACGGTCCCGTCCGGTCCGTAGGTCAGGGCAACCGAGCGCGGATCGTTGTCCTGCCAGCGAGCCTCGGTGCGGAAGGCCGTCGGTGCCAAGCCCTCTTCGGTGCGCCGACCCTCTGCTTCGGAATCGAGGCGAAAGGTGAAGAAGTTGGACAAGAACCCGTCGCTGCGCGCGTGGAAGCGGGCGTCGTAACGCTCGTCGGCGGAGCCGTCGTAGCGCAGTTGCAGCGTCAGGGCCTGAAAGCCGCCGGAGTAGACCTCGTAGGTGGCTTCCATGACGCCGGGCGGTAATGGGTCCGGAAAGGCTGGAGCGTCCAGGTCGGCGCCGGCGGAAGTCCCGTAGAAGAGTGTTCCCGCGCCGGCGAGCAGCGCCAGCGTTTTCCGGCCCGGCAACCGGGCTCGGCGGACTCGGTCGCGCGAATTGCCGCGAAGATGGGGGCGAAGGTGAGAGAGTGGCATCGTCTCGGTCTCCGGAAGTCTTTCGCCACCGTAACGCCGTTCCGGAATCGGGATGTCATGCCGATGCGGACTGCGCACACTGGACGTCAGGCACAGTTTTGCGCCCCAGTCTTGCCCCGTCTCTCCCTTCAGATAGTAAAGCTCGAAGGTCTTGCCAGTGTCAGGATCGTAGGCGCCGACTTATTGCGACGATTCAGGCCTGCCGGTGGGCGCTGCTTGACAGCCCGAGGGGTGGGGGATATCTGTCCGGCCCTTCGCTCGGGTGCCCTGAGAGGGTCCGGGCGGTTGCTCGGCAGTGTCTTCCTAGCCTGCCGGAGCCTGCGTCGTCAGGCGGGCGGTTAGCTCAGCGGGAGAGCGCCTCGTTCACACCGAGGAGGTCGCTGGTTCAATCCCAGCACCGCCCACCAGGCTTCGCGAAGCGTTCTTTCGGAATGCCGCCAACTCGCTTTTCTTGGCTGAGGCCTGAGCCTTATCGGGTCTGAGGGTTGCTTCTCTCCTTCCTACTCGAAGCCTTCCGTTTTCCTCAGTCCCGCATAGTAAAAAAGAGCCCTGACCGCGATTTCTGCTCTGCGGCGCCACAGCTCGATTCGAGACGAGGGCCTTTCGGCTGTCCGGCCGGCGCGCTTGGCAAGCGAATGGTCGGCGCGGATCATGTCCCGAATCTTCTCCGACGCGAGCGGCCCGACGAGTTCCTCGAGGCTGGAGATTCCGTTGCGCCGACTCTTTTTCGTGAAGTGATGGTGCAGACGTGGACTATGAATCACACGGGGAGCCGCATGCGGTGCGCCCCACCGTTCCACGACTCTGAAGTACATGAGGTTGTATTCTTCCGGTAAAACGCCGAAGTTCAGGCTGCTCTTCCACGCCATTTCCCTGAGTATATTTTGATCTTGGCGACTCTTCGTTTCTTGTACCGCAGTTTTCCAATCCTTCAGGAAGGAGAGAACTTCTTCACTTTTGTTGAAGGCGACGATGCCCGAGTTGAACTGCGGGAAGGCGTGCGGAATCTCCTCGCGCCACAGCGTTTGCGCCCAATCTCCATTCCGGCCTTGGTCATGCGCCATGGCCATATCGAAACGGCCAAGCACATCGAAGATGTCGCTGATATCCGCAAGTATTAAAGTATCGGCATCGATGTAGATGGTTTGATCGAAGCGGGTCGCGATCATGCCGTCGATTTTCGATCGATACCAAGCGTCTGGAAGGACGTGTATGCGGTCGAACTGGGGAAAATGGTATTCTCTGTCAGTATAGAGGTCGATTTCTATGCCCGGGCTCTGAGCTTTCGCCATTTTTGCGGAGCGTGCCGCCAAAGCGACATAGCCCTCGCCCGTGGCGACATAGATGTATCCCCTCGACGGTCTCTTCATCCGTGCACTCTCCCCCTCAACCCCGGGGTAGGCTAGCATTCAATTTGAATACAATACAATTTGGGCTGTAATAATAAGTCCGTGCTTTCAGATAAATTAAGATCCCACGTCACCCAATTTTTCAGGCCAGATTTGATCCAAATACAAAATCACAAGTAAGCATCGACCCCGTGAAGTCTATGCTTCCGGTAGTGTCGCTGCACTGCATCTGTCTTGCGGTTGGAAAGCGTCAGGAGTCCAAGTCTGCTCGCATTACGAGCTGTCGGTACTGCGCAACCCGGGACGGCACAAGGGTTCTAGATCTGCGTCTTTTGGCGTTTCCCCCGGATCTCATCGCCCTCTAAACCTTATGATGAGAGTAGGAGTCACGCCTTAGGTGGAATCGCCAAAGCGATTCCACCTAAGGCGATCCTGTTCTAGCATCTGCGGGACAGCCGACGGCCTTAGTACAAGATGTGGGGAGCGAGAAAATGGCGTTTCTATCGACAGCGGTGTGGGACTACCGGCGCGCCGGCATGAAGGCGCTGATGGATCGTGACGATCTCGATGCCCTGGCCTTCGTGTCGGCCGACTTCGTTCAGTTCGCGACCAACTTCAATCTCGACGTTCAGACCTGGGAACGGCCTGTTTTGGCGGTGGTGCCGCGCAGCGGCGATCCCTTCTGCCTGCTCAACGAGCTTTCCACGCATCATTTCCGCATGGCCGGCGAGCGCGATCAGCTTTGGGTGGAGGAGGCGCAGTTCTACGACGAACATCACTCGCGCTCCAATGCGAACCGCTTGGTGACCAACTGGCCCCAGATCGTGGCCGATCTGCTGCGGGAGAAGGGCTTGGCAGAAGCACGGGTCGCCGTCGATGCGCTGCCCGGCCCTCTTGCCAGGGTTTCCGAGATTCTACCTTCGCTCGAACTGCTGCCCCGGACGACGGACCTGCGCGAGCTGCGCCTGGTCAAGCATCCCGAAGAACTCGTTCTCATGCGCAAGGCGGCTGAGCTCTCGGATTGGGCGCAGGAGCTTTATCGGGATGCGATCCGCCCTGGGCGCCTGGTTCAGGAACTGGATGCGGCCATGCACGCCAAGATCTTCGAGGAGGCAGCTCAACGGTTTCCGGGCGAGCACCTGGAGATGCGCGGCTACACCCTGACGGGACCCGCTTCGGCCTCGCCTCACGGCAATGGAGCGCTGACCGGCCTGCGGATCGAAGAAGGTCACGGCATCGTCAATATTGTGATCCCCCGCCTCAACGGCCTGGTTATCGAGAACGAACGCACCTTCTTTTGCGGCACGCCGAACGATGCGCAGGTCAAGGCCTACGACGCGGCCCTGGCCGCGAACGAGGCGGCGATCGCCGCCGCACGGGTCGGCAACCCGGTCCGTGCGATCGAGGACGCCGCGCGAAGCGAGATCGAGGCCGCCGGCTACGGCTCCGAAATCCGTCACCGGACCGGGCACGGCATGGGCTTGATGGGACACGAGTATCCGGAAGACATGGCCTTCAACGAGCGCCCGCTGATGGCCGGCGAGGTCTACTCTGCCGAGCCGGGAATCTACGTCTACGGCCTTGGCGGTTTTCGGATCGACGATACCGTCGTGGTGGGTGAGACGCCGGAGGTGCTGACCCATTCACCCAAAGATCTCGACAGCATCGTCCTGCCGGCCGCTTGAGCCGGTGCCCAAGTCGGTCAACCGTCGTCTTCTGCTCGCCAAGCGTCCGGGTAGGGCTGGAGTGACGCAGGATTGCTTTCGTCTGGAGGAAGCGGAGGTTCCGGCCCCAGGACCCGGACAGCTGCTGATCCGGGTGCTCTGGCTGTCCTGCGATCCGGCGATGCGAGGTTGGATCGCCGAGGGTCCCAACTACAGCGAGCCGGTGCCGCTGGGCGGTGTGATGCGGAGCTTCACGCTCGGGCGCGTCGAGGTCAGCCAACATCCCGACTATCCGGTCGGCAGCTACGTCTCCGGGCGGCAAGGTTGGCAGGATTGGGCCATCAGCGACGGCAGCGACATCGACCGCATCGTCGATCCCGAGCAAGCGCCGCTTTCGGCCAATCTCCACCTGCTCGGCATGACCGGACTGACCGCCTATCTCGGCCTGACCGACGTCGGCCGTCCGAAGGTCGGCGAGACGGTCGTGGTGTCCACCGCGGCGGGTGCGGTCGGCTCGGTGGTCGGGCAGGTCGCCAAGCTTCTCGGTTGCCGCACGGTCGGGATTACCGGCAGCAGCGGGAAAGTCTCGGACTGTCTTGAGACCTACGGCTACGACGCCGCCATCAACTACAGGGACTACGAGACGACGGACGCGCTTGCCTCGGCACTGGCGGAAGTCTGCCCTGCGGGCGTCGACGTCTACTACGACATGACCGCTGGATGGATTTCCGATGCGGTGATGGGCCAGATCGCCATCGGAGCTCGGATCGTGGTTGTCGGGACCATGGCGATGCCCAGCACGCCGCCCCCGGTCGGTCCCCGCTACAGTCGCCAGATGCTGGTCACGCGGGCGACCATGACCGGTTTTCTCGTGCTCGATCACTTCGACCGGCTCGAGGAGGCCGTGACGAAGCTCGGTGCCTGGTACCGCGAGGGCCGCCTTCGGTATCGCGAAGATGTGACCGAGGGGTTGGAGCGGGCGCCCGAGGCCTTGATGAAGCTGCTCAACGGCCGCACCCGTGGGAAAGTCTTGGTCAAGCTGGCGGATTAGGGATGCCGGTGCGGCGTCGTCTGCGACGCCGAGGCACGGCTGCTGCGATCTTCAGACCGTAGCAAGACCGCTGCTTGTATCCTACCTGCAGGCAAAACGGCGAGAGAACCGCAGACCGGCTACAGAACATTCGAGCGATCCATGAACGACTACGATTACGATCTCTTTGTCATCGGCGCCGGATCGGGTGGCGTGCGGGCAGCCCGTTTCGCCGCCGGCTTCGGGGCCAAGGTGGCCGTCGCCGAGGAACGCCATCTAGGCGGGACTTGCGTGAACATTGGCTGCGTCCCCAAGAAGCTGATGGTCTATGCCAGTCACTTCGCCGAAGACTTCGAGGATGCCGCCGGCTACGGCTGGACGCTCGGTGAGCGCCGTTTCGACTGGTCCAAGCTGATCGTCAACAAGGACAGCGAGATCAAGCGTCTCAACGGCATCTACGAGCGCTTGCTGACCAACTCCGGCGTGGAGATCGTCGAGGGCAGCGCCGCCATCGAGGATGCGCATACCGTGGTCGTCTCCGGCCGGGAGATCCGGGCCCGATACATCCTGATCGCGACCGGCGGTGTGCCTTCGCGCCCCCAGGAACCCGGGCAGGAACTTGGCATCGTCTCGGACGACGTCTTCTATCTGGACAAGCAGCCGGACCGGCTTCTGGTCGCCGGCGGCGGCTACATCGCTGTGGAGTTCGCGGGCGTTTTCAGCGGCTTGGGCAGCCAGGTGACGCAACTCTACCGCGGCGATCTCTTCCTGCGTGGGTTCGACGACGATCTGCGGCGCGGCCTGGCCGAGGAGATGCCGAAGAAGGGCGTCGACCTGCGGTTCCACACCATCATCGACAAGACCGAAAAGACCTCCGGCGGTTTGTTGGCCCATCTCTCCAGCGGCGACAAGCTGGAGGTCGATCAGATCCTCTACGCGATCGGGCGGTGCCCCAACACCGCCGGGCTGGGTTTAGAGCAGGCCGGCATTGCCCTGGGCAAAGACGGTGGCATCCAAGTGGACCGGTTCTATCGAACCTCGGTGCCGTCGATCTTCGCGATCGGCGATGTGATCGACCGTGCCCAGCTGACTCCGGTCGCACTGGCGGAGGGCATGGTGGTCGCGCGGCATCTCTTCGCCGATCTCGACACGGAAGTGGACTATTCGGGCATTCCGACGGCGGTCTTCAGCCAGCCGCCGCTTGCGACTGTCGGGATGACAGAAGCTGAGGCGCGCAAGGCCTTCGGGGCGGTCGACATCTATCGGTCCCGCTTCAAGCCGATGAAACACGCCATGACCGGTCGGGACGAGAGAAGCCTGATGAAGCTCGTGGTCGACCGCGAGAGCCAGAAGGTGGTCGGTGCGCACATGCTCGGCCAGGACGCACCCGAGATCATTCAGGGTATCGGAATCGCCCTGAAGGCGGGTGCGACCAAAGCCGATTTCGACCGGACCATCGGCATCCACCCGACCGTAGCCGAGGAATTCGTCACGATGCGCGAACCGGTCGCTGACCCGGAAGAGGCGCGTGCGGCGGAGTAGGCCCCCTGAGACGATCCGACTCTAGGCTTCGACCGCGGTGTCCACGGCATAGTCGGCTCGATTCAGACCGGCGGGGAGCTGCCGGTCTGATCGGCCCAGTCCGACTCAGGCAGCAGCACGGCTCCTGCCAGAATCATGTCGACCTTAAGCCCGTCGGTCGATAACGGCAGGTCGATATGCTCGGTTACCACATGCTCGCGTTCCGGCATTCCACTGAACTGGGGTCCCAACCTCAGGGCTCTGCGCTCTCGCGCCAGTCGTTTGTACTGTGCCCGCATCACATCTTGAGCCGTCTGGTCCTTGATGTCGGACAGAAGGCGCGGCACCGGTGCGAAGCGATAACCCTGCAAGATGTGTTCGCCGATCAGGCGCAGCCGATAGTCGCGACCGCCGTCCAGGGGCTCGACCAAGGCGATGTAGGGCAGCAGAGGGCCCAGATCGACCGGATCGATCTCGCTGCGCGCGGGTGCCCAGCGACCCGCACTGCGTTGCGACCAGTAGGCGTAGATCTTCCTCAAGACCGGATGCGCGAGCTGACTTCCGTCGTCCAAGGTGTGGAGAGCGTCGAACATTCAGGCGCCTCACATCGTCGTGGAAACGTTGCACGAACAGGAGAAAACAGAAGCAGTTCCAAGACAGATTTTTGCATAAAATCCAATTGAGAGCACGTATTTCGAGTAGAGGTAGTGGGACTCACCCACCAAGCCCCTGGATTCGTCGGACGGCAAGCGCTAGAACCGGCGGTCACCCGGCGTAAAGGCAGGAACGAAGGCGATGTCCGCCACTCAGAGCAAGACCTGGACCCCTGACAGCTGGCGCGCGAAGCCGGTGCAGCAGGTTCCCGACTATCCCGACGCCGAGGCGCTGCAGCGGGTCGAGGAGAGTCTGCGCAACTATCCGCCCCTGGTCTTTGCCGGGGAGGCGCGGAAACTCAAGGCCGATCTTGCCAAGGTCGCGGCCGGTGAAGCCTTCCTGCTGCAGGGCGGCGACTGCGCCGAGAGCTTCGCGGAGTTCCATCCCAACAACATCCGCGACACCTTTCGCGTTCTGCTGCAGATGTCGGTCGCGCTGACCTTCGGCGCCTCGCTTCCCATGGTGAAGGTCGGGCGCATGGCCGGTCAGTTCGCGAAGCCCCGCTCGGCTCTGACGGAGACCGTCGACGGTGTCGAACTGCCGAGCTATCGCGGCGATATCGTCAACGGCATCGAGTTCGACGCCGAGGCCCGCAAGCCGGATCCCGAACGCTTGCTGCGCGCCTACAACCAGGCGGCCGCGACTCTCAACCTTTTGCGGGCCTTCGCCCAGGGTGGCTTCGCCGACCTGCATAAAGTGCACGCCTGGAACCTGCGGTTCGTCGCCGGCAGCGCTCAAAGCGCTCGTTATAACGAGCTGGCCGGCCGGATCGATGAGGCCCTGGCCTTCATGGCCGCCTGCGGTCTGACGCCCGAGACCGTGCCGCAGCTGCGCGAAACCGACTTCTACACCAGTCACGAGGCGCTGCTGCTGCATTACGAGCAGGCCTTCACCCGCGTCGATAGTCTGACCGGCGAGTGGTACGACACCTCCGCCCACTTCCTCTGGATCGGCGACCGCACCCGCCAGCTGGACGGAGGCCACGTCGAGTTCCTGTCCGGCGTCAAGAATCCCATCGGCATGAAGTGTGGGCCGAGCCTGGTGGTCGACGATCTTCTGCGCCTGACCGATCGCTTGAATCCCGAGAACGAGCCGGGCCGGCTGACGCTGATCTGCCGGATGGGCCACGACAAGGTCTTGGAGAAGCTGCCGTCCCTGGTTCGGGCCGTTGCGCGCGAGGGCCGGCAGGTCGTCTGGGCCTGCGATCCCATGCACGGCAACACCATCAAGTCGGCCTCCGGCTACAAGACCCGGCCTTTCGACCGGATCCTGACGGAAGTCCAGGGCTTCTTCGCCGTTCATCGCGCCGAGGGGACCCATGCCGGCGGTGTTCACTTCGAGATGACCGGCCAGGACGTCACCGAGTGCATCGGCGGCGCTCAGGCGATCAGCGACGAGCGTTTGGGCGATCGCTATCACACCCATTGCGATCCGCGCCTCAACGCCAATCAGGCTCTTGAACTGGCCTTCCTGATCGCCGCAGAGTTGAAGGCCGAGCGAGCCGCACGGGACCTGCCGCTGAAACAGGTCGCTGGCGCCTAGACCTCGCAGGCTGTCGCAAGGGCGCACCCGAACCACGGGAGAGGGCCATGCCGGACGATCCCAACACCAACAGATCCCTGGCGCAGCGGCTGGGGTATGGTCCGCGCGACGAGGCCGGCGTGGCTGCTTGGACCGATACCTACTTCAAGCGAACAAAACGCATCGTCGAGGCCTTCGGCGACTGCCAGGTGACCTATGCGTTGTTCATGCGGCGCCCGGTGATCTGCGCGCCGCGGCTGGTCATCGAGTGGTTGGAGGACATGGCGGCGCAGCGCGGCTTTCGGGCCGAGATCGAGCTGCGCTATCCCGAAGGCAAGTGGGTCGGGGCCGGCGAGCCGATCCTCTACGTCACAGGGCCGCTGTCTCAGCTGTCCGATCTCGAAACCCTGCTTTTGCAGAAGCTGGGTCCGCCCTGCGTCGCCGCCTACAACGCCTACACCATGTGCGCGGACCTGCCGAAGGTCGGCTTCCTCGCCATGGAGGCACGGCATTGTGCCGGTACCGAAATGACCGAGCTGATGGTCTACGCCGCCTCGGTCGGATCGGCTCGGGCCAAGCGGAAGGTCGGCGCTGTCGGCTTCGTGGGAACGGCCACCGACGCGACCGCCCATTTCCTGGGTCGGGAGCGCGGCATCGGTACCATGCCTCATGCCTTGATCGGCTATGCCGCTTCCACCGTGCGGGCGGCCGAGATGTTCGCCGAAACCTTCCCCGATGAGCCCTTGGTGGTGCTGGTCGACTACTTCGCGCAGGAGATCACCGACAGCCTGGCTGTTTGCCGCCGCTTCTCCGAACGTGCGGCCAAGGGCGAGGTCTCGCTGCGGATCGACGTGCCCGGCAGCCGCTATCTGGAGGGTCTGGATCCCGCGGCCAGCTATGCGGTACTGGAACGCCATGCGCCCCATGCCCTTCGCGGCTATCGCACCGACGACCAGCTTCGCAACCTGGTCGGCCCCGGGGTTTCGGCGGCGGCCATCTGGGCCTTGCGCGAGGCCCTGGACGCCGAAGGCTTCCGCGAGGTGCGCATCGTCGGCTCGTCCGGCTTCGGTCCTGAAAAATGCCGGATCATGGCGGAGGCCGATGCGCCCTTGGACCTGGTCGGCACCGGAAGCTACCTGCCGTCCAAGTGGTCGGAGACCTATGCCACCGCCGATATCGTCGCCTACGACGGACAGCCGAGGGTCAAGGTGGGCCGCGAGTTCCTGCTGCGGCGCTAAACACGTCTCCGTTCGGGACGATCCCGACAAGCGCTTGTGATGGCCCGGCGTCTATCGTCGCGAAGGGCGCGGCGGTAACCTTCGCGCGATTGAAACTCCAGGAGACCCCGCCTCAATGACTCGCAAGCTCTACGAACGCGTCGGCAAGCAGGACGATCACCGCCCCAGTCCCTTCTCCTGGCGGGCGCGCTATGCCCTGGCTCACAAGGGGCTGGAGATCGACGAGCACGTTCCGATCAAGTTCCACGACAAGGAAACGATCGCTTTTTCGGGCCAGGGCCTCGTCCCGATTCTGGTCGATGGCGCGAAGACGGTCCACGACTCCTGGGCGATCGCGACCTATCTGGAGGACAGCTATCCGGACAAGCCGAGTTTGTTCGGCGGCTCCCAGGCCTTCGCGCACTTCATGAATGGCTGGGCCGATACGGTCCTGATGCCGGCCATCTTCCCTCTGGTGGTGGTGGATCTGCACGCCAACATCGCCGAGGATGACAAGGCTTACTTCCGGACGACGCGTGAAAAGCGCTTTGGGCGGACTATCGAGTCTTTCGCCGCGGATCGTCCGGCGTTCGAAGCCAATCTGGCGAAAGTTCTGGCGCCGCTGCGCGCCCAGCTCAAGGCTTACCCCTATGTGAGCGGCGCCGAACCGGCTTACGCCGACTATGCCGTTTTCTCGACCTTCCAGTTCGCCCGCTGCGCCAGCCCGACGCCCGTCCTGGCTGCGGACGATTCTCTTCGGGACTGGACGGATCGGATCTCGGCCCTGTTCGGTGGCCTTGGCGCCTCTTGCCTGCGGCTGGAGGAAGCGGACGCGGCCTAGAGTGCGGTCGTCTTAAGCGGAAGCGTCGGAGTGGTGGTTTTCGACTTTGCTTGATCCCGACGCCGTGGGGCGTAGTGTCTCGACAGAAACCGGCAGAAAGATCCGAGACACCGATGAGCGACCGCCTCTCCATCGCCCTGGCACAAATCAACCCGACCGTCGGCGACCTTCCGGGCAATCTCGCACGGCTGCGGGCTGCCCGCGCGGCGGCCGCGGAGGGCGGTGCCGATCTGGTGGTCGCACCGGAACTCTGCGTTTCCGGCTATCCGCCCGAAGACCTGGTGCTGAAACCCGATTTCCTCAACGGCATCGCGGCGGTCGTCGATGAGCTGGCGGCCGAGACGGCGGACGGTGGGCCCGCTCTGTTGATCGGCGCGCCCTGGCGCGACGCGCAGCAGGGCCAGGACGATCCGCAGCCCGGCACATCCCTGCGCGGTCATGTCTACAACGCCGCCCTGCTGCTCGACGGCGGCGAAATTCGGGCAGTACGTTACAAGCACGACCTGCCGAACTATGGCGTGTTCGACGAGGCACGGGTCTTTGCCGCCGGCCCCCTGCCGGGACCCGTCAGCTTCCGCGGGGTGCGTCTGGGCATCATGGTCTGTGAAGACATGTGGACGCCCGAGGTGACGGAGTGCCTGGAGGAGTCCGGCGCCGAGATCCTGATCGTGCCCAACGGCAGTCCCTTCGAGACCGACAAGCTGGAGGAGCGCCAGCAGCTCGCGATCCAGCGGATCACCGAGAGCGGTCTGCCCTTGATCTATGTGAACCAGGTGGGCGGTCAGGACGAGTTGGTCTTCGATGGTGCCTCCTTCGTGCTGGACGCCGCTTGCCACTTGCGTGCGCACTTGCCGGCCTTCCAAGAGGCGGTTGGCCTGACCCAGTGGGAGCGCACCGACGATGGCTGGACCTGCCACACCGGCGATCTGGTCGAGCCGCTGGAGGGGCTGGAGGCGACCTACCGGGCCTTGATGCTCGGCTTGAAGGACTATGTCGGGAAGTCGGGATTTCCCGGCGTGGTGATCGGCCTCTCGGGCGGCGTGGACTCTGCCCTTTCGGCGGTGATCGCGGCCGACGCGCTGGGTCCCGAGCAGGTCCACTGCGTGATGATGCCCTCCCCCTACACCAGCGCCCACTCGCTGGAGGACGCGGCTGCGCTTGCGGAGCTGAACGGCTTGCGTCTCGACGAGATCGGCATCGCGCCGGCCATGCAGGCCTTCGACGGCATGCTGCGCCCGGTGTTCAATGGTTTACCGGCCGATACGACCGAGGAGAACATCCAGGCGCGGTCGCGCGGCATCGCTCTGATGGCAATCTCCAACAAGCTGGGCAAGATGGTGCTCTCGACCGGCAACAAGTCTGAGATGAGCGTCGGCTACTCCACGCTCTATGGCGACATGTGCGGCGGCTTCAACGTCCTGAAGGATGTCTACAAGACCACCGTCTATCGCCTCTGCCACTGGCGCAACCAGCAGCGGCCGGCCGGCGCCCTGGGTGCGGAGGGCCGTGCGATCCCGGAACGGATCATTACAAAGGCTCCCTCGGCCGAACTGAAGCCCGATCAGACGGATCAGGACTCCCTGCCGCCCTACGACGAGCTGGACGATATTCTCGCCTGCCTGATCGAAGGCGAGATGTCGCTTGCAGATATCGCCGAACGGGGACATGCGCGCGAGATCGTGACCAAAACCTGGCGCATGCTGGAGAACGCGGAGTACAAGCGGCGTCAGGCGCCGCCCGGCGTCAAGATCACCCGGCGCTCCTTCGGCCGCGACCGGCGCTATCCCATCGTCAATGCCTTCAAGAGCCCGCTCTAGGGGACCTTTGTCCCGGGCCGTGTGGAACCCTCGATGAAAGTTCGTTTCGCTCCCTCGCCGACCGGGCGGTTGCATGTCGGCAACGCCAGGGTTGCCCTGCTGAACTGGCTCTGGGCCAAGCAACAGGGTGGCGCTTTTCTCTTGCGGATGGACGACACCGACAGCGAGCGCTCGACGGCGGACTTCGCGGCCGGCATCGAAGAGGATCTGACCTGGCTGGGGCTGTCCTGGGACGCCTTCGCGCGGCAGTCCGACCGCGGCGCGCGCTACGCGGCCGCCGTCGAGACGTTGAAGACGGTAGGCCGTCTCTACGCCTGCTACGAAACGCCCGAGGAACTGGAGCTCAAGCGCAAGCTGCAGCTCAAGTCCGGCCGACCGCCGATCTACGACCGGGCCGGACTGCGCTTGACCGAGGCCGAGCGGGCGGCCTTCGAAGCGGAGGGCCGGCGTCCCCACTGGCGCTTCCGGCTCGAGGCTACACCGATTTTCTGGAGCGACGCAGTACAGGGGGACAAGCACTTCGAGGGGCAGAACCTCTCCGACCCTGTCCTCCTGCGTGGCGACGGACGGCCTCTCTATACCCTCTCCTCGGTCGTCGACGACATCGAACTGGGGATCACCCATGTCCTGCGGGGCGAGGATCATGTCGGCAACACCGCCGTGCAGGTCCAGCTCTTCGAGGCTCTTGGCGGTGCGGTACCGACCTTCGCCCATCTGCCGCTGCTGACGGATATCGCGGGTCAGGGGCTCTCGAAGCGTCTCGGCGCCCTGAGCCTCAAGGCCTTGCGGGAAGATTCCCTCGAGGCCATGACGATCAATAGTTATCTCGCGAAGCTCGGAACGCCCGATCCGATCGCGCCTTACCAGGACCTGGACGCCCTGACGGCCGACTTCGACGTCACGCGCTTCGGACGCGCCACGCCGAAGTTCGACCCCGGCGAGCTGGAGCATCTCAACGCCAAGCTTCTGCACGAGATGCCCTACGCAAAGCTTCGTCCCTGGCTGGAGGCGCGTGGGTTGACGGAGGTGCAGGAGCCGTTGTGGCTGGCGGTGCGCGGCAACCTGAGCCGGCGTGGCGAGATCGGTCTCTGGCGCCAGGTGGTGCATGGCGAGATCACGCCGGAGATCGAGGAAGCCGACTACATTGCCCAAGCTGCCGACCTGCTTCCGCCGGAGCCCTGGGACGAGACGACCTGGGGCAGCTGGACCGGTGTGCTCAAGACAGCGACCGGCCGCAAGGGCAAGGCCCTGTTCCTGCCCCTCCGCAAGGCCTTGACCGGTCAGGCTTCGGGTCCGGAATTGGCCGCACTGTTGCCGCTGATCGGTCGGGACAAGGCTTTGTTGCGTATGTCCGGCGCGTAAGCCGTTTGCGCGCGGAGTTCAGGCTTTGGCGGGCTGAGTTTTGGCCTCTTGCTCCGCCTCTTCCGCCGCGATTGCAGCGGCGCCCGCCGACTCCGCCAGCCTCTGTTTCTGTTCGTCGGAGAGTGTGAGGTCGGCCGGCAACTCCACCGTCACCTTTCGGTGGGCGAAGGCGATACCGTTCTCTTGAAAGGCCTTCTGAACGCGGGTGTAGAGCTCCTTGCGGAGCACGAACTGGCGGCCGGGCCTGCTCATGAACTTGCCGCGCAGGATGATGGCCGAGTCCTCGATGGACTTGATGCCCTGGCTCTTGAAGGGTTCGATGAAGTCGCCGCCCAGATCCGGGTGTTCCAGCATCTCGGCGCCGACCTGCTTGAAGATCTTTTTGACCTTTGTGGTGTCGGTATCGGTCGGCACCCGAAACTCCATCTTCATGATGACCCAGTCGCGGCTGAAGTTGGTCAGATGCCGAATCTCTCCGAAAGGCACGGTGTGCAGGGGGCCAAGGTGATGGCGTAGAACCAGTGAGCGGACGTTGATCTTCTCGACCGTTCCCTTGACGGAGCCGATGTCCACGTACTCTCCCTTGCGGAAGGCGTCGTCCATCAGGAAGAATAGACCGGAGACGATATCGCGCACCAGCGTCTGCGCGCCGAAGCCCACGGCGATGCCCACCACACCGGCGCCGGCCAGAAGCGGGCCGATATCGACGCCCAGCGACGACAGGACGATCAGGACGACGATCACCGCAAGCGTGATCTGAAGGAAGCGCAGCACCAGCGGCATGATGGTTTCCAGCCGCGATGCGCTGGCACTGCCGCCTTCGTCGCCTGCGACTGGGTTCCCGTCGCTCTGGCTTTCGAGATAGCGGGCCAGCGCCGCCTTGGTGACACCCCAGACGACATAGGCGACCAGGAGGGTCAGTGAGATGTCGACGAGCGCACGCATGAGCTCGGCGCCCAGTCCGGCGCGGCCGAGCGTGAAGAAATCCACGCCCCAGACCCGGCCGATCAGATAGACCGATGCGATCACCAGGAGAATACGCGCGGCCCGTTTGAAGACGGGAAGGGCTTGGCGTCCCACCTCCGACTGCCTGGCGGGAAAGAGATGGTCGAGCAGACTGCGCAGGAAGAAATCGGCTGCTGGGATCAGGAGGACGACGATGAGACTGACCAGACCGGGATAGGCGGCCGTCTCTCGACCCACAATGCTCTTGTAGGTCGAAAGCCCGTAGAGAAAGAGAAGGTAGCCGATGAAAGCGGCGGGCCAGAGTGCGACCAAGCCTGCGAGGAACCGACGCCGGGTTCCGTCCGTCTCGATCTCCGCGACGACTGCCTCGGTTATGGGACGGTGTAGCCGCAGGACGCCGACGATCAGCAGGATCACCATGACAAGAGCTAGCGTGTGCAGCAGAAGTTGATGCAGAACCTCGGGCAGGCCGAGATTCTGCATCAACCCGCAGGCCAGAAGTCCGAAGGTGGCCACATAGGTTGCCAGCATGAGCCAGCGGTATGTCCGCTGGGACGTCTCGTCGTCGAAGGGCGCGATTCTCAGCGCCGGTGCGAAAGGCGCGAGGAAGAAACGGGAGATCACTGAGATCAGCCGGGTGATCACCAAAGCCGTCAGGAAGGTGATCACGACCATGCGGGTTGCTTCGTGACCTTGGTACAGCAGCAGGAAGCTTCCGAGGATCACCAGGGTGAAAACAGCCACACCGAAGACGTCGAGGCCGAGTCGCGCAGCCAGGCAGCCGAGTCGCTGCAATGCCTCGGCGTTCGGCGGTGGCAGCAGGCCTGCGTAGAGGCCCCGGGCGAGCCAGCGATACCCCCGCTCGGCCGCCAGCGCTAAAACTGCGATGGCGGAAAAGAGAACGAGAACGAAGAGCGGATGATTCGGGCTGCGCCCCTCGGACAGTCGGGCATAGGCGAAGCCTGGAACCGTGGCGAGCCCGCCAACCTGCGAGAGTCGCTCGCCAAAGCGCTCCCGAAACAGCGTGATGTCTTGGTGAAGGTTCTCGATCGTGCGCGCTTCTGTGCTTTCTTGCGCTCCCTCCGCCGCCGTGAAGGACAGCATCATCTCGCGCACCTGCTGATCGGAGAGACGCGACAGCAGCGCGGCGCGTTCTTCGGCATTCAACTGGCTGAAATCGACTTGAGGGGGAGGTTCCGATGGTGGCAAGGGCACCTGTGCCCAACCGACTGCAGAGGTTACCAGCAGACCGATTATGAAACCCGCCAGCGTCAAGGCCCTTCGATAGCTTCTGTTGCGGCCTCTAACAGTCACCCGACCCTCCGTAGACCGATGTCAAGCTGCCGCCTGTATCTTCGGAGTTAGACTAACCCGGTTCGGCAAAACCCCTATCGAAATAAGGCTGATGAATTCAGAAAGGCTATTGTTGTTCGACTACGAAAGAACGGCGGCTTTTCGGGACGGACCTAGCTCATTTGCGGGGAGATGCAGACTACAGCTGTCAAAGACGCAAGCTGAGGAGAGCGCTGCACCCGTCTGTGTCCGTCGGATACCGCCGGCCCAACCCGGACTCAGTCCTCGCCCATTTTGAGCGCGGCGAGGAAGGCCGACTGCGGGATTTCGACGTTGCCGATCTGGCGCATGCGCTTCTTGCCCGCCTTCTGCTTCTCCAGCAGCTTGCGCTTGCGGCTGACGTCGCCGCCGTAGCACTTGGCGGTCACGTCCTTGCGCAGGGCCGAGACGGTTTCGCGCGCGATCACCTTGCCGCCGATCGCGGCCTGAATGGCGATCTTGAACATCTGCCGCGGGATCAGGTCCTTCAGCTTTTGACAGAGTGCGCGCCCGCGCGCCTCCGACTGGCTGCGGTGTACCATGATCGCCAGGGCGTCGACCGGGTCGCTGTTGACGAGCACGGAGAGCTTCACCAAGTCGCCTTCGCGATAGTCCTCCAGGTGGTAGTCGAAGCTGGCATAGCCCCGCGTGACAGACTTCAGGCGGTCGTAGAAGTCGAAGACCACCTCGTTGAGCGGCAGCCGGTAGACCACCATGGCGCGCGTGCCGGCATAGGTCAGGTCGATCTGTTCGCCGCGCCGTTCCTCGCAGAGTTTCAGCACCGCGCCCAGATGCTCGTCCGGCACCAGGATGGTCGCGCGGATCCAGGGCTCCTCGATCGTCTTGATCTTGGTGACCTCGGGCATGTCGACAGGGTTGTGCAGCTGCAATGAGGTGCCGTCGGTCAAATGCACCTTGTAGACGACGCTGGGGGCCGTCGTGATGAGGTCGAGGCCGAACTCGCGCTCCAGGCGTTCCTGCACGATCTCTAGATGCAGCAGGCCCAGGAAACCGCAGCGGAATCCGAAACCGAGGGCCGGGCTGACCTCCGGCTCGAACTGGAATGACGCGTCGTTGAGCGCCAGCTTGCCCA
Organism: Algihabitans sp.; assembly: GCF_965226985.1. Lineage (GTDB taxonomy): Bacteria > Pseudomonadota > Alphaproteobacteria > Kiloniellales > DSM-21159 > Algihabitans. The sequence continues at coordinate 3,978,177 of NZ_OZ245712.1, forward strand.
GGCTGTCGCGCAGCTCCTCGTATTCGGCCGCATCGGTCGGGAAAAGGCCGCAGAACACCACCGGGACCGAGGGCATGAAGCCCTCCAGCGGAGTCGCACAGGGGCGCTTCTCCTCGGTGACGGTATCGCCGACCTTGGCGTCCTGGATTGTCTTGATGCCTGAAATGACGTAGCCGATTTCGCCGGGTCCCAGAACCTCGGCCGCCGTCTTGGCCGGCGTGAAGGTGCCGACCTCGGTCACGTCATGCACCGCGCGGGTGCCCATGAAGCGCAGCTTGCGGCCGGCGCGCAGCTCGCCCTGAATCACCCGCACCAGGACAACGACGCCGAGGTAGGTGTCATACCAGGAATCGACGACCAGCCCTTGCAGAGGCGCCGTCGCGTCGCCCGTCGGCGGCGGCAGGCGGCGCACGATGGTCTCCAGGACCTCGGTCACGCCCTTGCCGGTCTTGGCCGAGATCTCGTGCGCGTCCGAGGAATCCAGCCGACCACCTCTTCGATCTGCTCCTTGATCCGCTCGGGTTCGGCGGCGGGCAGATCGACCTTGTTCAGGACCGGAACGATCTCGTGGTCGTGTTCCAACGCGAGGTAGACGTTGGCCAAAGTCTGGGCTTCGACGCCCTGGCTGGCGTCGACCAACAGGATCGAGCCTTCGCAGGCCTTGAGCGAGCGGCTGACCTCGTAGGTGAAGTCCACATGCCCCGGCGTGTCGATCATGTTGAGCACGTAGTCCAGACCGTCCTGCGCGGTGTAGTGCAGGCGAACGGTCTGGGCCTTGATGGTGATGCCGCGCTCGCGCTCCAGTTCCATGGAGTCCAGAACCTGTTCGCGCATCTCCCGGTCGGTCAGGCCGCCGCAGATCTGAATCATGCGGTCGGCCAGCGTCGACTTGCCGTGGTCGATATGGGCGATGATGGCGAAGTTGCGGATGCGCGACAGCTCGGTCATGCGGGCTCGAATAAGTTGGTCCGATAGAAAAGCCGCGACGCGGAAGTCTCCGCGCCGCTCGCCGCGCAACATAGGGTTCCTGGGGACCGGGAGCAACGCCGGGAACTCTTGAGGGATCCGAGATTTTGGGGCGGGCGACCGCGAGGGGCGTTCCGGCAGCTCCCAGGCCTCGCGACAGCGATCGCACAGCTTTATCCGAGGGGCGCCCTTGCTCCCCAGTAGCGGTCGGGTCACACTGATCGCGACATGTCTTGGCAAAAAGACAGGAAAACAAAAGGAGGATAGCGAGCATGAACCGCCGGATCATGCCGGACGTGATAGCGCCGGGCCAGCAGCTCTCGACGCTGGGTCCCAGCGCGACGGTGACGGAGGCGGTGCGCCTGATGCGCGACCGCCATATCGGAGCCGTTCTGATCCTGGAGGATCAGACGTTGCTGGGCATCTTCACCGAACGGGACGTCTTGACCCGCGTTGTGGCCCAGGAGCGAGATCCGGCGACGACGTCGCTGTCGGAAGTGATGACCGCAAATCCGGACACCGTGGCCCCCGACGACAAGGCCATCGACGCGCTCGACCGCATGTCCACCCAGGGCTACCGCCATCTGCCGGTTGTCGCCGGTGAGCGCGTGGTGGCGATCCTCTCGATCCGCGACCTCTATGCAGCGGTGCGCCGGAGCCTGGAGCGCGACTTGCGCGAGCGCGACGCCTACATCTTCGGCGAAAGCTACGGCACCAGCTGAGTTCCTGCGGTTGGCGGCCCTGAACTGAGGCCGGTCCGTTTGCAAAATACCGTCGCGAAACCTGTGCCGCTCTCCGCCTTGGACTAGGGCGGACCTCCCCCTATAGTGCAGTGCAGCACCGGCGTTCCGGACGGGGTCGTCCTTTCGCCAACGGCAACCAGCCTGCCGATTTCCGGAAGAGCCGCGCCGGTCATGACCTTGCCGGAGGCCCTTATGCCGCTTTCCGCGCCCGCCGTGGACCGCGAACACCTGCACACCCGCAGTTACGACTTCGCCGGCTATCGCCGCGATGACGGTTTGTGGGACATCGAAGGCCGCATCGTCGATACCAAGACCTACGGTTTTCCCAACGACCACCGCGGCTACATCGACGCAGGCGATCCGCTCCACGACATGTCGATCCGCCTGACCCTGGACGAAGATTTCGTCATCCAGGCAATCGAGGCGGTCACCGATCATGGACCGTTCGGGATCTGCCCGGCGATCACTCCGAACTTCCAGCGCATGGTCGGAGTCAGGATCGGACCGGGTTGGCGCAAGGAGGTGCGCAGCCGCCTGGGCGGTGTCGAGGGCTGCACGCACCTGGTCGAGCTGTTGCTGGCCATGGCCACGCCGGCCTACCAGGCGATGTACCCCGTCCGCTCGAATAAGGAGGGGAGCCGTCCGACCGGCAAGAAGCCGGCCTTGCTTAACTCCTGCCACGCCTTTTCGGAGAAGGGGCCTGTCGCCAAGAAAGCCTGGCCGGAGTTCTACACCGGCGAGGAGACTGTTTGAGAATGGCCCTGCAGGCCCATTCTGGGCTCTGTTCCGTCCCTCTCCCCCACCCGGTCACCCACGACAGTATCCTGAATGGGTGGCCGGGTGGGGGAGAGGGACGGAATAGAGCAGTCCCAAACAGTCTCTAAACGCCGGTGCCGGCGGTTATCAGGTGAGGCCGGCGCCCGTGAGTCAGGCACTGCTCGGCCAGGCGCACCACGTTGTCGCTGCCGTCGAGCAACCCAGGGATCACCCGCTCGGCCGGCCGGGACTGATGCGAAAGGCCTTTCAGCGCCGTCGCCATGGCCTTGGGGCTGCGGTCGCGCCCGGTCTGGCCGGCCTCCAGCATGCGCACCAATCCCAGATCCTGAGCGCGTGCGGCCCGCATGTGCTGCTCCAGCCGAGGCTCGGTGCGTGGAATCATCAGGGCGCGTTTGTTGAAGGACAGGACTTCGCAGAAAGTGTTGTAGCCGCCCATGCAGACGACGCCGATCGCGCGCTGCATCAGGCTCTCCACCTGCGGGTGGAAGGTCAGGGCCTCGACCTGGTTCAGGCGGTTGACGCGTGCCATGAAGTCAGCCTGCTGTTCGCTGCCCATGAAGGGGCCCAGCACGATAAGCGCGGGATGGGGGATCGAAGGGTCGCTTTCGTAGGCCGACAGGACCCAGTCCACGATGGCTTCGCCGTCGCCGCCGCCGCCTACGGTGACCAGAACGTAGGGTTCGGCGATCTTTTCCAGATAGACGGGTTGCGGTGCCGCGGCGGCCGGTCGGCGCAGGTATCCGGTGTAGCTGATGCGCTTGGCGACGGAGGGCGGCAGGTCGAGACCGGCCAGTGGCTCACAGATCTGCGGCAGCCCGTAGATCCAGATATCGTCGTAGTACTGGCTCAGCGCCGGCAGAACGTGCTTGCGCTCCCATTCGTGCGCCAGCATCTCGGGATCGTCCATCACGTCCCGCAGGCCCAGCACGCAGGGCACCCCGCGCTGGTTCATCAAGCCGAGTGTCGGCGTGACCTCGCCGCGCAGGCCCAGTGGCTCCTTGTCCACGATGAAGAGGTCGGGATCGAAAACGTCGGCCGTGTGTTTGATGATCGAGGCGCGCAGGGACAGCGTGTCTTCGACGGCCAGCGGCAAGGTCAAGGAGGTGTATTCGCCGTTGCGCAGCTTGATCACGCCGGGAATGCGCACGAAATCAACCCGGCTGCGGAAGTCGAAGCTGCCGATAATCGGGGATCCGGAGAGGATCAGCACACTGGCCTTGCTGTCGGCTTCCACGAGGGCATGCGCGATCTCCCGGCAGCGCCGCAGGTGGCCCAGGCCGAAGGAATCGTGACTGTAGATCAGAATCCGCGCGCCGCGCTGGCGCTCGGCCAAATCAGGATCGGACATCTGGAAGGACACCCCCCACCTGCGGAACCCGTCCGATGGTACGGACCTGATCGCCCCGCGTCCCCCGCGCTGACACCAGCGCCTCGACGGCGATGTTCCCCCGCGTAGCTTGATCCGGCTTCGCGCATCGCAACCGCAGCCGATCATGCCAGACGGGACGACGATGGCAAAGGGTGGGTTGCGCAAGGCGAGCCTGCAAGACGACTGGTGGCGTTAGATCTTCGATCCTGTGACCGGTCTCACAACTTCTTGGACATAAAGGCCTTTGCGCCCCATTCCCAGTTTCCTCTCTGTAGTTTAGGCTCTGCCGATTCCAGGAGGCAGACGCCTCCCTTGGCAGGGTTGAGGTCGGCCGACTGGCCATGGAAGCCAATCTGTTTCGTTACATCTGGCGTCATTCGCGGCGCGATCAGTTGGCGATTCTGCTGCTGGTGGTGCTATCCCTGCCTTTCTATTTCCTGTCCCTGAATCTGCCTAAGCAGATCGTCAATCAGGGCATTCAGGGACAGGGTTTCGACTCCGTCGACGACACCCGCTTTTTCGGACGCATTCATCTGCCGTTCGGTGAGGCGATGACCGGCGAGCCCATCCTGCTGTTCGAAGGGTTGGAGTTGGCGCAGCCTGGCTTTCTGCTGGCGCTCAGCTTCACTTTCCTCGCGTTGGTCTGCGTCAACGGCGGCTTCAAGTTCGTGATCAATACCGCCAAGGGTCGGCTTGGCGAGCGCATGCTCCGGCGTCTGCGTTACGAGCTGACCGACCGTCTGCTGCGGTTTCGTCTGCGAACGCTGCGGCGCATGAAGTCGGCGGAAGTCGCCACCATGATCAAGGATGAGGTGGAGCCGCTGGGCGGTTTCATCGGCGATGCCTTCGTGACTCCCGCCTTCCTGGGCGGTCAGGCGATCACGGCCATGGTTTTCATCATGATCCAGTCGGTCTGGCTGGGGCTGGTGGCGGGTGCCGTTCTGGCGATTCAGGCCATTCTGATTCCGAAGTTGCGCGTCCCGATCCTGCGTCTCGGCAAGGAACGTCAGCTCACCGCCCGCCAACTTGCGGGGCGCATCGGCGAGGTCATGGACGGCGCGGTCGAAGTGCATGCTCACGACGCCTCCAATTGGGAGAGAGCCGAGCTGACCGGCCGTCTCGGCCGAATTTTCGCGATCCGATTCGAGATCTTTCAACGCAAGTTCTTTGTCAAGTTTCTCAACAACTTCCTGGGGCAGTTCACGCCTTTCGTCTTCTATGCGGCCGGCGGCCTGCTGGCGATCAACGGGCAGCTCGACATCGGCGCCCTGGTCGCCGTGATCGCCGCTTACAAGGATCTGCCAGGCCCGGTCCGCGAGCTGCTGAATTGGGAGCAGACCCGAAACGACGTCCAGATCAAGTACGACCAGGTCATCGAGCAGTTCCAGCCGACCGACGTGGTCTCCTCCGCTCAGCAGGACCCCTCGGTCGAGGTCACGCCGTTCGAGGGCGACCTCAAGGTCTCGGGCCTGACGCTGACCGACGAGTCCAACAACCGCATTCTCGATCAGATCAGTTTCGAGATGCCGCTCGAGTCCGCCACCGCCGTGGTCGGCGATGCCGCCAGCGGCAAGGACCATCTCGCTCTTCTGCTGGCGGCTTTGGTGCCGCCGGCCGGGGGCTCGATCCAGATCGGCGCTCAGGCTCTGACGAAACTGCCGGAGGCCGCGACGGGTCGGCGCCTCGGGTATGTTGGGCCGGATGCCTACCTCTTTCCTCAGTCTGTGCGGGAAAATCTGGTCTACGGCCTCAAGCACCGGCCCTTGGCGGATCGCGAGCGCGACGGGGAAGCGCTGAAGCAGCATCACTGGCATCTGGCGGAAGCCCGCAAGACCGGCAATATCGATTTCGATCCGCAAGCGGATTGGATCGACTATGCGGCGGCCGGCTGCGATGGGCCCGACGCGCTCGAAAGGCAGCTCCTCGAAATCCTGAACTTGGTTGACCTGAATGCCGACGTCTATCGCTTCGGGCTCGGACGCACCATCGATCCGGAGAAGCAGCCGGAGGTGGCCGCCGGTCTGATGAAGGCGCGGGCGCGCCTGACCGAGCGTCTGGCGGCGCAGGGCCAAGAGGACTTGGTCGTGCGCTTTGACCGGGCGGCCTACAACCCCAATGCATCCCTGGCGGAAAACCTGCTGTTCGGCACGCCGCGCAAGCCGGAGTACGCGCCTCAAGCCTTGCCCGACAACCGCTTGGTGCTGGAGGTTCTGCGCGAGGCCGAACTCGAAGCGCAGCTGCTCGCCAAGGGCCTCAGCATTGCCGAGACTATGGTCGAGATTTTCGCTGATCTGCCGCCGGGCCACCCGTTCTTCGACCAGTTCAGTTTCATTTCGGCCGACGATTTGCCGGAGTTTCGCCAGCTCGTTCAGCGGGCGGAGAAATCGGGCGCCGACGGGCTGCCCGAGGTCGATCGCAAGCGGCTTCTGGCCTTGCCGTTCCGCTACGTCGACGCCCGACACCGCCTGGATCTGATAGACGACGATTTCCGCGAGCGCCTATTGAAGGCGCGCGATGCGCTGCATCACCGCATCGAGACGGAGGACGCCGACGCCGTCGAGTTCTATGACGCTCGCGCCTACAACGCGGCAGCCAGCCTGATGGACAACATCCTGTTTGGGCGCCTCGTCTATGGCCGGGCCGAGGCGGAGGAGACGGTCGGCGCCACCGTTTCCGAAACGCTCGAGGAGCTGGGTCTGCACGATGCGGTTGTCTTGGTTGGCCTAGACTATAATGTCGGGGTTGCGGGAAAGCTGCTGTCGGCAAGCCAACGCCAAAAAGTAGCGATTGCTCGCGCTCTCCTGAAACGCCCGGATTTGCTGATTCTCAACGAGGCGACAGCGGTGATGGACGGGGCAACTCGTTCGCACTTGCTCGATCGCCTGCTGCAGCATCGCGGCAAGACGGGTATCGTCTGGGCGTTGGAGCGGGCTCGTTTGGCCGAACGGTTCGACCGGGTTCTGGTTCTTCAGAACGGTCGCTTGGTCGAGCAGGGTGCGTTCTGCGACTTGAGGGACAAGGGCCGGGCTCTTCCAGACCTTCTGGCGTCGGACTGACGTCGGGCCAACGAAAGGGTCGGTTCGGTTGATAGCCGGTCGAAACCGGCGACAGGGGTAACGGGGGCGGTTCCGACAAGCAAGGACCGCGAGGCGGAGGGCAAGAGCAATGGGTTTGGAGCAGGAAGTTGAGGTTCTGAAGCGGATACCGCTGTTCGCCAATCTCGAGCCCGCGCGCCTCAAGCTGATGGCCTTCGCCAGTGAACGCATGACCTTCAAGCCGGATCAGGCGCTCTGCCGCGAGGGCGATCCCGGCGATGCGGCCTACATCATCGTCGACGGCAAGGCCGACATTCTCAAGGACACCGTCGACGGTCCCGTGAAGGTCGCCGAAGTCGGTCGAAACGCGATCATCGGCGAGATTGCGATCCTGATTGACGTCCCTCGCACTGCCTCGGTGGTTGCGACCGACGAATTGACGGCTCTGAAGATCACGACCGATCTCTTCTATCGGCTGCTCGCCGACTTTCCGGAGATGGGAGTCGAAATCATGCGGGTATTGGCGCGCCGCCTGGAGGAGACGACCGACAAGCTGGGCGAGGTCGAAGATCGTCTGCGTCGGGCCGAGCGGAGCTAGTACGAGATCGTCTTTGCGCCTTCAAACCAAAGCATAAAGCCAAGTCCCAACTTTTACGGTGGGCAGCGTCTCGAGCCTCAGTGCTGCTCGGGCAGATAGCTCTCGGAGCGCTTCAGAACGAGATTGAAGGAAATGGAGATCCGTGGCTTGCGGCTGAGGTTCGGATGCACGAAGTGGTGCAGAAAGGCCGGCCAGAGCAGGATCGTGCCAGACTCCGGCAGCAGCGTGTATTCGGCCTCGATCTGCGGGTCGCCCTTGATGGCCGTCATATTGGCCTGAGCCCGTGGATCGTAGAAGGAAATCGCTCCGGGGCGCCGGTCGCGCCGGCCGGGCAGTTTCTCGGAGTCCTGCGGCACGGCCACGTAATAAGTCCCGGACAGATAGGCGTGCGGATGGTTGTGCAGGTCGTGGTAATCGCCGAAGCGGTTCACGTTGGCCCAACCTTGCAGCGACCAGCGCAGTTCGTAGTCCAGACCGCCCCGCTGCAGGTAGTCGACCGCCGTCTTGTTGATGCAACTGCGCAGCCAGGCGACCGCGGGATGGTCGGATTCCAGGAAGTTGCCGCCCAGGTAGTCGGTCGTCAGGTCGTCCGACTTGGCGTCCAGGTCGAGGATCATGCCGGAAAGCACGCCGTTCGCTTCCTTCGCGCCGGGTAACTGGCGTTTGAGCAGGCATGTCGGCCAAAGATCGAGAAAACCTTGAGCATCGGGCTGTTGCGTCATGGGGCAGGTCTCTGCCAGAGCAGAGCGCCGGCGGCAAGCCGCGAAGAGCTAGCCGCCTGGCCGCGTCAGCCAAGCGCTGCGTTCGAGCCGGTAGAACGGCAGATCGACGCCGTAGGCATGCCGCGTGCCGTCGCGTCTAAGCCCCAGTCGTTCTGCGACCGCAAGGGAACGCTGGTTGCCGGGCTTGATGACGGCGACGATCGGATCGAGCGCCAAGTCCCGGAAACCGTAGTCCAGAACGGCCTCGGCCGCCTCGGTCGCGTAGCCTTGGCCCCAGGTATCGCGGGCGAAGCGCCAACCGATTTCAACCTCGCTGTTGCCGTCCAACGTGGTCAGGAGAACGAAGCCCAGAAACCTCTCCGGGGTCTGCTTGGGAACGACGGACCAGAAGCCGAGTCCTGGGCCATAGTCCTGATCGACCCGACCGACGAGTTGCACCAGGCGATCCTGCTGCGTCTCCTCGGTAATCGGCGTGCGGATGAAGCGCATCACTTCGGGATCGGAGTCTAGCGCCATCATGGCATCTAGGTCCTCGGCGCCGATCTGCTTGAGCAAAAGGCGGTCGGTCTCCAACTTCGGGAGCCGATCTGTCGGACTGGCTGTCTCTGTCTCCACAACGTAACCCTTAAGACCCGATGGCGAGCTCTGGCAATCTTCTTAGATCCCTACGATACCCTTATCGCGACGTGCGCGGCGGCAGCGTTCAGAGCAATAACGTACGGTATCCCAGACACGTTCCCATTTCTTGCGCCAAGTGAAGGGTCGGCCGCAGTGCGCGCAGGTCTTTCGGGGTAGCTCGGCCTTGCCGCCCCGCCTGCCGCCTCCCCGCCTGCCACCGCCTCGCGTGCCGCGGCTCACAGCTCCATTTCTCTCTGACGCCCATCCTTCCCCTGACGTCCATCGGCCCGCTTTGGACTTCGGCCACGCCGGCCCGTTTGCTGCAGCCCCGAACGTCGGCTGCCGTGCTTGGCCTGAATGGCCTCGGCGTTCTGTCGAAAGGCGTCCGATCTTCTGAGCGCCCAGATGGCCTGTCGCGCGCGCTGCGCCGCAGCTTTGTGATCGACCACCGGGGCCGGGTAGTCGAGCTGCGCAGCTTCGCCCCACGACCAGGGTTCGTGGATGTGGGAGGCCGGTACCGCTCGCAGTTCCGGCACCCACTGCTTCACGAAACGTCCGTCTGGATCCTGGTCGTACCCCTGCTTCACGGGGTTGTAGATCCTCACCGTGTTGATGCCGGTGGTGCCCGACTGCATTTGCGTCTGCGGCCAATGGATCCCGGGCTCGTAATCCGTGAAGAGCCGGGCAAGATGCAGGCCGGTGGGGCGCCAAGGCAGCCAGAGATGATAGCTCGCGACGGCCATCAGCATGGCGCGCATGCGGAAGTTCATCCAGCCGGTGTCGATCAGCGCGCGCATGCAGGCGTCCACGAAGGGCAGACCGGTCCGACCCTCGGCCCAAGCTTGGAAGCGCCGGTCGTCCATGGGTTTGTCCAGGGCGTCGTAGGCCGGATGGAGGTTGTCGAACTCCATCCCGGGGGCATCCTCAAGTTTCTGCATGAAATGGCAGTGCCAATGGAGGCGGCCGATGAAGGAGTTGAGCGATCCACACCAGCCCTCGGCCTTCGCGCCGCTCTGCCGCCGCCGCTGGAGTTCTTGCTTTGCCGCCTGACTTGCTTCGCGCAGCGATACGGACCCCCAGGCAAAATGCGCCGACAGGCGCGAACAGGCCGCGAAGCCGGTCACCGGGCTGGACATCGCGCGCCTGTAGGTCCGACCGCGCTCGGTCAGGAAGCTTTCGAGGAGCCCCAGTCCGATCTGCCGTCCGCCTTGCTGACGCTGCCCGCAGGGATCCGGGCGCAGGCCGAGATCTGCCGCGGTTGGCAGGATGCCTTCTGCGATGTCCGCAATCGGCTGAAGCATGGATGGCTCCGGGGCGGTCGGCTCGGCCATGAAGCGATCCCACTTGCGAGCCCATCCGTTTCGGGAGGCCAGGCCGCGAATGACCCCGTGTTGGCGAAGTTCGTGCCAGGGAATGCCCTCTGAGTGGGTCCAGGCCTGCAGGCGTTTGTCGCGGGCGAAGGTGACCGCATTCCCGGTCTCTTGATGGGACCAGATGGCGGTGATGCCGTGCCGGCGGTGAATCGCCTCCAGGACAGCGACGATCTCGCCCTGCCGGATCACCAGCGGTTGGCCGAGCGCGGTCAGCGCTTGGCGCAGCTCCTGAAGGCATTCGACCGCGAAGGCCCAGTGACGCCCGCTCATGTCCTCGGCGCCCCAGACGTCGGGTTCGGCGACGTAGAGCGGCAGGACGGGCCCCAGATCCGACGCGCGCAGGGCGGCTTCGGCCAAGGGAGCGTGATCGCCGCTTCGAAGATCGCGTTTGAACCAGACGACTTGCAGCCCCATGACGGCCGTCACGCCATTTGGCGGGAAAGCCAGGGGCGGATCTTGAGAAAGTTCCGGTAGGCGCCTTCCAGAAGTCGCAGGATCGGCGGCCAAGCCGCCAAGGGTGCCGCACGGCTGAAGCCCGGCAACTGCCGCCAAACCGCGACAAAGGCGGCTGCGCCGCTCTCAAGTCGGCCGTCCGGATGGCGAGCATGGAAGCGTTGCAAGGCCGCTTCGCGCGTCAAGCCGCACCCGGGCTCGGCATCGGGGCGGCTGACGTCGTCCCAGGCGATTCGGCCATGACGGTCCAGGCGCCGATACAACGCAACCTCTCGCCGGCACAACGGGCAGGCACCGTCGTAGTAGACGGTTAGGGCGGGCGTCTGCGCAGGATTGCGGTTCATGCGCTCGACATAGAGCTGTGGCGCCGCTAGGGAAGCTGTCGTGGCCCAGCTTACACGACCAGGGGAGGACCAAGATGGGTGATGTCAGGATCGGTATTCTGGGCTGTGGCGGACGCATGGGGCGGCAACTGCTGGCCGGCGTCATGGATACGCCAGGTGCACAGCTGGCGGGCGGCAGCGAGCGGCCGGGCAGTGCTGTTGTCGGTCAGGATCTCGGAGTTCTGGCGGGGCGCGAAGCGCTCGGCCGCTCGGCCGTCGACACGCCCGCTGTCATCTTCGCCGATAGCGATCTGGTCATCGACTTCACCTTGCCTCGGGCAACTGCCCTGCATGCCGGGCTCGCGGCGGAGCATGGAACGGCGCTGGTGATCGGCACGACGGGATTGCTGGAAGAACACTTGGCCGAACTGGAGCGCGCGGCCCAGACGGTGCCGGTGCTTCGCGCCGCAAACATGAGCCTCGGGGTAACTCTCCTGATGGAGTTGGTGCGCCAGGCTGCCGCGAAGCTGGACGAGGCCTACGACATCGAGGTCCTGGAGATGCATCACCGCCACAAGGTGGATGCGCCCTCGGGAACCGCGCTGGCGCTCGGCGAGGCGGCGGCGGAGGGACGCAACGTCGATCTCGACGACGCCAGCGTGCGTGTGCGCGATGGGCAAACTGGTCCGCGCCCGGCCGGAACGATCGGTTTCGCCACGCTGCGCGGCGGCGACGTGGCCGGCGACCACTCCGTGATCTTCGCTGCGGAGGGCGAGCGGCTCGAATTGGGGCATCGCGCCTCGAGCCGGCAGGTCTTCGTTCAAGGCGCCCTGAAAGCCGCCCTCTGGCTCCAGGGCAAGCCGGCCGGGCTCTACTCCATGCGCGACGTGCTGGAGCTCTAGAGCAGGATCGCCTTAGGTGGGATCGCTTTGGCGATTCTACCTAAGGCGTGAATCCTACTCTCATCATAAGGTTTAGGGCGCGCGCTCGTCTGCGGTCAGCTGCTGCCTCTCGCCGTAGCTGTCCTCGATGATGGCGCTGGCGGTCCAGTCTTCCGGATCCGCGCCCTCGGGCAGAGCGAGTCTCGCCCAGGCGCGCAGGACCTCGGGCGGTTCCTCTGGTTGCTGCGACCGCCGCGTCAGGAGATCCAGGCTGAGCGTGACGCCGACTCCCTCGTTGGAGCCGCCTGACAGGCCGACACGGGGGTTGGCCGCGCGTCCCGTCAAGCGGCTGCCGTGGCGAATGGAGTCCGGGGATGCGACACGCCTCTGGTTCTCCGGACCCGTCAGGCGCAGCTCGACGACGCGTTCGTCGCGTCTGAGCCCGGTGACCAGCAGTTCGACTTCCGGGCGACCGCCGGCGTCTCGCGTGACCACTGAGGTCAGGGATGCCAGCGGGTTGCTGCCGACCCGCGCGTTCGACTCCGACTGTTCGGTGGGGCTGGAAAGTGAGCCTGCCTGGGGCGCCGGTTCCGACGCGGGGTCTTGGCTGCAGGCGATAAGAGCTAGGCAGAACAGCCAGACGGGGCCCCGCGCGAGAACTCTGTTTAGCCAGCCTGGCCACCCCGATCGAGAGCGCCGTAGTTGCACCGATGTCGAATGGCGCGGCATTCTGAACAGGCGGCACTGCCGGCGGAGAAGCTCGATACCCATGGCTGCCATGTAGGACGGTCGCGGCTGCGGTGCAGGGTCTTCACCTTGTCATAAGCCCCGATCTGCCAACATCGAACAGGGAGCCTCTTCTCGCGCATTCCTCCAAAACAGGCCACAACAGGACGTTATGGACACCACAGTTACCCTGAAGCAGGACGAGCAGCGCTCCGACAGCGGCGCGGTGCCGCCGGCACGTGCGCGCCGCCGCTATGTGTCGCGTCCGCAAGGCGCTGGGAACCGCCGTGCGATCCTGGATCGCGGGAAGCTGCAGGACAGGATGGCGGCGCTTGTGATGCGCGCCTCGACGCCGGAGCGGGCGCGCAGCGAGATTCTGGAGCTGCTGAAGGGAACGCTCGCGCAGGGGCGCGAGGAAATCCGACGGCGCTTCGAGGCGGGTGCTTCGGGTCGGACAACGGCCGCACTTTTGGCCTGGCAGGCCGACCAGATCGTTCGCCTGATCTACGATCACGTCGGGCAGGATCTGTATCCGCTGGCCAATCCTTCCATGGCGGAGCGGCTGTCTCTCGCGGCCGCCGGCGGCTACGGTCGCGGAGAGCTGGCGCCCTACAGCGATATCGATCTGCTGTTCCTGCTGCCCTACAAGACGACGCCGCGGAGCGAGCAGGTCATCGAGTCGGTCCTCTATTATCTCTGGGATCTCGGCTTCAAGGTCGGCCACGCGACCCGCAGCGTCGACGACTGCCTGCGCCAGGCACGCCAGGACGTGACCATTGCCACCAACCTGCTGGAGTCCCGCTTTCTTTGGGGCGATCAGGCGCTTTTCCTGGAGTTCAAATCGCGTTACGCCGCCGAGGTTCAGGCCGGCAAGGGGCTCTGGTTCGCTGAAGCCAAACTGGCGGAGCGCAGCCGGCGACACCAACGCTACGGTCAAGGTTCGCGCTACGCCTTGGAGCCGAACGTCAAGGAGTCGAAGGGCGGACTGCGCGACCTCCACACGATCTTCTGGCTCGGTAAGTTCCTGTATCAGGTCGATGCGGTCGAGAAGTTGATCGATAAGGGTGTCTTCACCAAGGCGGAGGCGCGGACCTTCGGCAAGGCTCTCGAGTTCCTCTGGACCCTGCGCTGTTGGCTGCACTACCAGACCGGTCGCGGCGAGGAGCGGCTGACCTTCGATCTGCAGCATGCCATCGCGCCACTCATGGGCTACACCGAGCACGCCGGCAAGAAGGCCGTCGAACGCTTCATGAAGCGCTACTTCCTGGTTGCCAAGGATGTCGGCGATCTGACCCGGATCTTCTGCGCCCAGATCGAGGCGGAACACAACCGACGCTCCCGCTTTCGGCTGCCGCTGCTGCGGGGCCGCGGCAAAATCGGCGGGTTCAAGCTCGAGGGAGATCGCCTCACCGTCAAGGGGCCGGAGCATTTCGCCGATAAGCCGGTCGACCTGTTGCGTCTCTTCCAGGTTGCTCAGGCCAACGATCTGGATATCCACCCCGACGCTCTGCGTTCTGCGACCCAGTCGTTGAAACACATCGATAAGGCACTTCGCGAGACGCCCAAGGCAAACCAGGTCTTCCTGGACATTCTGACTGGCGAGCAGAACCCCGAGACGGCATTGCGGCGGATGAACGAGGCCGGCGTGTTGGGCCGTTTCCTGCCCGACTTCGGGCGGGCCGTCAGCATGATGCAGTTCAACATGTATCATCACTACACGGTCGACGAGCACACGCTCTTCGCGATCGGAATCCTGCATGCCATCGAACAGGGCAAGCTGCAGGACGAAGCGCCGATCGCCAGCAGCGTCGTCCACAAGGTTCTCAATCGCCGTGTGCTCTTCCTCGCCGTCCTGCTGCACGATATCGCCAAGGGCCGTCCGGGCGACCACTCGGAGGAGGGGGCCAAGATCGCTCACCGTCTCTGCCCGCGCCTCGGTCTCTCGCCTGAGGAGACGGAGACGGTCGCCTGGCTGGTGCTGCATCACCTTGCGATGTCCGATACCGCTTTCAAACGGGATATCGATGACCCCAAGACCATTCAGGATTTCGCCGGGCTCGTGCAGTCGCGCGAGCGCTTGAACCTTCTGCTCGTCCTAACGGTCGCCGACATTCGTGCCGTCGGTCCCGGCGTTTGGAATGCCTGGAAGGCGTCTCTGTTGCGCGAGCTCTATTGGCGGAGCGAAGAGGTGCTGTCCGGCGGTTTCTCGACCGAAGGCCGGGAACGGCGGATCGAGGTGAAGAAAGCGGCTCTGCGGCAAGCTCTGGAGGAATGCGCCGAAGCGTTCGACCCGGATTGGATCGAAGGTTTTCTCGAACGTGGCTACGACGCCTACTGGCTTTCTCTCGATGTGGAAACCCTGGTGCGCCACGCGCGGCTAATCCGTACCGCCGAAGCCGAGCAGCGGCTGCTGACTGTCGACACGCGTGTCGATCCCTACCGCGAAGCGACCGAAGTGACGATCTATACGGCGGACCATGCTGGTCTCTTCAACCGGATAGCCGGCGCCTTGGCAGTGGCAGGTGCCAACGTGGAGGTCGCACGCATCTTCACCCACAAGGACGGCATGGCGCTCGACATCTTCTGGGTCCGCGATGCTGCAAACGGCGGCGCCTTCGCCAAGCCGAGCAAGCTCGCCAAGCTCTACGCGGCGATCGAACGGACGCTATCCGGCTCGATCCGTCCTCTGACCGAACTTCGTCGCCAAGCGCCGAATCTGCCGTCCCGCTTCGAGATCTTCACCGTGGCGCCCCGTGTGTTGATCGACAACGCGGCGAGCCGCCAGCACACGGTGATTGAGGTCAACGGCCGCGACCGGCCGGGCCTGCTTTACCGGCTAACCTTGGCGCTGGCACGACTCGGCTTGATGATCGATTCGGCT
Source organism: Algihabitans sp. (assembly GCF_965226985.1). Lineage (GTDB taxonomy): Bacteria > Pseudomonadota > Alphaproteobacteria > Kiloniellales > DSM-21159 > Algihabitans. The sequence goes on from NZ_OZ245712.1 coordinate 3,993,642, forward strand.
CAAATCACCACCTATGGCGAGCGCGCGGTCGACAGCTTCTATGTTCACGATGCGCTCAACTCGAAGATCGAAAGCCCCCAGCGCTTGCGGGCGATTCGGAAGAAACTGTTGGAAGCCTTGGAGGACGGTGTCTGCGCTCCGGCTGATACGGAGACCGTCCGGTCGCGTCGGAAGTCTCCTGCGGCCGTCAAGACCGCATCCAAACCCACGAAGAGCAAGAAGCGAGTAACGGCGGGCTGATCCCCGCAGTTTGGTTGGCGCGGTTCGGCGACCCCGCTCTAGGTGGCTCCGGAGACAGATCTCTCCGTGCGCTGCCTATCTCGGTAAGGGGTAGCGACATAGGTCTCTATAAGAGCCGTGATCTCTTCCAGCTCTTCTTCGAGCGAGGCGGCCGCTAACTGCGTTTCGCTATAGTCGGCGCTGGTCTCCAGCTGTTCCGCAAGGGTGCGTAGCCTGTCGAATCCCAAATTCGCGGCCGCACCCTTTAGAGAATGTGCGGACAGCCAGACTTGCTTCTGAAAGTCGGTGTCGTTCTGCAAGGCCGTCTTGATGTCTTCGAGACAGAGGCTGATAGAAGTCGGCAGTTGAGACAGCAGATCGACGACTGTCTGATGTCCGAGAGAGAGTTCCAGAGACTCGATTGTCTCACGATTCCAACGCTCCGACTTCGCCACTTTCAAAACGCTCAGGTTCGTCGGAGAAGCAGAGTCGCCCGGTGATGCAGGTGGTGTGGAGGGTTGCGGGATACTGGCAGTATCCGAGTCGGGGAAGCTAGCGACAACGGCGACTAATTCCCCCCAGTCGACCGGTTTCGTCAGAACGCCATCCAACCCTGCTGCATGATAGCGTCTCTTGTTCACCTGTGTCGCATCGGCCGTCAACGCGAAGATCGGAGTCTCGGCGACTGTCCCTGAAAGTGCGCGGATCCGGCGCGTCGCCTCGGGGCCGTCGATCACCGGCATCTGCATGTCCATCAGAATGATGTCGACGCCTTCAGCCGCCTTGCTCACGGCCTGCGCACCATCGGGGACGGCGATAACCTCCGCGCCGAGGGCCGTCAGCATACGGTCGATAACCATCCGGCTCGCTTCGACATCCTCCGCAAGCAGTATCCTTTTGCCGGCGAAGGGCTTGGCGGACACCAGTTCGGAAAGGCTCGGTTCGGGTCGGCCTGTGTCTTCTCCTGCGCGCTGCCTGTCTACGGCAGTGAAGGGGAGTAGGAGAGTCATGGAAGTGCCAACCTGCTCGACGCTGCTGAGCGTCAGATCACCGCCCATCGCGCGCGCCAGCCTGCGGCTAATCGGTAGCCCGAGACCTGTACCGCCAAACTCGTGATCGATCCGAGCATCCGCCTGCTCGAACGCCTCGAAAACCGCCTCTTGCCGATCCACTGGAATGCCGATTCCCGTATCACGCACAACGATCCGCATCGTCTGGGCTTTGGCTTGGGTGGAGACCCTGTCCTGGGAAAGCCTGTCGGTGGGAACGATATCCGCCGTCAGTTCAACCTCTCCCTCTCGCGTAAACTTCAGGGCATTTCCGATCAGGTTGTTGAGGATCTGCTTCAGCCGGTGACCGTCGACCTGGATGTACTCGGGAACCTCGGGCGCGATTCGGAGGCTGAGGGTCACGGCGTCTGAGGGATTGGCCTTTCTGTAGAGAATTTGAAGATCGTTCAGCAGTTCCTGTACGTTGAGTTGGTGTTCCGTAAAGACCATGCGACCGGCTTCGATCTTGGACAGGTCCAGGAGGTCGTTGAGCAGCTTGACGAGGTTGCTTGCAGAGCGGCGCGTTACCTCCAGCATCTCATGATGTTCGGACTTCAGGCGCTCCATGGACAGGAGCTCCAAAGAGCCGACAATGGCGGACATCGGTGTGCGCAGCTCATGGCTGATCTGCGCCAGAAACTGCGACTTTGCGTCGTTCGCCTGATCTGCCGCGATACGGGCGACCCTAAGCTGTTCCTCGGTTTTTCGCCTGCGATCCTCGCTGAGCAACAGCCAGCCGACAATGTAGCAGCCGGCCGTATGGGTGACCATGATCGGGATCGCCAGGGCGTTGACGATGCTTTTCGTCATCTCCAGACCCAGCAAGCTGACGCCCAGTAAGATGGGGAGGATGCAGAGCAATCCGGCCAGCGCCAGATGATGTACGCCGAAGCGGGGATTGGTCCGCCGCAGATGCCATAGCCCGATGGACATGCAGACAAATCCGCTCGCCGCGACCAGCGCCGGCACGGTTCCTGCACCGCCGATGGCGATCCGGACACCGCCGATGGAGGCACCGGCAAAGATCGCCGCCAAGGGGCCGCCAAAGACTCCCGACAACAACAGCGGGATCGCGCGAACGTCGAAGATGATGCCAGGGGCGAACTCGACCGGAAGGTACATGGCAACCGCACCGGCCACGCCGAAGATCAGGCCCACAACAAGAGACCGCGTCAGGCGAGGCTTTGAGTCGAAGGGGCCCGCCGTCTTTTCGAGATGAGGCATCAACACTGCGTAGGCGACCGCCAGCGCAGCCATTAAACCCAGGTTTGTTACCAGTGGAACCAGCAGGGCGAGGTCGAGCATCGATCCCTTCGCAGAATCATCTCTCGCGTAGGATGAAACCTAGAGTTCGCAAGGTTACCATATTCTTACCTTGTTTCCGTAATCTGGAAAATGTAAGTTGACTTTACAGCTGTACGACAGGAGGCGTCTTAATGAATAAGACTGTATTTGTCGTAGACGATATGAAGGTTGACCGAGAGCTGGTTTCTGAAAACCTCATAAAAAGCGGATTTTCAGTTGTCAAATTCTCGAACGGTGAAGAAGCCGTTCGCGCTTTCGAAGTTTCGAAGCCAGTCGCTGTGGTGGCGGACGTTTTTATGCCCGAATTGAACGGGCTTGAGATGATTCGATTACTGCGCCGTGCGGGATACGACGGACTTATCATCGCGATGTCGAGCGGTGGAACCTTCAACGGCTTCGACGCGATCAAATATGCTGTTGTCTTAGGTGCGGATTTGGGTCTGCGCAAGCCAATAAAAGCGGGGAAAATTGGCCCTCTTGTCTCTGTAGAGGTCGAGAGAGTTTGGTCAAAAAATAGCAACGACAACAAAAAATCAAAACAAGACACCTATGGTGCCAATCAGGCGATTTAGAGATCTCGGTTTTATGTGAAAGTGCCGAGGTGGAAAGCTCTATTCTATGGCGAACGAGCCCTGCGCCATTTTTTGACAAGCAGAGCGCAAGAGACAAGAAGAATATCCCGTTATAGACGCAGTGTTCGGCGTTTCTGCCGTTTCCCCGCATTGCGATCTGGGGGCCGCCCGACAACAGGTGATCCTCTGCCCATCATAAGTTTTTAGAGCGCGTCTTCCAAAGCCTTCACGCCCGGCAGCATCTTGCCTTCAAGCCACTCCAGGAAGGCCCCACCGGCGGTGGAAACGTAGGAGAAGCGCTCTACGGCTTGCGCATTTGCAAGGGCCGCCACGGTATCGCCGCCGCCGGCCACCGTCAGCAATCGACCCTGCTCGCTGTAGTCCGCAACGGCTTTCGCGACCGCGTTGGTGCCGCTGTCGAAGGGCGGGAATTCGAAGGCACCCAGCGGGCCGTTCCACACCAGGGTTTTGCAGTCGGCAAGGCGCTTGACGATGTGGTCCGCCGTCGCCGGGCCGACATCCAAGATCATCTGGTCGGCTGGAACGTTCTTGATCGAAACGGTATCGTAAGGGGCATTTGCCGCCAGCTTCTTGGCCACCAAGGCGTCGGTCGGCAGCAGAATATCGCAGTCCTGGGCCTTGGCGGTCCTGACGATATCGCCGACCGTAGCGGACATCTCTGCCTCGCAAAGTGAGGCGCCGACATCGACCCCCAGGGCATGGAGAAAGGTGTTCGCCATGCCGCCGCCAACGATCAGCAGCTGAACTTTTCCCACCAAGTTGCCGAGCAAATCGAGTTTGGTCGAGACCTTGGCGCCGCCGACGATGGCCGCAACCGGGCGTTCGGGATTCTCCAGCGTCCTGCCGAGAGCGTCCAGTTCCTGTTGCATCAGCCGACCCGCGGCGGCCGGTAGGCGACGGGCCAGACCCTCGACCGATGCGTGGGCGCGGTGCGCTGCGGAAAAGGCATCGTCGATGTAAACGTCGCCAAGCCTGGCGAGGCTATCGGCGAAGGCGGGATCGTTGGCTTCTTCTCCAGCGTGGAAGCGGAGGTTTTCCAGCAGCAGAACATTACCCGATGCGAGCTGCTCGACCGCGGTTTCGGCGGCTGGCCCGATGCAGTCCTCGGCGAAGGCGACGGGGCGGTCGAGTACCTCGCCTGCGGCTCCAGCAACCGGCCGGAGCGACATCGCCGTGTTGGGTTCGCCCTTCGGCCGTCCGAAGTGGGCGAGCAGAACCACCTTGGCGCCGCGTTCGATCAGATCGTCGATCGTCGGCTTGGAGCGTGCGATCCGGGTGGTGTCGGTTACCCGGCCGTCCCGCAGCGGCACGTTGTAGTCGACGCGAACCAAAGCGGTCTTTCCGGAAACCTGCAGGTCGTCGATCGTCTTGAAGCTCGGCATGCCGTCCGCCTGTGACTGGGATGAACGCGATGGGATGAACGCGATGGGATGAACGCGATGGGATGAACGCGACTGGTCGGGGCGCTCGTCTCGCGCCGGCGGCAGTGATACTCGATCTCCCAAGGGTGCGCCAAGGCGTCGCGGGAGACAAATCGCATGACAACGCCGTTCCGAATCGCCTCACCCCGATTGTCGTGTCGCTTGAGCCGGGTAGCCCAGACCGAGTCTGGCGCTAAAGTTCAAGCGTGACGCTCTGTGGCAGGTGGTCGCTTGGCCACTTCTCGCGTTCGCCTGTCAGATCGTCGCGGACCTGAGCGTTGAAGATGTCGTGCTCGATCAGACCGCTCGAGGCTCGCGCACCCTGGTTCCAGTAGAGGCTGGCCGACAGCAGGATGTGGTCGAGCAGGATCTTGCGGTTCGTCACCTCTTCGATGAAGTCGTCGAAAATCGCCGTCCAGTTCAGCTCCTTCGGCATCTCGTCGACGAAGCCGTGCCGCAGCATGCGGGGCGGGATGTAGGGTGAACCGGCCAAGGTGTTGGCCAGACCGTGCGTCAGGTAGCGCTTCTCGAAGTAGTCGAAGCCGGGGCCGTCGTTGAAGTCCCCGACCAAGGCGATGGCGGCCTGTTCGTCTTGCGTGAAGCTGAGATCCAGGTACTCGCGCACCCGCATGGCTTCGGCCGAGATGCGCCGCCGCGCTTGAAGGGCTTCGCGGACATACTCGTCTCGGCGCAGAGGGTCGCGCCACAGACGCTCACCCTGGTGGACGTACTTCGACTTGGCATGCAGGTTGATCAGCCGCAGCATGCGTCCTGAGGAGGTTTCGATCCTCAACACCAACGGCGGACGGGTGAAACCGTAGCTGTCGAGCGTCAGATCGTGGTCGATATCGACCTCCCAATCGGCCTCGAAGTCGAAGCCTAACTCCTCCGTGATCCGAAAGACGTCGGCGATCGCAGGGCTGCCGCGCTTGATCAAGGTATAGAGCTTCTGCTGGCCTCGTCCGGCCGGTCCTTGGATCTCGTAGCGATCGCCGAGAAACTGGCTCACGAAGAGGGACATCTCGCTCTTGCGGCTGGGCCCTTCCTGAAGTGCCACCAGGTCTGCGTCGATCGCCTCGATGACCGCGGCCACGCGGGTGCAAAGCCCCTGCAGGTCGCTGACGCCTGCGACTTCCTCCGAACGCCGAAGCCGGGGCGCGCCCGCGTCGTCGGCGGTGAACCAACGGTTCATCCACTCGACGTTCCAATTGGCAATCTTCAGCAGGGTCATGGCTGCACCTCCCCAGGTTTCGGCAACGTGATGCCGAATGCTACTTCAGGGAGATAACGGCCGCGTGACGAAGGGATGGTCGGCCGCTGCGACAAACTCCAGACACGTGACCGAGGCGCAATGTCGTGAGGCGCCGTGTTACAGCGTCTTGAGAAGCAGGACCCAGTCCCCGGTCGGGCCGCCGGGCCAAGGCACCAGACGTCGCCGCGCGACTTCCCGGTAACCTTCACGCAGATAGAGCGAGAAGGCGCCGCGATTGCTGGAGTCGACGATCAGGCTCATGAGCCCCGCACCGGTTTTCGCTGCTTTGTCCTCGGCCAGGGCCAGCAGCCGCCTGCCGAGCCCTCGGCCTTGGAAGGCCGGCAAGACCGCCAAGACGTTGACGTACCAGGAGCCCGCCAATCCGGCCGCCTCCGCCGCCGCTTCCGCTTCCGCCTCCAATTCGATCAGGGGCAGAATGGGCGGTGGCAAGTCGGCTAGGTCTTGAGTCTCGTAGGGGACGCTCTGACGGTAGCCGACCAGCATACCCACAACCTGGCGCGGGGTGTCCGAGTCCGACGCGGCTTCGATCACCGTGGCATGGCGGTAGGAAAAGCCGCCGGTATCGCGTCTCGCCTGCGCGATACCGGCTTCCCTTGCGGTCTGCCCGGGCTCGGCCAAGCCCTCCCAGAGATGCAGCGGTAGACCTTCGCCTGCCAGGTTTGCCAACTCGACGAGCAGAGGGGCATCGTCCGGTCGGGCCGAACGTGAAACCGCCGCCGGTTCTTTGCCGCTTGCTTTCGTTCCCATTCTTCTGGCCTCAGCAACGTCGGGGCCGGCAGGTCTTCGCTGTGCCGGCCTATGGTGCAGAGATAAACGACGCCGCCGACAGCAACTGTGAGGAACTTCACGGTACGCTCAGTTGCCGGACTGCTTCGCTGGCCACCGCGACTCTGTCTCAGCCGCCGTAGCGCAGCAGCCCGGTTCCATGCCGACGAAGCCAACTCCTGGTCCAACCTGGCTCTTCGCTAAGCGCGTCGCAAACGCGCCAAAAGGCCGGCGAGTGGTCGAGATGCGCGAGATGCGCCACCTCATGGGCGACGACGTAGTCAAGTACAGGAAGCGGGGCGAAGATCAGACGCCAGGAAAAGCTGAGATCGCCCCTGTAGGAACAACTGCCCCAGCGGCTGCGCGTGTCGCGCAAGGTGATACGTCCGAGAGGCCGCAAGTTCGGCGCGGGCGTTTTCCCCGACGATGTCGACTGTGCGGCGAGTTTCGCGGACTTGGCGCGGGCGCGGGCGGCAATCTCCCGGCGGGCGATGCTTTTCAGATGGTCGGTCACGCGGCGCTGCAGGTGCTCCTCCGCACCGCCGACCCAAAGGATGCCCTTCTCTGTCCACGGCGGCCGGCGGCTCCAGGGAGCGTGCTTGACCAGATGTTCCTCGCCCAGGATCGGCAGCAGGGTTCCGTCGGCGATGGGCACCGGCGCCGGCAGGCGCTTCAAGCGGGCAGCGATCCAGCCCCGGCTTCGCTCGACGAAGGCGAGACCCTCGGACAGACTGACCTGCGCGGGCAGAGTCAGGGACACCCCGTCGCTGCCGTCCGGCGCGGCGCCCGGCGCCAAACGCAGAATGATGCGCCGTGCGCGGGCGTTGACCCGCACCGCCAGCGGGACCATCCGGCCGTCGATCTCGACGGCCCGTGGGGCAGAGGTTATCGCGCCCTTGCGCGTCGGCAGGCTATCAAGCTGCGTCATGATGACGAGAGTCTAGCAGCAGAACCCGGAGTCGTTTCGACGTTTCAGCCGCCATTGGCGAAGCTTCGCCAATCCTCCGACAGCGTCCTGACTGCGGTTTCGTAGAGCTGACGGCCCTTCTCGACGCTGGCCAGCGTCGGGTCGCTGCCCATACGGCCGTCCGGGAACCTGCGGCGGTAATCCGCAGCGTCGGTGAAGCCGCCGGTGGGCGCCACCTTGGGACTCATACCGGCCGCGCCTGCTTCCGCGCGCTTCGCCGCCTCTGGGTAGCCGTAGTACGTCAAGGATATCTCCGAAGCCGTGGCGTGCTGGCCGTCGCTGCTGCCGAATAACTGCTTGGCCAGGGCCTGAACGTCCCGATGGTCCCACCAGTTGCGCAGGCGACAGGTCAGCGCCGGCCGATTGGACGGGGCCGCGCCGAGGCTGGCTTGAGCGTAGACCTCCGAGAAAGCGGCCGAAACAGTCGCGATGTTTCCGCCGTGGCCGTTCAAGAAGTAGAAGCGGTCGAACCCGTGGCGGGACAGGGAGTTGATCCAGTCCTGCAGCACCGCGATCAGGGTTGAAGGCCGCAGCGTCATGGAGCCGGAAAATCCCAAGTGATGTTGCGCCATGCCGACGGAAACGGTCGGAGCGATCAGGGCGCCCGTCTGTTCGGCGATCCCGTCCGCCAGGATCTCCGGGCAAAGCGCGTCGGTCCCGACGAAGCCGGTCGGACCGTGTTGTTCGGTCGAGCCGATCGGGATCAGTATGGCGGTCGAGGTCTTGAGGTAGGCCTCGACCTCGGGCCAGGTGGAAAGCTGCAGTTTCATGGGGACTCCTCGAGGGGCAAGTCGTTCAGGCTAGCGCCGTCCCGATGCTTTTGCTATCCGCAGAACAAACGAAGAGAAGGGAATGCGCTATGGCCTACTGGCTGATGAAGAGCGAACCGGGCACTTGGTCGTGGGACGACCAGGTCGCCGCCGGCACCGACCACTGGGACGGTGTCCGCAACTATCAGGCCAGCAACAACCTCAAGGCCATGACGGTGGGCGACCGCGCCTTCTTCTATCACTCGGTCAACGAGAAGCGGATCGTCGGCATTGTCGAGGTGGCGCGCGAGTACTATCCCGATCCGACCGACGCCTCCGGTCGCTTCGGTATGGTCGACGTTACGGCGGTCAAACCGGTCGAGCGGCCAGTGACCCTCGCCGAGATCAAGGCAGAGCCCAAGCTGGCCGAGCTTCCGCTGCTCAAGCAGTCGCGCCTCTCCGTCATGCCGATTCCGGACGAAGCCTGGCGGCTGATCTGTTCGATGGCGGAGACCGATCCCGACTGAACGGCTTCGGCGGAGGGCAAGCTCTAGCGCTTTGGCCAAGCCCAAGGCAGATGCTCGACCCCTTCGATCACTGTTTCTCCCAAGTCCTTTCTGAGTGCATAGCTGATGCAGCGGTCTTGCCGCCTAAGGGCGTTGACGAGGCGCTCGGCATGGGAAACGACGACGATCTGACTCCGTTGGGACACTTTGGCGATCAACCGGGCCAGCGGTTCCAGAAGATCTTCGTGCAGACTCGTCTCTGGTTCGTTCAAGACCATCAAAGGGGCAGGTCGCGGGGTGAGCAGAGCCACCATCAGCAGCAGATATCGCAGTGTGCCGTCCGAGAGCTCCGCAGCTCTCAAGGGGCGCAGCAGTCCCTGCTGATGCATGACCATCTCGAGAAGCCCATCCGTTGCGGTCACCTGCAGAGACGCGCCGGGGAAGGCATCGTCGATGGCGTGGTCCAGCGCCTGCGGATCGCCGATCTCGCGAATGGTCTGCAACGCCGCCGCCGCATCGGCGCCATGCGATGCTAGCACGGGCGTTCGCGTTCCGACCTGCGGGTAGCGGACGGGCGCCTCCCGATCCGTTCTGAAATGATCGTAGAAACGCCAGGAACGCATGCGTTCTCTCAGCGCGAGCAGCTCCGGCGCCCCGCGCGGATCCGAGGCGTGAGTCATCATGCTGTCGAAGTTCGCCAGGTTCGCGAGAACGTTGCGGTGGCGGCCCGCTTCGTCCATGACGGTGACACTCGGTCCCTTGCGCTGCGCTATCAGGTTGGAGCGCTTGAGATGTTCGCCAACCCAAAGAGCTTCTGCTTTGATCTCGGGATCGTAGTTGAACAGCGAACTGCCGGCGCGCACCGGCAGGCCCAAATCGATGGCGTAGCCATAGTCGTTATCGGCGAAGCCCAGTCTCAGGCTCACCCGTTCGCGCCTGACCGTTCCCTGGATCGCGACATCGCCTGTCTTCATCCCGCGCGAGAAGGCTTCCGGCCCCGCCCACAGCGTCGATGGCAGCCCGCCCTCCAGGGCCAGGGCGGCGATAGCTCGTCCCTGGGCGACATCGGCCAGAAGGCGCATTGCCTTATAGAGACTCGATTTTCCGCTGCCGTTGGGTCCAGTGATGACCGTCAGCTGTTCGAGGGGAACCACGAGGTTCCGTAGAGATCGGTAACCGGAAACCGCGAGTGTCAGGACCATAGGCGACGCGTTCGATCCCAGGCTAGATCCAAGCTCGATAGTCGTGCAGAGAACACCAAAACGCTGGAAACCGCTACAGTTGCCGCTTGACCCGATCTCGTCCGAAGCGCCATGTCCGATTCTCTGCCACCTCGTTCGCCTCCTTTGATTTCAACAGGGCTTCCGCTGCGCCTTTGCCGCCTCGTCGAGATCGAGGAGGGTGAGGGCAAGTCGCTGCTCCTGCACGACGAAACGGGGCCTCGCGAACTGGTCGTGTTGCGGGTCGGCGGGTCGGTCCATGGTTACCTGAACAGTTGCCCGCATCTCGGGGTGCCGCTGGAGATGGTGCCGGACCGCTTCATGAATGCGGCCGGAACCCACGTGATCTGTCGCACCCATGGGGCGCTGTTCGAACCTGCGACCGGCTACTGCATCTCGGGGCCCTGCGCCGGTCAGGCGCTGACGCCCATCTCTGTCGAGCCGGACGACGAGGGGTGGCTGGTCTTGACAGCGCCCCTTCCGGCTGCCGGCTAGTTGATCGGCACACCTACGGTCTGCGACCTGCTGTTGTTAAGCAGTGTACTTTTCTGGAATAGTTCTGGCTGAAGCGAGGTCTATTTCCAGTTGGGGCCGGCACGACCAACGACCGCGCCCCTGAAATGAGCAGAGCAGAGGGAGCGCGACCGCAGATGAGCAGTACCTACCCCGTGCCGGACGAGGTTGCCCAGTCGGCCTGGATCGACGCCGCCGGCTACCAGAAAATGTACGAACAATCTGTCGCCGACCCGGAAGGCTTCTGGGGAGAGCACGGCAAGCGCATCCACTGGTTCAAGCCCTATCAGGCGGTCAAAGACGTCGCCTACGGTCCCGGCGAGGTGAAGATCCGCTGGTTCCACGACGGCACAACCAACGTCGCCTACAACTGCATCGACCGCCATCTGGAAACCAAGAAGAACGACACGGCGATCATCTGGGAGGGCGACAGTCCCAGCGAGCACAAGCACATCACCTACGGCGAACTCTACGAAGAGGTCTGCCGCCTGGCCAACGTCCTGAAGGCCAACGGCGTGCAGAAGGGCGACCGGGTGACGCTCTATCTGCCGATGATCCCCGAAGCGGCCTACGCCATGCTGGCCTGTGCGCGGATCGGCGCGATCCATTCCGTGGTCTTCGGCGGATTCTCGCCGGACGCCCTGGCCGGCCGTATCCAGGACTGCGGTTCGACCTTCGTCATTACGGCCGATGAGGGACTGCGCGGCGGCCGCAAGGTGCCCTTGAAAGCTAATACCGACAAGGCGCTGGAGTCCTGCCCCGACGTGAAGACCGTGTTGGTGGTGCGTCGCACCGGCGGCTCGATCACCTGGGCGGACGGCCGCGACCGCTGGTATCACGAGGAGTTGGGCAAGGTTTCCGACGACTGCCCGGCCGAGGAGATGGCGGCCGAGGACCCGCTCTTCATCCTCTACACCTCGGGTTCGACGGGCCAGCCGAAAGGCGTGCTGCACACCGGTGGCGGCTATCTGGTCTATGCCTCGATGACGCATCAATACGTCTTCGATTATCACGACGGCGAGGTCTACTGGTGCACAGCCGACGTCGGCTGGGTCACCGGGCACAGCTACATCGTCTATGGACCCCTCGCCAACGGCGCTACGACGCTGATGTTCGAAGGCGTTCCCAACTATCCCGATGCCTCCCGCATGTGGGAGATCTGCGACAAGCACAAGGTCAATATCTTCTACACTGCGCCGACAGCCATCCGCGCCTTGATGCGCGAGGGCGAACAGCCGGTGAAGAAAACCAAGCGGACTTCTCTGCGTTTGTTGGGATCGGTCGGGGAACCGATCAACCCGGAGGCCTGGCTCTGGTACCACAACGTGGTCGGCGAAGGACGTTGCCCAATCGTCGACACCTGGTGGCAGACCGAGACCGGCGGCATCCTGATCACGCCGCTGCCGGGCGCGACCCCCCTTAAGCCCGGCTCGGCGACGCGTCCCTTCTTCGGGGTCCAGCCGGTGATCGTCGACGCCGAAGGCCGGCATATGGAAGGGGCTACCGAAGGCAATCTCTGCATCGCCGACTCCTGGCCCGGACAGATGCGCACCGTCTACGGCGATCACGAGCGTTTCGTGCAGACCTATTTCTCCACCTATCCCGGCAAGTACTTTACCGGTGACGGCTGTCGCCGCGACGAGGACGGCTACTACTGGATCACCGGGCGGGTCGACGACGTGATCAACGTGTCGGGCCACCGCATGGGCACGGCCGAAGTGGAGTCCGCCCTGGTGGCTCATTCCAAGGTCGCGGAAGCCGCAGTGGTCGGCTACCCCCACGACCTGAAGGGGCAGGGCATCTACGCCTATGTCACGCTTGTTGCCGGCGAAGAGCCGGAGGAAGCGCTGCGCAAGGAACTGGTCCAGTGGGTAAGACGCGAGATCGGTCCGATCGCCAGTCCGGATCTGATCCAGTGGGCGCCCGGTCTTCCGAAGACCCGCTCGGGTAAGATCATGCGGCGCATCCTGCGCAAGATTGCGGAAAACGACTACTCCAACCTTGGAGATACCTCGACGCTCGCCGATCCGGGCGTGGTCGATGATCTCGTCGCGAACCGTATGAACCGCGTTTAAAACAGGATCGCCTGAGGTGGAATCGCTGCGGTGATCCCACCTCAGGCATGACCCCTGTTCGCACCCTGGAGTGGAGCGCGAAGGTGTCGGCAAGCTTCGGTCAGCCAAGGCCTGCCGCCCAACGCTTTCTCTGCAACTGTCCGGGAAGTCCCCAAAGCTCGGGGGCTTCGGGCTTTGAGGGCAGCTGTCACAACCTTGTCGCCCTGCCGCGCCCGGTCGCTTTTGGAAATTGTCTCCTATGGCAGAGTCGGCCGGCGACTCTCTCCCGTTAAAGCCTTGAAAATCCGGCGTTTACCTGGTTACCCGTCCTTCGTTCGATCAAGGCCGACCGGCCGCAGCTCCGGTTGAGCGGTCATACGGTTGCGCCAGAGATGTCCCGGCGACGTTCCATCCCCTGTGCCATTTGAAATAGCGATACGGTTCATCGCCGTAGCGAGTGAGCACAGGCAGTCGGAGGTTCGTCGCCATGACGCGATCGAGACGGGGATATCGCCAGCTCTGGCGGAACGTGGGGTTGGGCGGTCTAGTCTTTTTCGCGAGCGCCACACCGGCGCTGGCCTACATCGGTCCTGGCGGAGGACTTTCCGCCCTCGGCGCTATTCTTGCGCTCTTCGCGGCTGCCGGATTGGCGCTGGTCGGTTTTGTCTGGTTTCCGATCAAAAGGATGCGGGCGGCTCGCCAGAAGGCTCGGCAAGGCAGCGCGAACACCGCCGAAAGTCGAGGGCGTAGCGGCTGACGGCGGTGCCGCTCTTCGATGAGAGCGAAGTTCCAATGACAGTCGCCTTTCTCCTGATCGGGATATTGGCGTTTGCGCTCGTTCTGCGTTGGCTCGGACTCGGCGCTATCGTCGCACACAGCGGACAGCGTTTGCGCAGCGTGACCGGTTTGCTCCAATCGGCGGAGGTCGACGACGCCGAGAAGGAAGCGGCGGCACGAGCAGCCGCCGTCTCCTTGATGGGCACTTTTCTTGGGATCTTGTGGCGATCCGCTCTCGCGCTCGCGGCGGCGCTCCTCTGCGTCTGGTTCGGCTCTCAACTTGGCCTCTACGATCTTGGCGAGGCCGCGTCTCTCGCGGTCGATCCCCTGTTCTTGATGTCGGCCCTTGTCGTTTCCGTCCTTGCCCTGGTGATACGACGATGACGTCCACCGAGAACACCACTGCCAGCTACAGCGGCATGGATCGTTTGCTGCATCGCCTGGCCTTCGCGGGGTTTCCCCTACAGCTCGCTCTGGCGGACATGGAGGATCGTCTCTTTGCCGCCGATCTCGCCGAGAGCAGGCCGGAGCGACCGGTTTTCATCGCCGGCTTGCCGCGTGCCGGGACGACTCACCTGCTGAACATTCTTGCGGCTTCGGAACAGCTGGCGACGAACAGCTATCGGGATATGCCCTTCGTGCTGGCGCCGCTGATCTGGGATCGCTTCTCGCGCGCCTTTCGCAAGACGGCAGCGCTACGTGAACGGCCGCATGGTGACGGTATGGCGGTCGGTTACGACAGCCCCGAAGCCTTCGAAGAGACAGTCTGGCTCACCTTCTGGCGAGAGAAGTATAGCGAAGACTCGATCTCTCTTTGGACGGATGAAGATCGGGATCCCGAATTCGAAACCTTCTTCGCACGCCACATGGCCAAGGTCGTCGCCCTACGCTCGCGGGAGGGCGGCATCCAAACCCAAGCCAATCGCCGTTATCTCTCGAAGAACAACAGTAATATCGCGCGCCTCCGGCTTCTGCCCGAGATCTTCCCCGACTGTCGCATTCTCGTTCCCTTCCGGGATCCTCTGTCCCACGCCCAGTCCCTCCACCGTCAACATAGTCGGTTTCAAAAGATCCACGCGGACGATCCTTTCGCGCGACGCTACATGGCGTCCCTGGGGCACTTCGAATTCGGCGCCGATCTCAAGCCGATCTCCTTCGACAAACTGCCCGGCGACAAACTGCCCGGCTCGCCGGATCGGCCGATCTTCTGGCTGAGCTATTGGATCGCCGTGCATGAAGCCTTCGCGGCACTTGATCGGGAGTCTCTTGTCTTTATCGACTATGCCGACCTTTGCGGAAGACCTCTACGTTCGCTGGAAAGCTTGGCCGAGACGATTGATATCGACTGTACCGAGGCGATGCGGGCGGAGGCCACGCGGGTCCATGCGCCGGGTACCTACGACCTTCCTGACGATCCCGATTTCGAGACCCTGCTTCCTACGGCGCAGGCACTCTATGGAAATCTCAAATGCAAGGCCCGTACCTTGCTACCAATTCAATAAGGGCGTTGAACGATGGCCGAGCGCCTCTCGTTTCTGATCTTTATTCTTTCGCTGACAGTCATCGCTTTCTTCGGCGGCTTCTTCGTCGCCTTCCGACAGCTTCCTCCGACCAGTTTCGTGGCTCAGCTTTACGAGGATTCGCTCGATCTCTTCCGCAATTGGCGCCACGATCTCGGGATCGAACCGACACTGCTTCTGGTGGAAGCCCCGGTGCCCGGTGCGGAGCCGACAAGCAGTCTCGATCCTGAGCGGATGATGCCGGGCCTGCGCCTCATCTCCGAACTGACGCCGGGACGGGAGGCTCTTGCGGGTCTGCGCCTGATCGATCCCGACGGTGCGGAACTGCACTACTGGCCGGTCGACTACGCTCTGCTGGCGCCGGAGGGCGAAAGCCCGAACCGCGTTTTTCTGCACGGTGTGGTTCCGCTGGAGGACGGGTCGATCGTCGTGAACTTCGACAATGGAGGGGTGTTGGCCCGGCTGGACAGCTGCGGCAGTCCGCTGTGGGTGCTCGACGGCAACTTCCACCATGTCGTAAGTCGCTCGGACCGCAACACGCTTTGGACCTGGCAGGCCATCCCCGAGTCGGATGCCGTCGACCGCAGAAGCGACCGCGAGTACATGGTGGAGGTGGAGACGGAGACGGGTCTGCCGATCCGCCGTATCTCGCTGGAAGACGATGTGATCTTGCCGCATGGCCTGGAGGGCCGCTTCGCGATACGCGGAGAGGAGCGCGCCAACAGCGTCGATTTCGGTTTCGATCCCTTCCACCCCAACGATGTCGAGGAGCTCTCGGAGGAGTTGGCGGCCGCTTTCCCCCTCTTCGCGCCTGGAGACCTTCTCATCAGCCTGAGGTCGCTGAACAAGGTCGCTGTGGTCGATCCGGAAAGCGGAGCGGTCAAGTGGTCGAGGATCGGTCCCTGGCACCGTCAGCACGATCCCGATTTTCTGCCGGATGGGACCATTTCCGTCTACGACAATGCCATGGGAACCGGACGCTCGGCGATCCTGCGGGTCGATCCGGAGACGGACGAGGTCTGGACCACTTTCCAGGGTGACCCGCCGGAGAGTTTCTACTCCTATCGGCGCGGCAGGCATCAGGTTCTCGACAACGGAAACACCCTGATCGTGGAAAGCGAAGCCGGTCGCGTGCTCGAGACGGCGCCTGACGGGGAAGTGGTTTGGATCTACAACAACATATTCGACGAGACCCGCAACGGTCTCATCAACGAAGCCTTTGTTCTCAATTACAGCTTCTTCGAGGAGAGCTTGCCGAACTGTCTGCGCGAAACGCCGACGGAGCCCGAGACGATGGAGTGATCACTGCTCCTCGCGGGCTGCCTTTTCGGCCAGGCCGCTGGTCCCGATGCGCGCCTCCAGCTTGGACCAGACTTCCGCCGGATCCAGTCCGCTGGCCGTCCAGAGCACCAGGAGGTGATAGAGCAGATCCGCGCTCTCGGAGGCCAGGGCGGCGCGGTCGCCACGGACGGCCTCGATCGCCGTCTCCACAGCTTCCTCGCCGACCTTCTGCGCGATCTTGGGAACGCCTCTGGCCAGCAGCTTGGCCGTGTAGGACTCGCTCGGGTTTGCGTCTTTGCGCGCGGCGATGGTCGCGAGCAGACGCTCCAGAACGGCGGCGTCACTCATGACTTTGCCGCCTGCGGGCCGGGAACATCCTGCGTTTCCCCTGAGAGCTCGGGGGGCCGGACCGGCAGGCCGGCCTCTGCCAGGGCTTCCTTGGCCTCGGCAATCGAGATCTCCCCGAAGTGAAAAATGCTGGCCGCCAGAACCGCCGTCGCATGGCCGTCGCGCAGCCCCTCGACCAGATCGGCAGTCGTCCCGGCGCCGCCCGAGGCGATAACGGGCACCGGTACGGCATCGGCCACGGCCCGCGTCAGCTCCACATCGAAACCCGACTTGGTTCCGTCCCGATCCATCGAGGTCAGGAGAATCTCGCCCGCGCCGGCTTCGACCATCCGTCTTGCCCAGGCAACGGCATCCAGGCCACGCGGTCGGCGGCCTCCGTGCGTGAAGACTTCAAAGCCGCTCGGGATGGCTGCACGCTTGTCTTCGTCGTCATTCGAATCGGCGCGCTTGGCGTCGATGGCCACCACGATGCATTGGCTACCGAACTTCTCGGCGGCCTGCCGCACGAAATCGGGGGTCTCGACCGCTGCCGTGTTGATCGACACCTTGTCGGCGCCGGCCAACAGAAGCTCGCGAATATCCTCCAAGCGGCGCACGCCGCCGCCGACCGTGAGCGGCATGAAGCACTGCTCGGCGGTCGCCCGCACCACATCCAGGATGATGCCGCGTTTCTCGTGGCTGGCGGTGATGTCCAGAAAACAAAGCTCGTCGGCGCCGGCCGCGTCGTAGACCTTGGCCTGTTCGACCGGGTCGCCAGCGTCGCGCAGGTCGACGAAGTTCACGCCCTTGACCACGCGCCCATCCTTGACGTCCAGACAGGGGATGATGCGCAGCTTCATCATGGACTGATGCCGTCCTCGGGCGAGCCGGCGAGCAGATCCAGCGCCTCGGCCGGGTCGATCCGGCCGTCGTAGAGGGCTCGGCCGCAGACGACGCCGGATACACCGAGGTCCTCAAGCGGCATGAGAGCGGCCAGGTCGTCGATCGAGGCAACGCCGCCCGAGGCGATCACAGGTATGCTGACGGCCTCCGCCAGCGCCGAGGTCGCCTCCAGATTGACCCCCTCCAGCGCGCCGTCGCGATCCACGTCGGTGTAGAGCAGGGCGGTGACCCCGGCATCCTCGAAGGAACGGCCGAGATCGACGGCCGTCGTCTCGCTGACTTCCGACCAGCCCTCGACCGCGACGCGGCCGCCCCGCGCGTCGACCGCGACCACGATGCGCCCCGGGAAGCGTTTTGCCGCCGCTCGCACGAGGGTCGGGTCCTTGACGGCGACCGTTCCCAGGATCACGCGCGTGACCCCCAGGTCCAGCCAGTTTTCGATCGTCGCCATATCGCGGATGCCGCCGCCGAGTTGGATCGGCAGCCGGGTCGCCCAGAGGATATTCTGCACCGCATCGGCGTTGATCGGACGCCCTTCGAAGGCACCGTTCAGGTCGACGATGTGCAGCCACTCGAAGCCGGCGGCCGCAAATGCCTCGGCCTGAGCCGCCGGATCTTCGTTGAAGACCGTCGCCGCCTCCATCTCGCCGCGCAGCAGCCGCACAGCCTTGCCGTCCTTCAGGTCGATGGCGGGAAACAGGATCATGGCGTTACCGAATTCGGATTGAGGTCGCGGAAGTAGTAGAATCCGGTCATCCACTTTCCGTCGACCCAGGCATAGCGGGGATTACTGCCCCAGCGCCGGAAGCCGAGCTGCTCGTAGACATGGATCGCGCGTTCCTGGGTTTCGCGGACGTCCAACTGCAGAACTTCCAACCCCGCGTCGCGGGCACTTTGGGCGATTCGTTCGATCAGGTCGACCGCCAGGCCGTAGCCGCGCGACCAAGGGGCGAGGAAGAAGGTACTGAGTGTTCCGACGGTGGCCCCAGCCTCGTTGTTGCGGGTCGGACGCACCAGCTGGGCCGAACCCCCGATGGTCCCGTCCAGGCGCGCGACGAAAAGATCGCGTTCGGGAACCACCAGAATGCCTTTCCAGTAGGCCTCCATCATCTGACGCGGCGGCGGCGTCAGCCAGCCGAAGCCGCCGCCGTCGACGATCGCCGCCTCCGCGGCGTCGCAGAGGTCGTGCAGGTCGGTTCCTTGAAGCTCGGTCAGGCGCTCGACCTTGCGCGGGACGCTATGATCTTCGGGCATCGGGGATCAGGGGCTCCAGGCAAGGAAGTTGGCGAGCAGGCGCAGGCCGGTGGCCTGGCTCTTCTCGGGATGAAACTGGGTGCCGATCAGCGTGTCCCGGCCGACCGCCGCCGTGACCGCGCCGCCATAGTCCACCGTCGCCAGAATCTGCGACGGATCGGTCGCTTGCAGATGATAGCTGTGAACGAAGTAGGCATGCGCCCCGGCCGGCAGTCCTGCCAAGACGGGATGCGCCTGCTCGAGCACCAAGTCGTTCCAGCCCATCTGCGGAATCTTCAGGCTGTCGTCGTCCGGCGTCAGAGTGACGACCTCGCCGGGAACCCAGTCGAACCCCTCGTGGCAGCCATGCTCCAGGCCGCGGCTGGCGAAGAGCTGCATGCCGACGCAGATCCCCAGAAAGGGACGCGCGCGGGGGCCTGCGGCCTCCTGCAGCACAGCCGCCATGCCCGGAATGGCCAGCAGGCCGGACCGACAGTCGCCGAAGGCGCCGACACCCGGCAGGACGATCCGGTCGGCGGCCGCCACCTCCTCCGGCTCGCCGGTGACCTTGATCGGTCGGTTCAGCCCGGCTTCGCGCGCCGCCCGTTCAAGGGCCTTGGCGGCGGAGCGCAGGTTCCCCGATCCGTAATCGACGATGGCGACAGTCATGACGAGTCCGAAACCAAATCCGGCGGAAGGCCGACGAGAGCGACGATGTTGAGCCGGGCCTTACAGAAGGCCCTTGGTCGAGGGCACCTGATCGGCCTTACGCGGATCGACCTCAAGCGCGGTGCGTAGAGCCCGCGCAAGCCCCTTGTAGCAGGACTCCACGATATGGTGGTTGTTGAGGCCGTAAAGGGTCTCGACGTGCAGAGTGACGCCTGCGTGCTGTGCGAAGGCCTGGAACCACTCGCGGAACAACTCGGTATCCATCTCGCCGAGCTTGTCGCGCGTGAAATCCACCTTCCAGATCAGGTAGGGCCGATTGGACAGATCGAGCGCGACGCGCGTCAGGGTCTCGTCCATCGGGATCAGCGCATCGCCGTAGCGAACGATGCCCTTGCGGTCGGCCAGGGCTTCGGCAACCGCCTGACCCAGGGCAATGCCGCTGTCCTCCGTCGTGTGGTGACCGTCGATATGCAGGTCGCCCTCGACCGTCAGTTCGATGTCGATCAGGCTGTGGCGCGAAAGCTGCTCGATCATGTGGTCGAGAAATCCGAGACCGGTCGAAACCTTGTAGTTCCCGCTGCCGTCCAGATTGACGGCGGCCGAGATCTTGGTCTCGCTGGTCGAACGGTCCACCTGGGCGCGGCGCATGGAAATCCTCTCGGTCTTGAAGGCCGGGTTTGTAACAAGCCGGCTCGTCCTTTTCCAGGGCCGACGGCGCAACATCCCTCGCTGCTGCCGAAACGACGAAGGCCCCCCGGTTTCCCGGAGGGCCTTCTCGGTCGCTACGAACCGACGGTCGGCGTTTAGCCGACGATCTTCAGGTCCTCGGCTGCGGACTTGCCGTTGCGGCCCTGCTGCAGCTCATAGGAAACCTTCTGCCCCTCGTTGAGGGTCGAAAGGCCGGCGCGCTCCACCGCGGAGATGTGCACGAAGGCGTCTGCGCCACCGTTGTCCGGTTCGATGAAACCGAAACCCTTGGTCGGGTTGAACCACTTGACCGTACCGGTCGCCATTGTCTGTATCCTCTCGTCGTATCTTTCTCGTCCGGGATCGCCGACCTGCGAGCCCCGGTTGCAGTCGCGTCTGATCGTAAGTCGGGCGACGGCGGAACGAGCGCAACTGTCGGTAAGAATGTGCGACTCGTGCCGCGACTTTGCAAGCCACCTCTATCAGCCGCCACGTCACGTCATAGAGTCGAGTCGGCAGAAAGCCCTCAAACGAGAAGGCCTCCCGGCGAACCGGGAGGCCTTCGTTCGCTTAACCGATCTCGGTCGTCGAGATTAGTCGACGAGCTTGAGATCCTCGGCTGCGGACTTGCCGTTGCGGCCCTGCTGCAGCTCGTAGGAAACCTTCTGACCTTCGTTCAAGGTCGACAGGCCCGCACGCTCGACGGCCGAGATGTGCACGAAGGCATCCGCGCCGCCGCTGTCGGGCTGAATGAAACCGAAACCCTTGGTCGGGTTGAACCACTTGACCGTACCGGTCGCCATTAGTCTGTATCCTCGTCATCGAATCTGAACGTCCAGGGGATCCGAACGTCCAGGGTATCCAAAGTTCCAAGGCGGCGGTCTTGCCTGCCCCGGTCGCAGTCGCAGTCTGGTCGTAAAGTCGTGCGACGGCCTTTGGAACGGACGAAGCTTGGCGACAACGAAACGATAGCAACTGACGCTATCAATGTGCGCTTACCTTGCCCGCGTTGCAAGGGAGCTCTCGGCTCGGCCCGTATCGCCCGCCGTCCCGGTTCGAAGGCAGGTCTACCTTCGCGGTTACCGCCCTTCGTCCGCAAGATCTTCCGCGAACCAGGCTCTGACGGCTTTCAGCGCCTGAGCGCGCCGCATGCCGGAAGTCAGGCGCGAGTCGTAGAGGGCGCGGATGACCGCGCTGTCGGTCTCGGTCAGCGTCGAGATCTCGGTCGAACCGGAGAAGATCGAAGGCTGTCCGGGCAAGTCGTTGTATACGCCAAGGGCGCGCACGAGCTGTTCGACGATGCAGGCCTGTTTCCTCTCCGCCGACAGATCGTTGCGGATGTGCACCCACGCTTTCACGATCAGTGGCACCTCGGTTCTGTATTGACCGATGTATTGGGTATAGAGGCGCGCATCCGGGTGCACGACGGAGTGTATCGAGGTTCGGCAGGCCGGTTCGGATTTAGCGGGATCGTTAGGCTCTTCGCCCGGCTGTAACTGACGGGGTTCGTCGAAACGGATCCCTATGTTCGCTAAGCGCGGATTTGAGACTTCGACGAAGGTTCGTCGCGTCAAGCGCGAAAGCAGCCGTGTGACGCTGCGGATCTGTTCCGCCTCCTCGCTGTCGCTCGGAGCGTCACTTGCGAAGGTCAGTTCCTTTTCCTCCCAACGCACCAGATGATCCAGGTGCCAACCATCCTTGGCGGAGAAGATCAGCCGGTCGAAGATCGCAACGAACTGGTCCGCCGTTAGGTCGCCATAGGTCGATGGCATCCCGCGAAAGGCGGCTTCCTGAGGGCGATCTGGGGCTTGTCCGAAGAATCCCTTCTGGAAGGCAAGGCCGATAAGGCCGACGAAAACGAACGGGAGAAGGGCCCAGGCGGCCCGGCTGGGGTGCGCGGTAATCCAGCTCAAGACTCCAGGCGGTTTTCGAACGGTCCTAGGCACTCTTGCGTCTTCTCCGACAAAGCTTTGCAGCTACCGATCGAGGCCGCAGACCAGCCCGATCACCGCCCCGGCACCACGCGGCGATAGGACAGCGCTTCGGCGATGTGCGGGCGCTGGACCGAGTCTTCGCCGTCCAGGTCGGCCAGCGTGCGGGCGACGCGCAGCACCCGGTGATAACCGCGCGCGGAAAGGCGCAGGCGTTCGGCGGCTTGGCTCAGCAGCTCCCGGCCTGGGCCGTCGGGGGCCGCGACGCTTTCCAGAAGTTGGCCGTCCGCCTCGGCGTTGTGGCGCGGGGCTTTCTCGACGGCTCCGGCTTTGGCGGCTTCGGTGTAGCGCTCCGTCTGCCGCGCGCGGGCGGCGGCCACCCTGGCCGCGACCGACTCGCTGCCTTCGGCGGGCGGCGGCAGCGTCAGGTCGGCGGCCGACAGGGCAGGGACCTCCACCGTCAGATCGACGCGGTCGAACAGGGGGCCGGAGATCTTCGACTGGTAGTCCTGGGCGCAGCGCGGAGCGCGGCTGCAGGCCTGTGCGGGATCGTCCAGGTGGCCGCAGCGGCAGGGGTTCATGGCCGCGACGAGTTGAAAGCGCGCCGGATAGCTGACGTGCGCATTGGCGCGGGCGATCGCGACCTGCCCGGTCTCCAGGGGCTGGCGCAGGGATTCCAGGACGTTGCGGTTGAACTCCGGCAGTTCGTCGAGGAAGAGCACACCCAGGTGTGCCAGCGAGATCTCTCCCGGTCTGGCCCGCAGACCGCCGCCGACCAGCGCCGGCAGGGAGGCGGAGTGATGCGGGTCGCGGAAGGGTCGGCGGCGCAGCAGGCGACCCTCCTCCAGCGAGCCGGCGACCGAGTGGATCATCGAAACCTCCAGCGCCTCCGCCGGGGCCAGGGGCGGCAGGAGGCCCGCCAGTCGGGCGGCCAGCATGGACTTTCCGGCGCCCGGCGGGCCGATCATCAGAAGGTTGTGGCCGCCGGCCGCTGCGATCTCCAGGGCGCGTTTGGCGGTCTCTTGCCCCTTGATGTCCATCAGGTCCGGCCCGCCCGTGCCGAGCGGCTGGGCGGCCGGCTCCGGCGGACGCAGCACCTGCGTGCCCTTGAAGTGATTGACGAGGCCCAGCAGCGTCTCGGGCGCCAGGATGTCGATCCCCTCTGCCCAGGCCGCTTCGCCACCCTGGCTGGCAGGGCAGATCAAGCCCTTCTCCAGAGCCGAGGCGTGGATGGCTGCCGGCAGCACACCGGCCGCCTTGGCGATGCGACCGTCCAGCGCCAGCTCGCCCAGGGCCACGTAGTCGGCGATCTCGCCGGCCGGCAGCACCTCCATGGCCGCCAGAAGGCCGAGTGCGATCGGCAGGTCGAAGTGGCTGCCCTCCTTCAATAGGTCGGCGGGCGCGAGATTGACGACGAGACGCTTGGCCGGCAGGCCGAGGCCGATGGCATGCAGCGCCGACTTCACCCGTTCGCGGCTCTCCGCCACGGCCTTGTCCGGCAGCCCGACGACGGAAAAGGAGGGAAGTCCGGGGCTGATCTGCACCTGGACGTCGACTTCCACCACCTCGACGCCCAGAAAGGCGACGGTACTGACCCGCGCAACCACTCCGACCGACGCCCTATGCTTGTGTTCGACTGTTCATCGGCTATCAGGAATAGGCGAAGCGAGCACTCAGGTCACGCGGGAAAGGCTTCTGCGGGAGTAAGCGCTTTGGGGTGCAAGTGCTTGGGGGCGGCTCGGGAGCCGCCCCCCGCACCGGGATAGGACTGGGGGCGGAAGCCTAGTCCCGGTGCCGCCCTTGGCCGCGATGGTCGCGGATTTCCGAGCGAGAAACGGTGCCGTCGTCGTCGCGGTCGAACCGGCTGAACAGACGGTCGAGGGGCCGGTCGAACTCGGCGGCCGTGATCCGGCCGTCGCCGTCGGCGTCCAGATCTTGGAAGCGGTCCACCATGCGCTCGCGCGCTGTCGCCAGCCAGACCTCCTCGAATTCCGCGAGGTCGAGTGCGCTGTCGCCGTTGGTGTCGCCCTCGCCGAATCGCCTGTTGCGGTACTCGGTCAGTTCGGCGCGGGTGATCTGGCCGTCGCCGTTCAGGTCGACCCGCTCGAACATCTGCATCATCTGGCCGCCCCGCCCACCATGGTCGCCACGATCCGCCAAGGCGCTGCCCATGGCCGTGAATGCCAGGCCGGCCGCTAGCAGGGACCCGAGTAGAATCTTTGTTTGAAGTTGCATCTTGCGGTCCTTCTCTTTCTTGAGCCTTTCGCCGACTTCCTCCTTGGTCTTGAAAGCCGTCGTCGCATTGAACCCGCGATGGCTTGAACCTAGGCATCGGCTGTCGCAGAGATCTGTCGGGCGGGGCGGGAAAGAGTCGCAAGGCGTGGCAGGGCGCGCGCTTGCGACAAAGCGTTACAAATTCACCGCGCGACACGGGCGCGCCGGCGTCAGAATGGCGCCATGGACGAGAGCCCGCATATCCTGGTCGTCGACGATCACCGCGAGATCCGCGATGCCCTGGGCAAGTACCTGACAAGACAAGGCTACCGCGTCACCGTTGCGGAGTCGGCCGTGGCTGCCCGGCGCGTCCTGGCGGCGGCTGCCATCGACCTGGCGGTGATCGACATCATGATGCCGGGCGAGGACGGCCTCAGTCTGACTCGCGACCTGCGGTCCAAGGGCGACCTCCCGGTTATTCTGCTAACGGCGGTGGCGGAGGAGACGGACCGTATCGTCGGGCTGGAGCTGGGCGCCGACGACTACGTCACCAAGCCGTTCAATCCCCGCGAGTTGCTGGCCCGAATCAAGGCCGTGCTGCGCCGTGCTCAGAGCCTACCGCCGCAACGTCCCGCCGCCGGCGGCGAGTCCGGCCAGGGCGGAGGCGAGCGGCTGCGTTTCGCCCAGTGGGTTCTGGACTTCGACCGGCGCGAGCTGCTGCGCGGCGACGGTACGGTGGTTCCGCTCTCGACCGGCGAGTTCCTGCTGCTGGCTGTCTTCCTGCGCCATCCGCGGCGGGTGCTCAGCCGCGATCAGTTGCTCGACCTGACACGTGGGCGTGCCGCTCAGCCATTCGACCGGGCTGTCGACAATCAGATCAGCCGTCTGCGGCGCAAGATCGAAGCCGATCCGAAACGTCCCGAACTGATCGTCACGCATTGGGGCGGCGGCTACGCCTTTGCCGCCGACGTCGTACCTGCGGACCAGGCTCCCGCAGAGAGGACGCCGTCATGAGGGGCAGCGGTGCAGGCGCCGGCCGCTGGCGTCTCAAGCTCTGGCCGGAGAGCTTGGCGGGGCAACTGATCGCGCTGCTCCTGATCGCGCTCGTGGGGAGTCAGTTCCTCGCCGGCCTGCTGTTCTTCGGCGAACGGCGGGATGCCCTGCTGGCGGTTCAGCGCGATCACACCTTGGCGCGCACCGCTTCCGTTGTGCGTCTGCTGGCCGCGACGCCGCCCGATCAGGCGGAGCAAGTGCTGGCGGCCTCCTCGTCGCGCTTGCTGCACTTTCACCTGTCGCCGGGACCGTTGCCGGAGGCCGAAGGACATCAGGGGCGGATCGAGCGGCGATTGGCAACCGATCTGGTGCGTTATCTGGAGGGAACCGGTGCGGGCAGACCGCGTGTCGGTCTGGCCCGGCTGGACGGGCCGGGTCATCGCGCCCGCTTCGGTCTGACCCTAGCCGTGCCCTTGGGGCCGGAGCCGGGCACGGCCTGGTTGGCGGCGCGCACGATCGGGCCGTTGCGGCCGGCGGGTTGGGCCTGGCCGGCGGTTGCCGCGCTGACGGCCTCGGCTGCAACCGTCAGCCTGATCGTCGTTGTGATGGTACGCCGGGTGACGCGCCCCTTGCGCCGGCTCGCCGATGCCGCCGAGGCTTTCGGACGGGGGGAAGCGGGCGCTCCGTTGGAGGTGGAGGGACCGGCCGAGGCCCGCCGCACCGTCGCCGCCTTCAACGAGATGCGCGCCCGCATCCGCCGGTTCGTCGACGATCGTTTGCGGCTGTTGGCGGCCGTTAGTCACGACCTCCGCACGCCGGTCACCGCCTTGCGCCTGCGCGCGGAACTGATCGAGGACTCCGAGACGCGCGACAAGATGCTGGAGACTCTGGAGGAGCTGCAGCGGATGGTCGAAGCCACCCTCACCTTCGCGCGGGAGGAGTCGACCCGCGAGCCGACCCGCCGGGTCGATCTGGCGGCTCTGGTCGAGGCTCTGGTCGCCGACTTCGCCGAGCTGGGTCGCCCGGTGTCCTATCGCGGTCCGGAGAGCCTGACCGCCGATCTCCGTCCCGATGCCTTGCGCCGGGCGCTGCGCAACCTGATCGACAACGCTCTGATCTACGGCGAGACAGCCGAGGTCACTTTGGTTCGCACGCAGGAGGGGACGGCGATCCACGTCGACGACAGTGGACCCGGTATCCCGCCGGAACAGCGCGAGCGGGTCTTTGAACCCTTTCAGCGGCTGGAGAGCTCGCGCAGTCGGGAGACCGGCGGTATCGGTTTGGGCCTGGCCATCGTCCGATCCGTCGTCCGGGGCCACGGCGGCGACCTGACGCTGCACAGCGCCTCCGGCGGCGGCCTTCGGGCGACTCTGAGCCTGCCCGAGATGGTGGGCTAAAGCAGAGCAGTGACGCGCCGGCGCAGTTCCGGCAGCACTTCTGCCTCGAACCAGGGATTGCGTTTCAGCCAGGCCGTGTTGCGCCAGCTCGGATGTGGGAGGGGCAGGAGGTCGGGGCCGTAGTCGCGCCAGGACCGCACCGTGTCCGTAAGGTTCGCCTTGCGGGCGGGTCCCAGGTAGTGGGCCTGGGCATAGAGCCCGATCAGCAGGGTCAGTTTGAGTTTCGGCAGCAGCGGGCGGACGCGCGGATGCCAGGTCGGCGCGCAGATCTTCTTCGGCGGCTTGTCGGCACCGCGCGCGTCCTGACCCGGGTAGCAGAGGCCCATCGGCAGGATAGCCAGACGACTTGGATCATAGAAGGTCGCACGGTCGATCCCCAGCCAGGTCCGCAGCCGGTCGCCGGAAGGGTCGTTGAAGGGGATGCCGCTGGCATGGACGCGCGTGCCCGGTGCCTGTCCCACCAGCATCAGACGGGCGGTACCGCTGGCTTGCAGGACGGGGCGCGGGCCGAGCGGCAGATCGGCCGCGCAGAGCCGGCAGGCGCGCGCTTCGGCGAGCGCTGTCGCCAGGGTTGCCTCGGGCGTGCTCACTCCGCGAGACCGGTGTCCTTACCGGTTTCTGCCAGAACCTCCTCGACCCAGGCCGGCACCAGTTCGCTGGCCGGGCCATAGCGTTTTTCAGCGAAGAGCGTGGCGCCCTCGCTCGGCTCCAGGTTCAGTTCCAGGGTATGGGCACCCGCCTCCCGCGCCTCCGCCACGAAGCCGGCGGCCGGATAGACGTTGCCCGAGGTGCCGATCGATACGAAGAGGTCGCAGTCGGCCAGAGCCGCATAGATGCGCTCCATCTCCAGCGGCATTTCGCCGAACCAGACCACGTGGGGACGCAGCTGTCCCGTCGCGCCGCAGACCGAACAGCGGCTGTCCCGATCGATATCGGCTCTCCAGAGACTGTCGGCGCCGCAAGCCAGGCAGCGGGCGCGCAGGAGTTCGCCGTGCATGTGCAGAACGGGATCGGCACCGCCACGTTCGTGCAGGTCGTCGATGTTCTGCGTAACCAGCAGCAGATCGTCGCCCAACGCCCGCGACAGCCGACCCAGTGCGGCGTGTGCCGGGTTCGGTTCGACTTCGGAGTCCTGCAGTTGCCGGCGCCGTGCGTTATAGAAGGCCTGCACCTTGGCGGGATCGCTGCGGAATCCCTCGGGTGTCGCCACCTCCTCCAGGCTGACCCGCGACCAGATGCCGTCCGCGTCGCGGAAGGTGTCGAGACCGCTTTCCTTGGAGATGCCGGCGCCGGTCAGCACCACGATTCGCCGGTTCGAAGAGGTGAGAGATGGAGACGTCATAGGGGCAGGGTGTCCCGCCGGGCGACCGCTTGTCCACTGCTGGGTTGTCCCTTCCAGGGGCTCCGCGATATGACCGATGGCGTTCCGCAGCCAAGGGGAAAGACGTGACCGATCCGCGCGACAAGGTTGGACGGCAGGGCCAGCCCCAAACCCAGCCCCAAAGTCTTCTGTTCGTGTGCAGCGGCAACATCTGCCGCTCGCCCAGTGCCGAGGGCGTGATGCGCAAGCTGCTGGACGAGGCCGGCCTCAGCCAAGTGCAGACCGGCTCCGTCGGCACCGGCGGCTGGCATGTCGGCGACCCGCCCGACAAGCGGGCGCGCGATGCCGCCGCCCGGCGCGGCTACGATCTCTCCCGCCTGCGCGCGGAGCAACTGGCTGACGGGCACTTTCAGCAGTTCGACCGACTCTTCGCCATGGATCTGGGCCATCTGCGCCACATGCGGGCGCGGGTGCCGGCGCCGCTCCAGGACCGGGTGCGGCTCTACCTGCATCCGCTCGATCCGGAGGTGGCGGCGGGTCGCGAGGTGCCCGATCCCTACTACGGCGATCTCTCCGATTTCGAAGAGGCGCTGGACATCGTCGAAGCCGGTGCGCGCGAGATCCTGGCGGCTTTGCAAGCTGGCCGCCTGTGAGTCGCCTGCGGTGACTCTGACCGAGGCCGTCGAGCAGGCACTGGGCGTGCGCCCCATCTCGTCGCAGTCTCTCGGCGGCGGCTGCATCGCCGAGGTCGCGGCGCTCGATCTGCCGGACGGCCAGCGGTTGGTCGCCAAGCGCGGGGCGCCCGGTCAGCCGGGGCTGGAGCTCGAAGCTTGGATGCTCGCCAAGCTGCGCGACCATGGCCTGCCCGTTCCGGAGGTGATTCACGCCGAAGACGCGCTGCTGGTCATGACGCGGCTGGACGACGGCGGTCACCTGGACGCCGTCTCCGAAGCGCGTGCGGCGGAGGTTCTCGCGGCGCTCCATGCCCAGACGGCCGAGGCTTTCGGTCTGGAGCGCGATACGGTGATCGGCAGCCTACCGCAGCCGAACCCTTGGACCGAAGGCTGGATTCCCTTCTTCGCGGAGCAGCGTCTGCTCTACATGGCCGGACTGGCGCATAAGCGCGGACGACTGCCCAAAGAAGACCTTGCGCAGGTCGAGACGCTTGCTGGGCGGCTGGATCGTTACCTTGAGGAGCCGCGACAGCCGGCCCTGCTGCACGGCGACCTCTGGGGCGGCAACCTTCTGGTCGCCCGGGACGGGACCGTCGGCTTCATCGATCCGGCGATCTACTACGGCCACCCGGAGATCGAGCTGGCCTTCACCACCCTCTTCGGCACCTTCGGCGAGACTTTCTTCCGCCGCTACGCCGAGCTGAGACCGTTCGAGCCGGACTTCTTCGAAGTCCGGCTCGACCTCTACAACCTCTATCCCCTGCTAGTCCACGTAGCGCTTTTTGGCAGTGGTTACCTCGGCAGTGTCCGGAGCGTCTTGAAGCGCTTCCGTTAGTGCGCCTCGTCCCAACTCTCGCCAACACCCACATCCGCGACCAGTGGGACAGAGAGTTCCAGCGCGGGGACGCAGGCCCCCTCCATGACCTTCTTGACCAGGGCCGCCGTCTCCTCGACCTGCGCTTCGGGGACCTCGAACAGCAGTTCGTCGTGGACCTGCAGCAGCATGCGGGTATCAAGCTTCGCCGCCTCGATGGCCGGCGGGATACGGATCATGGCGCGCTTGATGATGTCGGCGGCGGTGCCCTGGATCGGAGCGTTGATCGCGGCCCGTTCGCCGAAGCTGCGGCGGGCCGGATTCTTGTCGCGGATCGTTGGCAGATGGATGCGGCGCCCGAAAAGGGTGCGGACCCAGCCGCGCTCCTTCGCCTCCGTCTTTGTCCGCTCCATGTAGTCCTGGATCTCGGGATAGCGCGCGAAGTAGGCGCCGATGTAGTCGCGGGCCTCGCCCTGGGCGATCCCGAGGTTCTGGGCGAGGCCGAAGGCCGAGATGCCGTAGATGATGCCGAAGTTGATGGCCTTGGCGCGCCGCCTCGTGGCGGAATCCATCTCCTCCAGGGGCACGCCGAAGACCTGGCTGGCGGTCATGGCGTGAATATCGTGCCCGGCGGCGAAGGCCTCGCGCAGGGCATCGACTCCAGCGATATGCGCGGTCAGGCGCAGCTCAATCTGCGAGTAGTCGACGGACAGCAGCTTGTGACCCCGCTCGGCGACGAAGGCGCGGCGGATCTTGCGCCCCTCTTCCGTGCGGATCGGAATATTCTGGAGGTTCGGGTCGGTCGAGGAGAGACGGCCGGTCGAGGCGACCGCCTGGCCGAAGGAGGTGTGGACGCGACCGGTCTCCGGATTGATCTGGGTCTGTAGCGCGTCGGTGTAGGTGGACTTGAGCTTGGCAACCTGACGCCAGTCGAGCACGCGGGCCGGCAGGTCGTGACCCTGGGCGGCCAGCTGCTCCAGGATGTCGGCGCCGGTCGCGTAGGCGCCGGTCTTGCCCTTCTTGCCGCCCGGAAGACTAAGCTCGTCGAACAGGATCTCGCCGAGCTGCTTGGGGCTGCCGATGTTGAAGGGGCGGCCCGCAAGGCCATGGATCTCCGTCTCCAACTCGGCCATACGGGTCGCGAAGTCGTTCGACAGGCGCTTGAGCTGGCCGGTATCGACCTTGATGCCGGCCTCCTCCATGGCGACCAGCACCGGGACCAACGGGCGCTCGAGAGTCTCGTAGACGGTGGCCAGCTTTTCCGTGACGAGCTGCGGTCTGAACAGGGCGTGCAGCCGGTAGGTGACGTCGGCGTCCTCGGCGGCGTAGTCGGTGGCCCGCTCCAGCGGCACGCGGTCGAAGGTGATCTGCGACTTGCCACTGCCGCAGACCTCCTTGAAAGGGATCGGGGTGTGGTCAAGGTGCAGTTTCGACAGCTCGTCCATGCCGTGGCCGTGCAGCCCGCCCTCCAGCACGTAGGACAGCAGCATGGTGTCGTCGAGCGGCGTCACCTCCAGGCCGTGACGGTGCAGAACCTCCAGGTCGTACTTCAGGTTCTGGCCGATCTTCAGCACAGTGGGGTCGGCCAGCAGCGGTCGCAGAAGGTCGATCGCCTCTTTCAGCGGGATCTGCTCGGGTGCTTCGCCGCCGTCGAAATCGAGGGAGTCACCGTCGCCGCCGTCGCTTTCGTTCTTGTGGGCCAGTGGGATGTAGCAGGCCTCGCCCGGTGCGACCGCAAGCGAAACGCCGACTAGCCTGGCACGCAGGGAGTCGAGCGAGTCGGTCTCCGTATCGACGGCGACCCGCCCGGCCTCGGTGGCGCGCCGGACCCAGTCTTGCAGGGCAGCTATAGTCTGCACCGTTGCATAGCCGGAACCCGGACTGGAGGCGCTGCTGCCCTGATCCGCTTCAGCTGGGCTTTGGGTGCCGGCCGTTCCTCTGACTTCCTTCGCATCTGGGACGACCCCCTCGCCGCCGTTAGGCACCAGCTTGTCGGCAAGTCGGTTGAGAATGCTGCGGAACTCGTAGCGCTCCAGGAAGGCGCGCAAGGGCTCGGGGTCAGGCTCGCTCAGGCCGAAGGTGCCGAGATCGGCCTCGACCGGGACCTGCTGTTCCAGGGTGACCAGCTGTTTGGAGACGCGTGCCAGGTCGGCGTTCTCGATCAGCTTCTCGCGGCGTTTCGGCTGCTTGATCTCCTCGGCGCGCTCCAGCAGCGCCTCCAGGCTGCCGTACTGCTCGACCAGCTGGGCCGCCGTCTTGATCCCGATGCCGGGGACACCCGGCACGTTGTCGGTCGAATCGCCGGCCAGCGCCTGCACGTCGATCACCTTCTCGGGCGGCACACCGAATTTCTCGATCACCTCTTCCCGCCCGATTGCCCTGTCCTTCATGGGGTCGAGCATGTCGATCCGCTCGCCGACGAGCTGCATCAGGTCCTTGTCGGAGGAGACGACGGTCACCCGCAGGCCCTGCTCGGCCGCCAGCCGTGCGTAGGTGGCGATCAGATCGTCGGCCTCGTAGCCCTGCTGTTCCAGACAGGGCAGGCCGAAGGCACGGGTCGCCTCACGGATCGCGGCGAATTGAGGGACCAGTTCCTCGGGCGGTTCGTCCCGGTTCGCCTTGTAGTCGGGATAGATCTCGTTACGGAAGGACTCGCCGGAATGATCGAAGATGACCGCCAGGCCGTCCGCGTCGGTGTCGCGCAACAGCTTGATTAGCATGTTGGTGAAGCCGAACACGGCGTTCGTGTGCACAC
Organism: Algihabitans sp.; assembly: GCF_965226985.1. Lineage (GTDB taxonomy): Bacteria > Pseudomonadota > Alphaproteobacteria > Kiloniellales > DSM-21159 > Algihabitans. The sequence goes on from NZ_OZ245712.1 coordinate 4,025,772, forward strand.
CGTGGCTGGTCATGCGCGGGGGGATCGCGAAAAAGGCCCGGAAGATGTAGCCGGAACCATCGACGAGATAGAGATGCTTGTAGGGCGCGGTGCTGTCGCCGGTCTTCGCAGGTGTTTCGGTCATGGCCGGCAAGATGCCGCGCGCCCGTCGCGCTGTCGAGGCGCTTCGGCTAATATGCCGTCTGCGAAAGGGGACTGTTGCGATGACCGCTATCGACCGCCCGGACTATCCCGATGCGGACTACGCTTGCCCCGTGCTGCCGTCGCTGAACCTCGACGAGACGGAGGCTTGGTACGTGAAGCTCGGGTTCGCGAGATTGGGGCGATGGGAGGGGTATCTGATGCTCGGGCGAGGTCCTCTGGAGTTGCATTTTTGGGAGTGTCAGGACCGCGCGATCTGCGAGGCGTCCGGTGCCTATCTGCAGGTTCGTGACGTCGATGCCTACGATACCGCGTGGCGGCCTCATGTGTCCGCTCCGGCTCGCGTCGGGCCACTGGAAAACAAACCTTGGGGGATGCGGGAGTTCCCCTTGTGGGATGCCCACGGCAACCTCTTTCGCGTCGGCTCACCAATCCAGTCCGGATAAGGCGGCACCGCGCTCCAAGAGCGGCCGAGAGCGCTGCTTGGTGACGTCCCACTTTTATTGTTCGTCTACGGTTATTCGTCTGCTACTGCTCGGCAGAGCTGTGCGAAGGCTTCGCGGCAGCGGTCGTCGCGGATTCGGGTGAAGTTGCGGGCCACATCCAGGCTCAGTCTCTGGCGGCCGTTTGGGGTGGGTGCGTCCGGCTTCTCCGCGCCTTCGAAGAAGTAGTTCGCGTCGACACCCAGAACGTTGGAAAGCGCATAGAGACGCGCCGCGGAGATGCGGTTGATTCCCCGTTCGTATTTGTGTGCCTGCTGATAGGTGACACCAATCAACTCGGCCAGCTGCTGCTGAGTCAGGCCGAGGAGCGTTCGGCGTTCGCGAATGCGGCGGCCGACGTGTTGTTCAATCTCTCGGTCGCTGATCTCGTCTCGATCCACGCGCTCTAACCAATAGTTTTAGATCAAAGCGTTTCACACCTCATAGGATATATTCTGTATTTTCCTCGATGTCAGAATCAATGGAAAAGAGGTTGGCTTTTTGTATAAAAGTCGACAGTGATCGCAGGCTAATAAAATACTTCAAAATCCACTGCAAATGGAGTCTTGTTTGATTCTGGAAAACCTTGGATAGTTTTCTCGACAATATTTACCTTGATTGATTCAATTATGAATCAGTTCAGCTGTGTGAGGCCGCAGAACTGCACAGTTTGAGGCTTGAATTTTAGAATTCTAAATGTGAAATCGAAAAATCAGCGGTCGGTCGCTGTAAATTTCCGGCTCGGCGCCCTGCAGCCGATAAGCAAGGCAGGCGCGAGCGGCAGGACCTGTCCCGAACGCTTGGTCCGTTGTGCGGGCGCGGTGTCCATCAGCCTTCCCGAAGCCACCGGCTTCATCGCGCGCCAAGGTTAACAGCAACGCGGCCGACTGATCCCGTGGCCGCGCCTCAACGGCGCCGGAGATCGGTTCGACAGCGCGCGCACCCGACGTGCCGGAGGCCGGAGTATTCTGAGCAGAGTTTCCCTTTGCCGCATTCGATACCGAATCGACTGCAGGAATTCTGATTGCGGTCGAGCGCAATGCCGGAACACCGGCCATCAGTTTAGCTCCATCCTTGGCCTAATGAAGTCATCCGCACACAACTGGCCTGCCGCGCCGAGGATGATTAACATACCCCTTATAGTTAGGGTAAAAAAACTATGAACAAGATAAATCATAAAATCAAAGATAAATTTTATCTTCCAATCAGCCGATTAACCAAGATTATTAGTACAATATTGGATCGTATAAGGTTGCATAACATGATAAGATGCTCGAAGAAGTGGCGCGAACCCTTGAGAGGCCTGCTCTCTTAAATGGTGCGTCAATATAGCCAGAGGTAGTCATTTCACGCTTTCTTAAATGCTGACGCGGCATCCTGAAAATTGGGCCAGTCACGTGACGCTCGACCAAAGGGCAACGATCGAGCGGGGCGAGGAAAGCGATTGAGGTAGGAGGGCGGACCTTGCGGCGGGCAGCCAAGGTCGTTGAAGGTTTATCGGATCTCGAACGCTGGCGTTCTGCTGTCGAAGCGGCCGGCGATGTTGTCTACGAATGGGATCTGGTTGCCGATCGCATTGTCTGGGGCGGCAAGGCAGCGGCCTTGTTCGCGGTCGAAGAATCGCATCTGCCGGCCGGAGGCGAGGCCTATCACGACCGAATCAATCCAGAGGACCTTCCGCGGCGCCTGCGCGCACTGACCGATCATCTCAGCGCCGACGAGCCGTTCGACTGCGAGTATCGGGTCCGCGACGACAGCGGCGATTTCCAGTGGGTTCATGACCGGGGGGCTGTGGAGCGTGGTCCCAACGGTACGCCCGTGCGCTTGATCGGGACCCTACGCGGCGTGACGCAGCGCAAGCAGCACGAAAGTCGTCTCGAGTATCTCGCCAACTTCGATGATCTTACGGGTCACTACAACAAACTGCGTCTGCGCGAGGCGCTGGATCATGCCTTGGCCAATGCCCTGCGCTTCCAGCGGACGGGGGCTTTCGTCGTGGTCGGCGTCGACGCTCTCTATAAGATCAACACGGCCTACGGCTATGAGGTCGGCGACAAGGTGCTGGTCGAGGTCGGCCGGCGGCTGGACCGCTGTCTTCGCGCCGCCGACGTGGTCGGCCGGCTGGGCGGTGATCGTTTCGGCGTGGTCCTGGCGTCCTGTCCGGCGGGTGAAGCCCAGGCGGCAGCTGAGCGCATCCTGCAGGCCGTGCGTCAAGGTCCCTTCGAGACTCAGTCTGGCCCGGTTCATATCGCTGTATCCGCCGGAGTGGTCGTCTTCCCCCAGCACTCGAAGACAGCCGTCGATGTGATGACGAAGGGCGAGGGGGCCCTTTTGGCGGCCAAGACCGCAGGTCGAGACTGTGTGTCTGTCTACTGCCTCTCGGAAGCTCAGCGCGACGACTTCCGCGCGTCCATGACAATCGGCGAGGAGGTCAAGCAGGCTCTGCGCGACGACCGGCTGTTGCTTGCCTTCCAGCCGGTGGTAGAGGCCAAAAGTCATCGCGTCAGCTGGTACGAATGTCTGTTGCGCATGCGCGACCCCTCCGGCGAGTTGGTGCCGGCCGGTAAGTTCATTCCGATCGTCGAGCAGCTGGGCCTGATGCGATCAATCGATCGCCATGTTCTGGATCTTGCCGTCGCGGACCTGGTGGCCCATCCGGACGTCACGCTTGCGATCAATATCTCAGGCCTGACAGCGGCCGACCGGTCTTGGTTGCGGGCGCTGGTCGGACATCTGCGCGGTCGACCGGATGTCGCGCGGCGACTGATCGTCGAGATCACGGAAACAGCTGCACTGCACGATATCGAAGACTCGGCCCGCTTCGTGGCCACGGTGCGTGACCTTGGCTGTAAGGTGGCGATCGACGACTTCGGTGCGGGCTATACCACCTTCCGCCACTTGAAGGCGCTGACGGTCGACATCGTCAAGATCGACGGCTCCTTCATCCGGCATATCCGAGAGTCGGCTGAGAACCAGCTGTTCGTCCGCAATCTTCTGTCGCTGGCGCGTGCCTTCAATCTATCGACCGTCGCGGAGTGCGTCGAAGACGGCGACGCGGCGAGCTACCTGTCCGAAGAAGGACTCGACTTCCTGCAAGGTTGGCATTTCGGCAAACCGGTGCTGTCCCCCGACTGGCATAGCAGCGGTTTGACCGGAGGTGACAACTGGGGAGAGCCTGACGGATCGGCTTTGCGATACATGCAGGCCGCGACCTGAACGCCCTGCCGCGGCACTGATAGCTTCTCTGGCCGCTATGGGGGCTTCTTAGACCTGACTACTTCTGCCCTTTCCCGCCGGAAAGGTGCTCGAGTTGCTGCTGCAGTTTGTCCACTTGCTGCTTGAGCGACTCAAGCTCTTCGACCTCGCCGTCCCCGGCCTCGCCAACGCCTTCGGCGGCTCCGTTCGGAAAGGGTGAGAACATCTTCATCGTGCGCTGGAACAGCGCGATGTTCTGGCGGCGGGCTTCCTCTATCTTCTCCATGTTGTCGCTCATGGCGCCGAGCGAGAACATTCCGCCCATGGACTTCTGCATGGCTTGGGCGACCTGCTCCTGATTCGCGGCGAAGGCCTGCATCATCTGATCGAGATAGGTCGGCACCATGTACTGCATGCCGGCCCCGTAAAACGAGATGAGCTGCCGCAGGAAGGAAATCGGCAGCAGGTTCTCCCCCTTCGATTCTTCTTCGACGATGATCTGGGTCAGGACGGGGCGGGTGATGTCCTCCCCCGTTTTTGCGTCGAAGACTTCGAAGTCCACATTCTCTTTCACCATCTGGCAAAGGTGATCGAGGGTCACGTAGCTGCTGGTCGCCGTGTTGTAGAGACGCCGGTTGGCGTATTTCTTAATCGTAATCGGCTTGCCGCTCCCGCCACGGGCAGGCGAAGAGACTCGGCCCGCAGCCTCTCCGGCCTTCGTACTTTTGCTGTCGGTCACGTCGAGCTTGTCCTTGCTGTTGCGCTGTCGGCTCTGCCCGGTCGTTCGCTTCCTCTGCGGCCGCAGCTTTGTCGAAACCCAAATCTCGACCGCGTGGCGAGTGTGCTGCGCTGCGACAAGACCTGTCAATCTCTACGGCGATTGCCGGCTGGCCGCTGTCCCCGCCTGTCCCCTATCGTGTCTCCTACGCCGGCCACCCTGCGCTTGACCGGATTCCGGGCCCTCTTGATAGTGTGCCGGCATGAGCGAGGATAAGGCAGACCTTGAGGCTCTGGCGCGGCGGACGCTGGATCTGATGCAGGATCAGATCTCCGCGCTTGCCGCCGATCGCCAGTCGGCCGAACAGATGCAGCGGTGGCTGCAGACGGTTCTGCAGATCAGCGGCCCGATGGCCGCGACGCAGCTTATGGTCGGCACCATGAGCGCGAACGCGCTGGCCGGCTGGGCTGGCTTGTGGCAGCAAGGCCTTGCCGGGGCGGCCGCGGCGGAAGGAACGGAGCGGAGCGATGCAGGCAAGCCAAGGCCGAGCGACTCCCCGCCGTCTGGGGCCGCGCCCCTTACCGCTGCATCTGGCGATGGCGGGGCTCGCCTGGAGCAGCTGGAGGCTCGGCTCGCTGAACTCGAAGCCGCCTTGGCTCGTGCCGGCCACGACCAACCGCCCGGATCTGGCGGAGCGAGCCGAGGCTCTGCAGCGGGACGGCGCAAGCGTAAAGCCTGAAGCCTTCGCGGCCGCTCTGCAACGGGAGGCCGTGCGGCGCGGACATTTGCTGCTTGACGGCATTGAGGCCTATCGGCGGCACCGCTACACGCGCGTTCTTGAGGATCCCCCGGTTCTCTGGCAGGCCGGCACGACGCGGCTGCTCGACTATGGCGCCTGTGCCGAGGCGACGGCGCCTGACGGTCCGCCCATTCTGGTCGTCCCTTCCCTGATCAACCGCGCTTACATCCTCGATCTGTCTCCCCGCATTTCGTTGTTGCGCTGGCTGGCAGCTCAGGGTTTCCGGCCGCTGCTGGTCGATTGGGACGCGCCGGGTCCGCTCGAACGCGCTTTTTCTCTGACCGACTACGTCGCGGGTCGACTGGAGCAGGCGCTGGATGCCGCCTTGGCGGCAAGCGGGCGCAAGCCTTTGCTTGCTGGCTATTGCATGGGCGGCACTCTAACGGCCGCTCTCGCTCAACGGCGACAACGCGATCTCGCGGGCCTCGTCCTGCTGGCCGCGCCTTGGGACTTCCACAACGACCAGCCGCAAGCCGCGCCTCTCGGCCTCGGCAGTCTGCTGTCCTTCGGTCCGGCGCTCGACGTTCTGGGCGAGCTGCCGGTCGATGCCATCCAGATGCTTTTCGCCGCGGTCGATCCCTTCAGTGGCGTGCGGAAGTTCCTGAGCTTCGCCAAGGTGGATCACGCCAGTGGCAAGGCCGAAGCCTTCGTCGCTCTGGAGGATTGGCTGAACGACGGTGTGCCACTGGCCGCACCAGTTGCGCGCGACTGCCTGGGCGGCTGGTACGGTGCGAACACGCCGGCGAAGGGCGCCTGGCGGATCGCCGGCCAACCCGTTCGACCGGAAGACCTCCGTTTGCCGAGCCTCTGTCTGATCCCTGCACAGGACCGCATCGTGCCGCCGACATCGGCTCGGTCACTGGGCCGTGCCGTTCGCGACTGCGAGCTTCGCGAACCTGCCGTCGGTCATATCGGAATGGTCACCAGCGGCCGCGCCCGCGACCTGGTCTGGGAGCCCTTGGCTGCCTGGATGCGAGAGCGGGCAACCGAGACCGCCTGAGCGCCGGGGCGAAAGCCTGTCCCGACTCGCCATCGGTTGCGCCGAAGGCTTCGCTCTTCTTAAATGCAGACTGTCGGCTTTTGCGGTGCAGCACCGCAGTCCAAGAAAAGACAACGACAGGCAGATGCAAGGGGCCGCGTCATCCGGCGTGCGCCGAACCTCACGGATCGGAGGATCTTCCATGAGCGACATCGTCATTGCGGGTGCGGCCCGCACACCGGTCGGCGCCTTCGGCGGCGCGCTTTCGAGCGTACTCGCGTCCTATCTGGGTGCGGTCGCGATCAAGGAAGCGCTGCAGCGCGCCAAGGTCGAGCCGGGCGAAGTGGATGAGGCCATCGTCGGCCAGATCCTCACTGCCGGTGCCGGCCAGAATCCGGCACGCCAGGCCGCCATGGATGCGGGGCTGCCGCAGGAGAAGACGGCATACAACATCAATCAGCTTTGCGGATCCGGTCTGCGCGCGGTCGCCCTGGGCTATCAGGCGCTGCTTGCCGGAGACAGCGAGATCGTCGTCGCCGGCGGCCAGGAGTCCATGAGCCAGGCGCCGCACTGCGCGCACCTGCGCAACGGCCAGAAGATGGGCGACATGAAGTTCGTCGACACCATGATCAAGGACGGCCTGTGGGATGCCTTCAACGGCTATCACATGGGCAACACGGCGGAGAACGTGGCGCGCAAGTGGCAGCTGACCCGAGACGAACAGGACAGCTTTGCGGCCAAGAGTCAGCAGAAGGCCGAGGCCGCGCAGAAGGCCGAGCGGTTCCGGGAAGAGATCGTCCCCGTCACCATCAAGACCCGCAAGGGCGAGGTCACGGTCGAGAGCGACGAGTACCCCAAGCATGGAACGACGACGGAAACGCTGGCCAAGCTGCGTCCCGCCTTCGACAAGGAAGGCACGGTGACGGCCGGCAATGCCAGCGGTATCAACGACGGTGCCGCCATGGCTGTGCTGATGAGCGAGGCCGAAGCCGCCAAGCGCAGCGTGACACCGCTTGCGCGGATCGTCAGCTGGGCCACCTGCGGTGTCGACCCTGCGATCATGGGCACCGGTCCGATCCCGGCAAGCCGGAAGGCGTTGGAAAAGGCCGGTTGGTCGACCGACGACCTGGACCTGGTCGAAGCCAACGAGGCCTTTGCCGCCCAGGCGCTGGCGGTCAATAAGGACCTTGGCTGGGATCCCGAGAAGGTCAACGTCAATGGCGGTGCCATCGCCCTCGGCCATCCGATCGGCGCTTCGGGCGCGCGCGTCCTGGTGACGCTGCTGCATGAGATGCAGAAGCGCGACGCCAAGAAGGGACTCGCGACTCTCTGCATCGGTGGCGGCATGGGCATTGCCATGTGCGTCGAGCGCTAGAGCGCGATCGTATTTGATGGAAGCGACTTCGCTTCCATCAAATACGTGAATCGCACTCTAGACTTATGATTAGAGTAGGATTCACGCCTTAGACGGGATCGCCAGAGCGATTCCATCTAAAGCGATCCTGCTCTAGACGCAGTTCTTTCGTTCGAGTGAGGAGCGGGCCGCTTTCGGGCGGCCCTCTCTGTTTTGGGGATGGAAGGAAACCCCATGGACATTGCGCGCGCCGAGGCGCTGATGGCCGAGGGCTGGCCGGCTGCCGAGACGCGCACCGTCGATGGCTGGGTCTGTCAGTTCGACGCGGGTGTGACACGGCGGGCCAACTCCGTGCTGCCTTCGGCTTGGCTGGGAGCTGATCCCGACAGGACGTTGGCGGAGGTCGAGGGTCTTTATCGTGATCGGCGTCTGCCGCCGATCTTCAAGGTCAGTCCAGCCGCTCTGCCGATGGACCTCGATGCGCGTCTGGCACAGCGGGGGTATCGCGAGGAGGGTCGAGCCCTGGTTCTTGGCCGCTCGCTGACCGGTGCGGCGACGGAGCCGCAGCTGCCCGTGTGGCTGGGTCGGGAGGCCACGCCTGCTTGGTCCAGCATCTGCCACGGCGACGGACCGGAGCGCACTGTTCGAGAGGCGATCGTCCGGCGGATCCGCAGACCCTGTGTCTTCGCAGTAGCGGAGGTCGACCGTGCAGCGGCTGCGGCTGGCCTCGGTGTCGTTCTCGAGGAGCTGTTCTTGGTGACGGCCCTAGTCACACTGCCGGCACATCGCCGACAGGGGGCCGCCCGCGCGGTCCTTGCGGCCTTGGTCGGCCGGGCTGCCGAAAGCGGTTGCCGGGACCTGATTCTGCAGGTGGAGGCGGACAACCCGCCGGCACGCCGGCTCTATGCGGGCCTGGGCTGGTCCGAACTTTATAGTTACGCCTACCGCGTCTCGCCTAGTTGATCCGGCGGTATCCCGTTACGAGCGTTCGCGAGGGGATGCACTGCAACGGTTGGTTCGCGCGGTCCGCCGTGTTTTTATGATTGCGACGGCATCAGACCGTCCGGCGCTGCGTTCTGCGGTGCCCGCTCTCGGAGGCGAATCAAGGAGACGAGTATGTCCGGACGTTTGGCATTGGTCACCGGCGGAACCCGCGGTATCGGGCGCGCGATCTGCGAGGCGCTCAAGGGGGCCGGCTACCGCGTGGTTGCGAACTATGGTGGGAACGACGAAGCGGCGAAAAAGTTTTCCGACGAAACCGGAATTCCGGTCTCCAAGTTCGACGTGTCCGACTTCGAGGCGGTCAAGGCGGCGGTGGACGGGCTCGTCGCCGAGCACGGAGCGATCGAGGTGGTCGTCAACAATGCCGGTATCACCCGAGACGGCACCCTGCACAAGATGTCCGCGGATCAGTGGCAGGCGGTGATCGACACCAACCTGACATCCTGCTTCAACCTCTCTCGCTGCGTGATCGATTCCATGCGCGCTCAGGGATTTGGGCGGATCGTCAATATCGGATCGATCAACGGCCAGGCCGGGCAGTACGGCCAGGTCAACTACGCCGCCGCGAAGTCCGGCATTCACGGCTTCACCAAGGCTCTGGCGCAGGAAGGCGCGGCCAAGGGGGTCACGGTCAACGCCATCGCCCCCGGGTATGTCGAGACCGACATGGTGCGTGCCGTCCCGGCGAACGTGCTGGAGAAGATCGTCGCCAAGATTCCCGTCGGACGGCTGGGTCAGCCCGAGGACATCGCGCGAGGCGTCCTCTTCCTGGTCGGCGACGATGCCGGCTTCATCACTGGCGCCACGCTGTCGATCAACGGCGGTCAACACATGTACTGACCTCGAAGTCGTGCCTGCTCTCTCCCTGAATCTTAGGGGGAAGCAGGCGCGTGTCAGGGAACGGGTGGGACGCTCGCGCTGACCGCAGCAGGCCGCCTGCGCGGTCGGGCGACAACGAGCCCGACGAGGAGCAGGAGACCGCCTGCCAGTTGCCCGAGCAGCAGCGCTTCGCCGAAGACGGCCCAGGCTGCAGCCGCGGCCACCAGCGGCTGCAGCAGCAATACCAACGCCGAGTAGGCGACCGGTAGCTGTTTGAGCCCATGCGCCACCAGCCCCTGGCCGAGCGCGTGAGCGATCAGGCCCAGGGCGGCCACGGCGGCCCAGCCCTCTAGACTGCCGGGCAGGAGCGGCTGCTTGAGAACCACGGCGACCGCCAGTAGCGCTACAGCGGCGGCGGCGGATGACCAGAACATCAGTGCTGCCGCAGTGAAGACCGCCCTCAGCCGTTTCAGGGTCAGCAGGTAAGCCGCGTAGAACCCGGCCGCGGCGACGGCCTGCAGGTCGCCGGTCATCCCGGTCTCCGCACTGCGCGCCGCGGCGAGGCTGAGCCAAAGGGCGCCGCCGACCGCCAGCAGTAGTCCACCGAGATAGCGCAGGCTCGGACGTTCTCCGAAAAGCACCCAGGCGCCGAGACCGACCAAGATCGGTGCCAGGTTGACCAGCAGAGTCGCATTGGCCACGGAGGTATTGGCGAGGGCGGCGTGAAAGAATCCGAGATCGCCAGCGAAGAACAGGCCGGCGGCGACCAGCAGCAGAAGGTCGAGCGGTTTCGCCGGTCGGCGCTCGACGGGGGCGGGCAGCAGAGCCAGCAGCAAACCTAGGGCGAGACTTGCGAAGGCCATCCGATGGAAGGCGGTTGGAATGGCTCCCAGCTCACTCAGGCGCGCGAAGATGGGGGCGAAGCCGGTCATGGCGGCGCCGAAGGCGACAATGGCCAGAGCGGCCGTCCCAGCGGAGACCTGTGGGCGATCGAAGGAGAAAATGAGTCTGAAGCTCATGGCGGAAGTCCTCGGTGCAACCATGGCGACAGGCTAGAGAGCACTACATCATAACAGAAACGAATTGTTTTGATCATCCTCATCACATATGTTGATGGTCATGACCCGTCCGCTCGATCTCGATCTGCTCCGCGCCTTCGTGGCGATCGCGGAAACCGGCAGTTTTACGCGGGCCGCGCAGGAACTGGGGCGGACCCAGTCGGCCGTTTCCATGCAGATCAAGCGTTTGGAAGAACAGCTCGACAGGCGGCTGCTCGACCGTTCGGGCCGAAATGTTACTGAGACGGCCGATGGCCGGCGGCTGCTCGGCTATGCCAAGCGGCTCCTGCAGCTCAACGACGAGGCTGTGGCGCAGCTCTTGCGGCCCGAGGTCGATGGAGTCGTCAGGCTGGGTACGCCCGACGACTATGCGACCTGTTTCCTGCCGGGGATCCTGGCAAGTTTCGCTCAGGCGGCTCCCCGCGTTCGGGTCGAGGTGGCCTGCGACGAGTCGATCGACCTGATCGGCGAGCTCGAGGCGGGACGTCTCGACCTGGCGCTGGTGACACGCACGTCGGCCATGCGCGGGGGCGAGGCCTTACGACGTGAAAGATTGGTCTGGTGCGCAAGCCCCGGCAGTTTGGCTTTGGAGGCCGATCCGCTGCCACTGGCCCTTTTTCCTGACGGCTGCCTTTTCCGCCAATTGGTGGCTCAAGCCTTCGATGCTCAGGGACGGAACTGGCGGGTCGCCTACTCCAGTCCGAGTTTGACGGCGCTGGCTGCCGCCGTTTCCGCCGGGCTGGCCGTAACTATCCTGGCGGAGTCGACCGTGCCGCCCGGGCTTCATGTTCTCGGCGCAGACAGCGGATTGCCGCAGTTGTCAGGGGTTGAGATCGCCCTTTTCCGCAGGCCGGATGCCCTCAGCCCGGCGGCGCAGCTGTTCGCTCAGCATGTGCGCGAAACGCTTGGTCGTGCCCAACCTGCTCTGGCGGCGGCATGATGCCCGCTCAAGCTCAGCGATCTAGGTGGATCTCCATATCCTGGTGGGGGATTCCCGCGTCCGGGTAGACAGGTCCGGTCTCACGAAAGCCGAGCTTTCTGTAAAAGTCCAAGGCGTGGGTCTGGGCGCCGAGGCGGACGACTGAAATCTCCTCGTCCCGAGAAATCACCTCGACGGCGAAGGTGATGATCGCAGCGCCGACGCCCCTGCCACGCCAGTGGCGGGAAACGCAGACGCGCTGGATCTTCGCGACCGGATGACGATAGGTGAGCCTCGCCGCTCCTGCGGTATCGCCGTCGCACTTGGCCAGGATATGCGTCGCGACGTCGTCGAGGCCGTCCAGCTCGTCGGCTTCCGAGACGCCTTGCTCTTCTATGAAGACCGCACGCCGCAGCCGCAGACACGCGGCCTTGTCCGTCTCGCTCTCGGCGATGAGGATTTCCATTCTGCACTCCGGCTCCTGCGATGTTGCGGAACAGGGCATAACCGGTCGGCGCCCTCCCGTGAAGGAGCCAGCCGGAAACCGGCGCCCGGCGTGAGGGGATTCCTCTGCCTGCGACGAAGACACGCATGGCTAGCGTTTGTCGGCTTCGCTCGGCTCCTTTGGCTCAGGAGCCTTGGGAGCCGAGCTTGCGGTATCGGCATGGGCATAAAGGTTTTTTAAAGCCCGATGACGATTCTGCGGCAGATCAATGATCTACCCAAGATAGATCGCTAGTGCTGTCGCGATTGCGATGCATAAGGAGGGAAAGATGCCGCAAGGCTTGGTTCACGGGCTGAAGAGTGCGCTCGCGCTTTCAGCTCTGGCACTCACCGCAGGGCTCGCCAGTCCGCTGGCTGCCGAGGAGTCCGGAAGCAACTTCCTCGGTCTCGATCTCGAAGGATCGCTCGGTGAAGGGCGCCACAGCCGCTACGTGCCGCCCCTGACCAATCCGATCTTCAACGAGACGCCTTACATCACGACCGAGGCGCGCGGCATCTACTTCTATCACGATATCCCCGACGACTTCGTCACCGAAGGCGGCAACGTCCATCTGGCGGCTCTCCAGCTGAGGCTCGCGATCACCGAGCGGTTGGGATTTATTGCAACCAAAGACGGCTACGCCGATCTCAACTTCGATGAAGTTCTGGAGGATGAAGAGGGCTTCGCGAACATCGCCTTCGGTTTTAAGTACGCCGTGATCTCCGATCCGGAGAACGAAGGCATCCTGACCGCCGGACTGCGCTATGAGATTCCCATCGCCGATTTGGAGACGGGTGGCATCGAGCTGCAGGGTAACGGAGATGGTTTCCTGAATCCCTTCATCACTGGCGCCCGCGCTTTCGGCGATCTCGGCTTGCAAGCTAGCCTTGGTGCGAACTTTGCGCTCGATCCGGACGAGGACAACTCGCTTCTCCATTACTCGCTACATGCGAACTACGAGTTGCTGCCCGGCTTCTTCCCGATTGTCGAGTTGAACGGCTTCACGGCCTTTAACAACGCGGACCGCCTGACTGGCGCCTTGGGCGAGTTGGACGGCGTCGACGTGCTGAACTTCGGCAGTGACGATCGGGGCACGACGGTTACCCTTGGCGGCGGCGCCCGTTACCGCCTGAACGATCACTTCCAGTTCGGCACCGGCGCAGAGATTCCGTTGACCGACCGGGACGATACCATCTTCGGATATCGCCTCTATTTCGATGTCGTCGCGTCGTTCTGAACGTCCTTGAAGAAGGGACGCTCCGACTGTCGCTGAGAGGGAGCGTGGCGTGAAGATGAAGCCGCTTCGTAGCGAGAGGTCGCTACGAAGCGGTCTTGCTTTTGGCCCTGTGTCGTCTCAGCGCGACTCCCTTGACCTTGTCTCATTCCATCAACCTGGAGCGGAGCTGAGGGTCGGGAAGGGCGCAGATGTCGGTCCGCCCGAAGAGGCTGTATCTGTTTCTCGCAATGCGGCGGTAGAGCCAGTCCTGCAGCGATCGTGGTAGCGCACGGAGCCCCTGGAGCGCCCAGCCGAGGCCGCCGAGACGCGCCCCGACGCGGATCACCGCATCCATCGAGCCATAGGCGCGACCTTCGGCGAGATAGAGCCAGCTTTCGGTGTCTCCGGGGTCGAGGCCGTAGTGATACAGGACGGCCTGTCCGATCTCCGTTCGGGTGGGACAGATCTTAAATTCCTGTCTTCTGTCCAGCCGAACGATGAGTCGGGCCGTCCGGCTGCACAGCGCGCAGTCGCCATCCATAAAGGCAATAGGTCCGCTGTCGTCGAAAGGCGGAATAGAAGCGTTATTCCTGTAGGAGTAGGCCGGCCTGTCGGTGAGGGGAAGCATCGTTCAGTTGCCCGGCGTCGCCTTTCGAAATCCCAGACCATTCTTATCGGGTACGGCTTTCCCGGCAACAGCTTGTCGAGCAAACTCTGGAGTCGCCTGTCGCCTGCGGACAGTCGGTGCGGACGGCCGCGCGATGCTTGACCGGAAGGGGAGGGCTGGCTACCACGAAGGCTGAGCGGCGGAGAAGCGCGGGCCATGACCCACAAAGCCACCAAGATCGTCATCATCACGGAAAAGCTGATTCAGGACGGTGTCGCCCGGATCATCCAGCAGGCTGGGGCGAGCGGCTACACCGTCGTCGCGGCCGGCGGAAAGGGCAGCCGCGGCGTGCGCTCGTCGGGCCGGCCTGCAGTGGTGGATGCCTTCGCCAACGTGAAGATCGAGGTCATCACCTCGAACCGCGAGATGGCCGACCGTATCGCCGACGAGGTGGCGGCGACCTACTTCGAGAACTACTCCGGTATCACCTACCTCGAGGAAGTCGAGGTGCTGCGCCCGCACAAGTTCTGATCGCAGTCGGGCCGGTTCTTCGGATGCTCGCGATCAGATGTCGAAGACGACCTGACCCAGGGCGATGAAGAGCGGGATACCGATGGCGATGGCCACGGGCGTGCCGATGCTGGTCGAGGCACCGATGTAGGACGAGGGGTTGGCCGAGGGGATACCAGCGCGCAGGGTCGGAGGGCCGGAGATATCCGAGCTGGAGCCGGCCAGCACGGCCAACAGGATCACACCGCCCGGGCTGAAGCCGGTCGCCAAGTGGGCGAGGTAGCCGAGCCCGAAAGCGATCAGCCCGTGCGCCAGCGGCGCCAGGGCGGCATAGACGCCATACCAGTGCGCGACCCGGCGCAGTTCGTTGAGGCGCGTGTAGGCCTCCATCCCCATGATCAGCATGAGGATCGACAGAAGCCCCCGGAAGAGCGGGTCGTAGAAGCTCTCGAAGACCTGATCCGGACGGGTCAACAATCCCAGCGCCAGCCCGAGCAGCAGGGCCGAGAGGGCCGAGCCCTGCAGGCTCTCCTTCACAATTGGCCAGATCTTCACCTTCACGTCGGAGCCGCCCTTGCGCTTCTTGAGGTAGAGGTCCGCCAGCACGATGGCCAGGACCAGGGCGGGGATGTCCATGAAGGGGTAGAGCGCCGGCACCCAGGCCTCGTAGACGATCCCGTCCGCCTCCAGAAGCACCATGGCGGCCGCCAGGGTCGAGGCGCTGACTGCGCCGAACAGCCCGGCGGTGGCGATACCATCCTCTGTCTTCACGCTGGGCAGGGCCGCCAGGGTGACCCGCCCTATCAGGACGATCACGCAGCCGAGCAGCGCCGCGAAGGCGGCTGGCAAGAGCATGTCGCCCAGATCGGCCTCGCGGATCGCCATGCCGCCGTCGATCCCGATCCGCATCAGCAGCATGAAGACCGCGAACTTGTAGATGGCGTCGGGGATCTCGAGCTTGCTGCCCAGCGCGGCAATGACCATGCCGCCGATCAGAAAGGCCAACGAAGGGGATTGGAACTGCGTGACGAAACGCGCCAGGAAATCCAGCAGCAGGTCCATTGCGTTTGCCCCCGATTCTCCGTTTACCAATACCGGGAGTGCGCTCCGCAACGACCGAACGCGGTCGTCAGGCGGTGCCCGGCCTGCCAGCTGCTCTTTGTAAGAAAGCTTTCTAGCCTAGGTGGCTTGGCACCTAAAGCCGAAGGGTGGCGGTGAGGGAGGGATTCGAACCCTCGAAGAGCTGTTAACCCTTACACGCGTTCCAGGCGTGCGCCTTCAACCACTCGGCCACCTCACCACGACAGGGCGTTGTAGGTAACGAAGCTGCGGCGCGGATGCAACGGCGAACTTGGGTCGGAGACCGGCAAGGGCGCCTGTCAAGCCGTGCCTTGCCCTGGCGGCGCGATTGGGCCAAGACTCTCGCCCATGCGGTTGATTTTCCATCTGCTCGGCTGGGTACTCGTCCTCTGCGGCTTGGTCGTCTTCGCCGGCGATCTTTGGGCCTACCTGACGCTGGACCGTTTCGCCTTGCGTCCCTTCGGCGAAGTCTGGGCGGCGATCGATCGGGATAGCCTTGCCGTCGTCCAGCCGGCCATCGAGCGCCATGTCTGGGCGCCGCTGTGGCAAGACGTGATTTTTCCGATTCTGCTTTGGCCGGCGGCGCCGGTTCTGTTCTGTCTCGGTGGCCTCCTGGCACTGGTGACCCGTCGCCGTCGAAAGGTCAAACAGCGCCTCTTCGAGCGGTGAGGTCAGGCCGCCCAGCTTTGGACCAGTAAGCCCACCGGTTCGCGGGCATCCTTGAGGATAGGCACGCCGTCGCCGGGCAGGAGGGTATCGAAGTCCAGCGTCTGTAGCCGCGCGACGGAGGCGCGAAGCTGCGCAGGGTCATCCAGTTTATCGTCCGGCAGCAGCCTGCAGGCGCCGGCCGGCCAGCCGACGATGGAGTCGCCGACGAAAAGCAGGCGGCGATCCGGCCAGAAGACGGCGATCTCGCCGGGTGACTTGCCGGCGGCGTCGACGACCTCCAAGGGCCCAAAGGTCGCGCCGATCAGCAGTGCACCGTCGACCGCAATGCCCTGGCTTTCGGCATGCAGCCGGTCGGCCGGGTTGATCAGCGTCTTGGCTCCCGTCGCCTGGCGCACGGCGTTGGCCGCCCGGCCGTGGTTGCGGTTGGTCAGCAGAATCAGGGCAACGCCCTTCGCCGCGATGGCTTCCAACTCCTCGTCGGTCGGTTCGACGGGGTCGATGACCAGGTTCCCGCCCAGCTCGTTGTCGGACAGCTCGAGCAGGTAGCCGTTGAAGTCGTAGCCGTGCGGGGGCGACAGCTTCGACCAGATATGAACGGCAGGTAGGATCTCGCGCATCGTCTTTCCTCCGGACGTTTTTCAGGAGGCCGTTCCTCGGCCGCCTCTTTTAGGCTTCTGCTCCTTCTAGGCTTCCGCTCCTTCGCCGACCTCCAGGCCGCCCAGCTTGGCAGCCAGGGCCGCTTCCAGATAGTCGTCGATATCCCCGTCCAGAACGGACTTGGAGTTGGTCTTTTCCACACCGGTCCGCAGATCCTTGACCATCTGGTAGGGGTGGAGAACGTAGGAGCGGATCTGGTGACCCCAGCCGATGTCCGTCTTCGCGTCCTCGGTCGCCTGCGCCTCGGCCTCGCGCTTTTTCAGCTCGTGTTCGTAGATCCGGGCCTTCAGCATGGCCATGGCGGTGGCCTTGTTCTTGTGCTGAGAGCGGTCGTTCTGGCACTGCACGACCAGCCCGGTCGGCAGATGGGTGATCCGAACGGCCGAGTCGGTGCGGTTCACGTGCTGACCGCCGGCGCCAGACGCACGATAGGTGTCGATGCGCAGATCCTTGTCCTCCATCTCGACTTCGATGGAATCGTCGATCACCGGATAGACCCAGGTGCTGGCGAAGGAGGTATGACGCCGCGACTGCGAATCGAAAGGCGAGATGCGGACGAGCCGATGTACGCCGGTTTCGGACTTCAGCCAGCCGTAGGCGTTGTGGCCTAGGATTCGAATCGTCGCCGACTTGAGGCCGGCTTCCTCGCCGCCGCTCTCCTCGATCCACTCGACCTTGTAGCCGTGCTGTTCGGCCCAGCGGACGTACATGCGCAGCAGCATTTCGGCCCAGTCCTGGGCCTCGGTCCCGCCGGCGCCGGCATTGACCTCCAGATAGGTGTCGTTGCTGTCGGCTTCCCCCGACAGCAGACTTTCGATCTCCGCCTTGTCGGCTTCGGCTTTCAGCTTCGCCAAGTCGGCTTCGGCCTCGGCGACGGACTCCTCGTCGCCTTCCGCCTCGCCCAGTTCGATGAGGGTCAGGGCGTCGTCGAGGCGCTGCTGCAGGGCGTCACTGCGTTCGATCTGACCGGCGAGCGCCGCGCGTTCGCGCATCAGGCTCTGCGCTTTCTCGGCATCGTTCCACAGGTCGGGGTTCTCGGCGAGGGCGTTCAGTTCCTCCAGCCGCTTGAGAGCACGATCCCAGTCAAAGATGCCTCCTCAGCAGTGTCATCGACTCGCGAATCGAGTCGACCACTGCTTGCGTCTCGGCGCGCATGTCCGGCGCGTCCTCCCTGTTGCGTTTTCTGTCGTCCCGTCTGGATATAGCGATGCCGGCCGATCTGCGGCAAGCCTCGGGCTATATCTGTCAGTCCTATTGCGGACTAAGTCTTGGAAGGAGAAGGATCGCCGATGGTGGATGTCAAGGAAGCCGGTCCAGAGGCTGTGGCTGATCTGGTGCCGCTCGTCCTCGAGATGGAGCGTTTCTATGGGTCCGACAGCGACCTTGATGCGACCCTTGCCGAAACCCGCTTGCGGGCGGCGCTGCCGCAGCCGCCGGACGGCATCCTGCTTGTCGCGCGAAGCTCGGAACCGCTCGGTTTTGCGATGCTGTACCGTATGTTCCCCGGCCGCGATCTGGAGCCCATGTGGTATCTCAAGGAGCTATTCGTGGCCGCGCGCGGTCGGGGTCAAGGCGTCGGCGAAGGTCTGATGGAGGCCGCGGCGGCGGCCGTGCTGCGGCGCGGCGGCCGGCGTCTGGAGTTCACGACGGGAAGCGACAACGCGGCGGCTCAGCGCTTCTATCGACGGCTGGAAATCCCGGTGGTCGGAAAGGTATTCTACCGTCTGGAAGACAAAGGGCTCGAGCGTCTCGCGGACTTGTCGCCCGTTTAGGGGCGCCCGTTCAGGACAGCATCGATCAATAGAGACCGGACCCGCTGGTACCTGGTGCCTGTGGGACCGGCTCACGCGGCGTTCCGCTTGCCGCACCGCCGGGCGCCTGTCCGGTCAGCACCTGGGCCGGGTCGTCGCGCTGGGGTTCCTCTCCCGGCTTGAAGGCCTCCCAGATCACATCGCTGTCGCCGGGCCCGGCCGGTCGTCCGGTCGCATGGGAGACACGCATCAGACGGATGCCCTCGGGAATGCGGAAGGGGGTGGCCGGCGCCTCGGCCAAGGCCTCCTCCATGAAGGCTTTCCAGATCGGCAAGGCCGCGCGGCTGCCCGCTTCCTTGTTTCCTAGCGTCCGAGGTTCGTCGAAGCCGACATAGACGCCGGCGACGAGATCAGGAGAAAAACCCACGAACCAGGCGTCGCGGTAGTCGTTGGTGGTGCCGGTCTTGCCGGCCAGGGGCTTGCCGATCTCGCGCGCGCGGACGCCGGTGCCGCGCTGGATGGCGCCCTCCAGCATCGATACCATCTGATAGGCGCTGCGCGGGTCCGCGACCTGTGCCCGATTGTCCGGTAGGGCAGGAGGTGCCTGGCCGGTCCAGATCTGCTGCTCGCAACCTGCGCAGTCTCTGTTGTCGTGCTTGTAGAGAGTCTGTCCGAAGCGGTCCTGGACCCGGTCTATCACCGTCGGTCGAATGCGCTTGCCGCCGTTGACCAGCATCGCGTAGGCGGAGGTCATGCGCAGGGCCGTCGTCTCGCCCGCACCGAGCGACATCGAGAGAACTTCCTCCAGATTGTCGACGATGCCGAGGCGCTCCGAGTAGTCGGCGATGACGGGCATGCCCACGGCATCCGCCAGCCGAACGGTCATGAGGTTGCGCGACTTCTCCATACCGATGCGCAGCGTCGTGGGACCGTAGAACTCCTGAGTGTAGTTGGCCGGCTTCCACTTCGGCAGACCGGGTCCCTGATCCATCGTGATCGGTGCGTCGAGCACGATGGACGACGGCGTGAAGCCATGGTCGAGCGCGGCCAGGTAGACGAAGGGCTTGAAGGACGAGCCCGGCTGCCGGCGCGCCTGGACGGCGCGGTTGAACTCGCTGATTTCCGCGGAGAACCCGCCGCTCATGGCCAGGACGTGGCCGGTGTGGGGATCAAGGGCGACGAAGCCGCCCTGAACCTCCGGAATCTGACGAAGTCCGAAGAGGGGCGGAACCGGAGCGTCTTCGCCCTCTTCGAGCGGCAGAGGCTCGATGAGGACCACGTCGCCCACCGCGACCACATCCGACGGGCTTCTCGGCTGAGGGCCGATCCGCTGGTCCGCACCGATGTTGCGCGCCCAGGTTAACTCGGCCATGGGCAGCGCGCCGGCGCTGCCATCGGCGAGGCCGACACGCGCCATCTCGGACTCGACGGCCAGAACCAATGCCAATTGCCAGGTTCCGGCCCCGGCGGGCTGGGCAATGGCTCCCAGGCGCTCGGCCCAGCCTTCGCTTTCGCCGTCGATCTGGGCAATCGGCCCCCGGTAGCCATGGCGGCGATCATAGGCCACCAAACCGTCGCGCAAGGCGCGGTCGGCGATCGCCTGCAAACTCGGATCGACGGTGGTCCGAACGGACAGCCCGCCCTCGTAAAGTCCGTCGTTGCCGAACACCTGGGCAAGTTCCCGCCGAACCTCTTCGGCGAAGTAGTCCGCCTCGGCTGTCTGGGTTTCCCGGCGCGGGCGGACGACCAGCGGTTCGGATCGCGCGGCCTCGGCCTCCTCGCGTCCGATGGCCCCGTCCTCCAGCATGCGTGCGATCACCCAGTTTCGCCGATTGATGGCTGCTTCGGTTCGCCGGGTCGGATGATAGTTGTTGGGAGCTTTCGGAAGGGCTGCCAGATAGGCGGCCTCAGCCGTCGTAAGCTCGTCAAGCGACTTGTCGAAGTAGTTGAGCGCCGCCGCCGCGACGCCGTAAGAGCCAGATCCGAGATAGATTTCGTTGAGATAGAGCTGAAGGATCTTCTCTTTCGAGAAGGTCTGCTCCAGGCGGAACGACAGGATCGCCTCGCGCACCTTCCGGTCGATCGAGACCTCATTGGTCAACAGGAAGTTCTTCGCCACCTGCTGGGTGATGGTCGAGGCGCCGACAGGCCGGCGATCGGTGCCGATCTGGCGCACATTCGTGATCACGGCGCGGACCAGGGCGACGAAATCGATCCCCTGGTGAGCGTAGAAGTTCTGGTCTTCCGCCGAGATGAAGGCAGCCTTCACCCGCTCGGGAATCGAGTCGAACGGCACGAAAACGCGTCTTTCGATGGCGAATTCGGCCAGCAAGCGACCGTCGTTGGCGTGAACCCGGGTGACCATCGGCGGCTCATAGTCGGCGAGCTGGTCGTGAGCCGGCAGACCCTTCGAGAAGTGATGGATGCCGAAAGCGAGCCCACCGGCCCCCAAGAGCAGGCCGACGAGCAGCAAGGACGCCGTAATTTTTAGAAATTTGCGCATCGTTTTCAGAGAATCCGCTTGTCTTGGCCCCGTTTCGACTGCGCCCCGTCTCGACTGCGGCACCCTAATGAAACTATACGACAGCTTTGGCCGGAATGTGACGGCCGCGACTCTTTGGCCGAATTTTCGACCCGCACCCACGCTTTCTAGACATGCACTGTTAACGAGTTGTCTTCGGGTTCGTTCCCGTATGGCGGCGTCCTGGCGCCGCTGTCACGCCTAGTTGTTGTGCATCGCCGTTTGCAGCTTGAAGAAGCGCTCGATGGAGGCCACCAGCCCGTCCGTCACCTTCGCGCGGTGGGCCTTCGTCTTCAGCTGCCGTTCCTCCTCGGCATTCGACATGTAGCCGATTTCCACCAGAACCGAGGGAACGCTGGGCGACTTGAGGACCGCGAAGCCGGCGAAACGATGGGTGTTGTTGAGCAGTTTCACCCGCTCCCCGAGCGTGTCGACCAGCATGTTGGCGAAGGATCGCGAGAGGTTCAGCGTGTCGGTCTGCATCAGATCGATAAGAATATGCGAGACGGTGTCGCTATGGGGGCTCAGCTCGACGCCGCCCAGCGCGTCGGCCTTGTTCTCCTTGGCCGCCAGCGCCGCCGCCTCGACGTCGGAGGCATCCTGAGACAAGGTATAGACGGAGGCGCCGCGAATTCGGCCGGAGGAGTGGATGTTGGCGTGCAGCGAGACGAAGAGGTCGCCGCCGGCCTGCTCCGCGATCCGATAGCGGTCCCGCAGGGGGATGAAGCGGTCGTCGGCCCGCGTCATGACTACCCGGTAGCGGCCGCTTTGTTCCAAGGCGTCGCGCAGTGCCTGCGCGTAGCTCAGCGCCAGAACCTTCTCGTAGGTGCCCGAAACGCCGATCGCGCCCGGGTCGACGCCCCCGTGGCCGGCGTCGATCACCACGGTCGGGCGCGGGTCGCTGGGGACCGCGGGCGCGGCAGGCAGCGCCGTCCTCATGCGCGGCAGTTCCTGGCGCGAGACGAGGCGGCGATCGAGTTCGTCCGCCAGGAAGGTGGGGCGGTCGGTGGCTTCCAAATCGACTACGAGCCGATAGCCCTGGCCGTCGCGCGGCGGGATCGTGAAGACTTCGCGCAGGCGTGCCGGTCCGGTCAGATCCAGCACGACGCGGCTGGTCGTCGGCGTGAAGAGGCCGTAGCGCAAATCGCCGATCAGGCCGCCCTTTTGCCCGGAAGCGGGGGCCGGCCAGTCGATCTCGGGCAGGTCGATGACGACGCGGTAGGGGTCGGCCAGAACGAAGACGCGATAGGCCGGCGCCGCATCCATCTCCAGCACGAAGCGGGTGAACTCGAGATGCGCGCCGATCCGCACGTCGGCGACCTGCGGTTTCGCCATCGCAGGTGCGGCGACCACGCAGACGGCAGCCAACGCGAGAGCGGCTACCAGGCCGAGCAGGCTTCGAACCCTGTACACGCGATCGATTCCTCGAGTCTTCGAGGCGGCTGTCTCGCAGCCGCTATCGGCTCAATCGGCTTTCACCGAACGTCAAGTATTCAGGCTGAATCCTTGACAGGTGTTAAATACACGCTGGCGAGTCGTCGGGGCAACGGTTTTCGATCACCACGCTTTCCGAAAAATCATGTGAACTCTGAATGATGCGGAACGGTCTTCAGGTGGTGTGCGATGAAGCCGAGCTGGCCTTTCGTTCCGGACGGCTATGTCACCGTCATGAACTCAAGCGTTGTTTCCCTTGGGCCAAATCCTTATGGTGCATCTTGTGGAGCCGACCTTTTGGGTAACCGCCCGTTCTCGGGGTCGGCGTGGTCTGGGCGTTTCTTCATCTGAGAAATCGCTCGACCGGCCGCACTGCATAAGGAATTCGTCGACGACCGTCGGCGCCCGGGAAACTCGAAACAGGCGCAGTCGTTGTCGCGAGCGGATCGGCCCACTTCGGGCGCGCAGAGCGCGTTTCCGGGCGTGCCGATCCTGATTTAAGGAACGTCCGGGGCTATCCGCTCCGTCAGCCGTCTCCCGCCGTTTCGGAAAGAGTGCGGCGCCACAGGACGACAAGCAAAGAAAGGATCGGGGCCCGACGTGATGGGCTGGCAGACGCTTCATAGCCGAAACGCAGAGCTCTCTGCGGATTGTCTCACGTTGCCACAGGTCCGTGCTCCGCTCCCGCTTCCCCGACAAACCGCAACCCACGGCGCGACCAGCGCCGCAACAAACTGCGCGTCTCGCGCCGCCCCCGCAGTCTGCGGTCCCTCCGCAGATGTGAGTTGGGGCGCCGGGCGTGCTCTGGAGTCGAACTTAGATGGCAAAGCGCATGCTGATCGATGCCACCCACCCGGAAGAGACCCGGGTCGTGGTCGTCGCGAACGGCAAGGTCGAAGAATTCGATTACGAAACGGCCGCTAAGGCGCAGCTGAAAGGCAACGTCTATCTCGCGAAGGTCACCAAAGTCGAACCTTCGCTTCAGGCCGCTTTCGTCGATTACGGCGGCAATCGCCATGGTTTCCTGCCGTTTAGTGAAATTCATCCCGACTACTACCGAATCCCGATCGCCGACCGCGAAGCCCTGTTGGCGGAGGAAGAGGCCCTGCGGGCCAAGATCGAGGCCGCGGCTGAGGAAGAGGGAACGGAAGATCGGCAGGACGAGGCTCAGTCGGATGAGGGCGATGACGGCGACAGCGTCGCGCCGACTACGGAGGTTGTCGGCGCCGCAGATGAGTCTGCCGGAGAAGATCCCGACGAGTCCGCCGAGAGCGGCCGCACTGGCGAGCCGGTCGAAGAGATCGAAACCGAAGGCAGTGTCGATACCGTCGGTGGCGACGAAGTGGAGGAGGCAGCGCGTCGCCGAGCCAAGCTGATGCGCCGCTACAAGATTCAAGAGGTCATCAAGCGCAAGCAGGTGATGCTGGTGCAGGTAACGAAGGAGGAGAGGGGCACCAAGGGTGCGGCCTTGACCACCTACCTGTCCCTCGCCGGGCGCTACTGCGTCTTAATGCCCAATACCGCCAAGGGCGGTGGAATCTCCCGCAAGATCGGCAATGCGGCCGACCGCAAGCGACTCAAATCGGTGCTCGGCGAACTGCAGATTCCCGACGGGATGGCGGTCATCGTCCGCACGGCGGGCGCCCAGCGCACCAAACCCGAGATTCGGCGCGACTACGAGTATCTGCTCCGCCTCTGGGACGACATCCGCACCAACACGCTGGAATCGACGGCGCCGGCCCTGATTCACGAAGAGGCCAATCTCATCAAGCGGGCGATTCGCGACCTCTATGCGCGGGATACCGAGGAGATTCTCGTCGAGGGCGACGAAGGTTACAAGGCGGCCAAGGCCTTCATGAAGATGCTGATGCCGAGCCATGCCCGCCATGTGAAACACTACACGGATCCGCAGATCCCGCTGGTCTATCGCTACGATGTCGAGCAGCAGTTGGACCTGATGCACGAGCCGCAAGTGCGGCTCAGATCCGGCGGCTCCATCGTCATCAACCCGACGGAAGCCTTGGTCGCCATCGACGTGAACTCGGGCAAGGCGACCCGCGAGCGGCACATCGAGGAAACGGCGCTCAAGACCAACCTCGAGGCGGCCGACGAAGTGGCCCGGCAGCTGCGTCTGCGCGACTTCGCCGGGTTGATCGTTATCGACTTCATCGACATGGAAGAGCCGCGGCACAACCGCGAGGTCGAGCGTCGCCTGAAGGAGGCGATGAAGGCCGACCGGGCCCGGATCCAGTTGGGTCGTATCAGCCCCTTCGGTCTGCTGGAACTCTCGCGCCAGCGGCTTCGTCCAAGCCTGTTCGAGACCGAAACCGAGGTTTGCAAGTTTTGCGGCGGAACCGGTTACCGCCGCTCCAACAACTCGGCGGGGCGGTTGGTCTTGCGTGCGCTCACCGACGAAGCGCTCAAGCGCGGCGGCGGCGAGTTGACGGTGACCGTACCGACCTCCGTCGCGTTGTTCCTGCTGAACGAAAGGCGCCAGGCTGTTCTGGACCTGGAGCAACGCTACGGTGTCGCTATTGCCGTCCGCGCTGACGATACTCTGCTGACGCCTGATTACGATCTGCGGCGTTTGACGACAGAGGGCGCGCCGCCTGTTCAGATTCTGGCCGACGACTCTGTGAGCGAAGCGGCCTCAGACGACTCCAGCGAGGCCGGCGAGGAACGCCGCTCCAGCCGTCGAGGACGGCGTGGCGGACGTAAGCGCCGGACTGCCGGGGAAGAAGAGGCTCGCGCCGCTGAGCGAACAGACGAGCAGAGCTCTGAGGACGCGCCGGAAAACGAGGAGGCAGCCGCTGAGACCGTGGCAGCCGGTACCGACGACGACGATCAGGACGAGGCCCGTCAGGCCAAGCGCCGCCGCCGCGGCAAGCGGGGCGGCCGCCGGCGGTCGAAAGCTCGTCAGGCACGTGACGATCAGGACGGCGAGGTTGAGACTGGTGAGGTTGAGACTGGTGAAGTTGAGACTGGCGATCTAGCCGACGCCGTCGTTGCGGAGGGCGCCGACGAGGCCGCAGCTCGCGGCCGGGATGGCGAAGAGCCTGCAAGCTCGGAGACGGCGGCTCAGGCGCCGCAGTCCGAGGAGGCAGAGTTCGAGCCTGCAGCGGAAGACAAGCCGAAGCGCCGGAGCCGGCGCCCGCGCCGCAGGGCGCCCGCATCCGATTCGACTGCATCCGATTCGACTGCATCCGAAACACCGGTTGTCCCGTCGGGCGAGCCCGGATTGCCTGAAAGTGTCGAGCCCGAGCCGGCTTTCGCTTCCTCAGCCTCGGCAGCCCCAGATCGTGCTTCCGACTCTCCGGTGGTCGGTCAGGCGGCAACCGGAACGGTGGATGAGGCCGAGCCGGCGGGTAAGGCCGACAGCGGGCCGCAGGAACCGAAGCGTCGCGGTTGGTGGAACCGGATTGTCGGCTGATCGGAACTCGATCAACAGTCGGTCAGGATATGTGACCCGTCTGTTTGCTGCAGGATTTCGATAGATCCAGCTTGGCAAAGCCCGATGCGGGCTTGCCGGCCGGCCTTCAGGCGGACCCGCTCCGCCACGAAGCCTCGGCCGCCGCTCAGGGCGTTGAAGCTTCCGCCGCTCTCGACGGTCAGCAAGAGCGAAGCCGTTCGCCCGGACACTTCGATCCGGGCCCCGGTTTCGGCCTGCAGCGTCATTTCCTCGCGATCCAAAGCGCATGGTGGGAGCGTCAGCCGCGCGCCGGTGGTTGCGGTCACCTCCTGCAACGGCCGGTCCGTCGTCAGCAGCACCCGCAGTCGGTCCGGGTGGACCCAACGGTCGAAGTCGCGCCGGAAATGCAACTTCGCGACCCCCGTCCCGTCCGGCCCGGGTGCCACGGTGAGATCCAGGTAGCGGTCCGCAATGACGGGGGGATCGCTCTCGATCTGCGCAACCGGTTCGTCCCCACAGGCAAGGGTCACGCTGATTGCGGTGTCGACCTGCAGTCTGCTGAAGGAGGGAATCGGTCGACTCTCTTCGGCGGCTGCGGCTGCGAGCCCTGCAGCTGCGAGCCCTGTGACGGCAAGTCCTGCGGTTAGGGCGCCGTTCAGCGGTCGTGACCGCGTCATCCCCCCGTGCCGAGAAAAGCCGCCAGGCGGTCGCAGGCTCCAGCCATGGTGTCCTGAGTGCCCGCGAAGGAGAAGCGCACGAAGCGGTGGCCCCGCAGGGGGTCGAAGTCGACGCCTGGCGTCATGGCCACACCGGTCTCTTGCAGAACGCGGGCGCAGAAGGCCGGGCTGTCGTTGGTCAGGCGTCCGACATCGGCGTAGAGGTAGAAGGCGCCGTCGGCCGGTGCCAAGCGGTCGAAGCCCATCTTCGGGAGCCGGTCGAGCAGAAGCGAGCGATTGCCGGCGTAGGCCTCGACGCGCGCGTCCAACTCGCTCCGGCAGCCGAAAGCTGCGATGGCGGCGTACTGAGACAGCGTCGGGGCGGCGACAAAGAAGTTTTGGGCCAGGCACTCCACTGGGCGAACCAGATCTTCCGGCAGGACCATCCAGCCCAGCCGCCAGCCGGTCATGCAGAAGTATTTGGAGAAGGAGTTGATGACGATTGCCTGATCCGTCAGCTCCAGCACCGAAGTGGCGCGGTCTGCGTAGGTAATACCATGGTAGATCTCGTCTGAGATCAGCCGGAGTTTCTCTGTCGCGCAGTAGTCGACCAGAGCCTGGAGGGCGGGGCGGTTCAGCACCGTGCCGGTGGGATTAGAGGGGCTTGCGACAATCAGGCCGTCCAGCGGACCCGCGCGGCTCAGCAGCTCCGGCGTTGGCTGGTAGCGATGCTCTAGGTCGGTTTCCAACAGGACCGGCTCGACGCCCAATGCTGTCAGGATATTGCGGTAGGCGGGATAGCCCGGCGCGGCCAGGGCCACCCGGTCTCCCGGTTCGAAGGCGGCCAGGAAGGCGAGCAGAAAGCCGCCCGAGGAGCCAGGCGTTGCCGCGATTCGGGCGGGGTCCAACTCCACGCCGTAGGTCGCTGCGTAGTGGCCGGCGAGCGCCTGCCGAAGCTCCGCCAGACCGAAGGCATCGGAATAGCCGATCAGCGACTGGTCCAACGCCTGCTTCGCCGCCTGCAGCACCGGCTCTGGCGCCCGGGTGGCGGGCTGGCCGACTTCCAGGTGCAAGACGTCCTCGCCTTCGGCGGCCAGGGCATTGGCCGCGCGGACGACGTCCATCACGATGAAGGGAGAGATCCGGCCTCGCTGGGCGACCTTCAGCATTTTACCGCGTTACCTTCGCTACCGTGTAGCTGCTGCTGCGTATCTACCGGGTATCTATTGGGCTCGCTCGGCGAGACCGAGGCCGCGTGGATCCGTTGCGACGGTACAAGCCGCCTCGTCGTCCTGTCGGAGGCCGATCGGGCAGGTAAAGGCGTTGACCCGTCCCGCGTCGGGACCGCGCAGCAGCGTGGCGGCGCCGAAGGTCCGCTCGACCTCCGCGAGGTCGAGACCCTGCTCAGCCTGGATCCGGCCACCCTGCCACACCAGGCGTGGCGCCTGCAGGGCGGTTGCAGCGTCGACCTCGTTTTCGGTCAGGCGCTGCAGAGCCTGTACCAGATGTTGAAAGGCTGCCTCTCCGCCGCTGGCGGCCAGGGCTTCGTCAAGCCGACCCGTTTCCGGATCGGCGATCATGGCGACGGCCAGGGGCACGCTGTTATTGGCGGCGTCCACCGGCGGCGCGGGCAGCACGATTCCCAGGCCGTCCGCCAGCCGGCCCTGCCCGAAGAGATCGTTGAGTGTAAAGCTGCAGGCCACGGCGTTGCCTCTGCGGTCGCCCGCGACGAAGGTGGCGGCATAGGGCGGCGTCGCGGTGCCGGTCGGCGGCGGCAATGGCGCCGATGCCATCTCCCGGATCGAGGTTTCCGAGACCAGGACCTGCGGGTCCGCGATGGGCAGACCGTCCGGGCCGACCCAGATCTGGCGGGCCGCTAAGGCTTTCAACCCGGCTTCCGCGGTTAAGCGCGCCTGGCGTGCCGGCGGCGCGGAGTTCCAGTTGGCGTCTTGCAGCATCTGCCACATCTGACCGGCGGCGACCCCGGCGCTGCTGCGCGGCGGCGGTAGCAGTAGCAGGCTGTCGCCGACCGGAATCTCGATGGGCGCCAGGAACTGTGCGAAGGCGTCGCGAACTTCGGTCGGCTCCATCGGGATGCCAGCCTGCCGGGCGGCTTCCGCATAGCGCCGTGCGAAGCTCGGGCTGTGCAGGTGACCGCCGCCCTGGGAACGCAGACCGCCCAGGACCGTCGAGAGCTCCGGATTGCGCAGGCGCCGGCCTTCCTCGATCCATTGGCCCGTGTCGTCTTGAAACAAGGCCGCGAGCTGTCGGTCAGCGGTCAGACGACCCTGCGCCGCCTGCAGATCACGTGCGAAAGCGCGGCTAGCGATAAAACCGAAGCGCGCAAAGTTCTCGGCCGGGGCGACCAACTCCTCCCAGCGCAGCGTGCCATAGCGCGCGTGCAGCAGAGCCATGGCACGGGCGAGCAGCGGCGGCACCGCGCCGTCGGCGGCCCGAACCGGGGGAAACAGCAGCGCGTCGCTCAAGCCGTCGGCGTCACTCCAGATCAGGCAGGCGCCGCCGCCGCCGAGGCCGACCCGGGACGGCAGGGTGACGGCCATGGTCAGTGCCATGGCGACCGCAGCATCGGCAGCCGAGCCGTTGTTGCCCAGAACGTCCCGGCCGACCACCGTGGCATTGGGCTCGTCGGCGGCCACGACGCCGGCGAAACCCTCGACCGAGACCAGTAGGCCCGTCGACTCTTCGTCGGCGCAGCCGGCGAGCAGAAGGCCGCAGGCTCCCGCCGCAAAAGCGCCACGAAGCCAGGCTTTCCTGTCGGCGTTTTTGCCGTCGGACGGTTTGTCGGCCTTCTTGGTCGTTGCGGCCGAGGAACCAGAGCGCGATTTCGCTTGGCCCGCTCCTGCAGTAGGCTGAGACCGCAACGACACAACCGCACGGAGCAGCATGCGCCACGCGCCCCAGATCGTCCAAGGTTCCGCCTCGCCCGTTGCCAGCGCAGCCGTCGACATCGCTCGCTCGCGAGTCGGTTGGTTTGGAACCGGCCTGACGGCGCGGGTCATGGCGCGGGTGATGGCGCGGGTGATGGCGTTGTCGCTGGTCGCGATGGTTCTGTTTTGGAGTGGACCGCTCGCCGCACAGCAGCGAGGGCTACAACTCATCCGCGACGCGGAGATCGAGAACACCATACGGATTTACGCCACTCCCTTGTTTCAGGCCGCGGGCCTCAGCCCGGGCGCTATCGACGTGTACTTGATCGCGGACGACTCCCTCAATGCCTTCGTCACCCAGGGCGGTCGCATGTTCCTGCATACGGGCTTTCTGATGGCCTCTGAAACGCCGCTGCAGACGATCGGCGTCATCGCACACGAAACCGGTCATCTGGCTGCGGGCCACTATATCGGGCGGCGCGACGAGATCGAGTCGGCGGGTTTTACTGCGGCAGCCAGCAGCCTCTTGGCCATTCTGGCCGGAATTGCAACGGGCGACGGACGGGTTGCCGCCGCCGTCAGCAGCGGCGGCCAGGACATCGCCCTGCGCAACCTACTGTCCTTCACGCGGGGGCAAGAGCAGGCCGCCGACCAGGCCGCCGTGGACTACTTGCGGGGGACCAACCAGAGCCCGGAAGGACTGCTCGACTTCTTCCGCATTCTCCAGAACCAGGAAGTTCTGCTGTCCGCGCAGCAGGATCCCTACCTGCGCACCCACCCGCTGACGGCGGACCGTATCACCTTCCTGGAGCAGGCGGTCGCTTCCTCCCCCTATACCGGGGCCCCGATCCCGGCCGACGTCATGGAACGTCATCAGCGCATGCGGGCCAAGCTCGCGGGGTTTCTGCGTACTCCCCGTGAAGTCTATCACCTCTTCCCTAGAGACGATGACAGCCTGCCGGCGCGCTATGCCCATGCCATCACCAGCTTCAAGCAGGGTTTTCTGGACGACGCGCTGGTGACTCTGGACGGCTTGATCGCTGAGCGGCCCGACGACCCCTATTTTCACGAGCTGCGCGGGCAGATGCTGCTTGAGAATCAGCGGGTTGCCGAAGCCTTGCCGGAGTACGAGAAAGCCGTCGAACTCCGGCCGCGCGATCCGCAGCTTCTCTTGCGGCTGGCCCAAGTTCAGGTCGAACTCGGGGTTGAGGAAACCTTCCGTGCCGCGCTGGAGAACCTGACTTCCGTTCTGGCATTCGAGCCGAACAACGCGACAGCCTGGCGCCTGTCCGCCATCGCGCATGGGCGGCTGGGGAACCAAGGCATGACCGCACTCTCTCTGGCCGAGTACAACTACGCGCGCAGCAACTGGCGCGACGCTTCCGGTCAGGCCGAAAAGGCCAAGACGCTGCTTGAGGAAGGCACGTCCGGCTGGCTGCGGGCCTCGGATCTGGCCGTTGTGGCGGGGCGAGAAGCTGAGCAGGAACGCGAACGTGAGCGATAAGACCGGTGACGCGGAGCCCGCGGACCGGCTAGAAAAAGTCAGGAAATCCCAGTCTCGAGAGGAAACGGGCCCATGGCGAAAGCCGGATCCTGCCTGACGGCGGCGTTACTGGCCGCGACGCTCCTTCTGTCCGGTTTGCTGGGCGGATGGACGGCACAGGCCCAGGACGCGACCGAGGACAGCGCCTTGAGCGATGCTGAACGAGCGGAGGTGCGCGCCCTGGTCCGCGAGACCTTGATGGAGAATCCCGAGATCCTGATCGAGGCACTGCAGCTTTTCGAACAGCAGCAGCTTCAGGCCGAGGCGGAGCGGCAAAGCCAGGCGCTGGCGGCCCACAAGGCGGCGTTGGAGAACGATCCGACAGCGCCGGTAATCGGCAACCCCGAGGGTGACGTCGTGGTGGTCGAGTTCTTCGACTACAACTGTCCTTACTGCCGCCGTGTGGCCGAGCCGCTTCGTCAGGCGATCGAGGCCGATGGAAATCTGAAGGTGGTGATGAAGGAATGGCCGATCCTCGGTCCCGAGAGCTACTTCGCCGCCCGTGCGGCTCTGGCGGCCCAAGAGCAGGGGCGTTACGAGGCGTTTCACTTCGCGCTGATGGAGCGCGCCGGCCGACTGACCGAAGAACAGGTGCTGGCCGTGGCGGAAAGCCTCGACCTCGACATGGCGCGGTTGCAGGCCGACATGCGCAGTTCGGACATCGATGCGGCGCTCCAGCGGACCTACGACCTGGCCGAAGCGCTCGGTATCAGTGGCACGCCGGCTTTCGTCGTCGGCGAGGAGATCTTGCCGGGCGCCGTCACCATGTCTCGTCTCCAGCAGGCGGTGGCTCAGGCGCGCGAAGGAAGCTGAGAGCAGGATCGCCTGAGATTGAATCGCTTCGGCGATTCCACCTCAGGCGTGAATCCTACTCTCATTGCACTCTAGGGCCTCCTTCGGGGTTCCCCTTTGTTGCTGCTTGCGCAGGCGCGTGCTAGGCCTTCGCCAAGGTCGACTAAGCGAATCGTCGGGGGTAAAGGTGGCCGCTGCGCCGCGGGTCCTGCTGTTAAACGGGCCGAATCTCAATATGCTGGGAAAACGCGAGCCGGAGATCTACGGTCGCGAAACCCTGTCCGAACTGGAGGCAGCCTGCCGGCGGCGTGCGGGTGAACTCGGCCTTGGTTTGGAATGCCGTCAGTCGAATCACGAAGGTGCCCTGGTCGATTGGATTCAGGAGGCTCCGGGCCAGTTCGATGGGTTGCTGCTCAACCCGGGCGCCCTGACCCATAGCTCGATCGCGCTGCTGGACGCCCTCCAGTCGGTGCGGTTGCCGACGATCGAGGTGCACCTCTCCAACATTCACAGGCGGGAAGTATTCCGCCATCACAGCTACGTATCGCTGGCCGCCGACGGTGTGATCATAGGTTTGGGTCGGCAGGGCTACCTGCTGGCGCTCGAGGCTCTGGCAGAGATGCTCGGCAGCCAGGTGGAGGTTTGAGTGAGTAAGTTTCCCATCGACGAAGAGGCTATTCGCAAGCTGGCGGAGCTCTTGAACGAGACCGGCTTGAGCGAGATCGAGATCGAGGACGATGATCGCCGTCTGCGCGTCGCCCGCCAAGCGGCGCCTGTTCAGGCCAGCGTGGCCGCGCCCAGCGCAGCCGTCGCGCCGGCACCGGCGGCGGAAGAAGTGGCTGCCGGTCCACACCCCGGCACCGTCGCCGCGCCGATGGTCGGAAGCGTCTACCTGGCGCCCGAGCCCGGCGCCGCCCCCTTCATCCAGGTCGGCGATACGGTGCGGGAAGGTCAGACACTCCTGATCATCGAAGCGATGAAGGTGATGAACAACCTGCCTTCGCCACGCAGCGGCAAGGTCACGGCCATTCTGGTCGAAGACGGCAAGCCGGTGGAGTTCGGCGAGCCGCTGGTCGTCGTCGAGTAGGGCGGGAGCTGGCAGGTCGGTGTTCGAAAAGGTTCTGATCGCAAACCGTGGCGAAATCGCTCTGCGCATCCACCGCGCCTGCCGCGAGATGGGTATTCATACCGTCGCCGTGCACTCCACGGCGGACGCCGACGCGATGCATGTGCGTTTGGCGGACGAATCCGTCTGTATCGGCCCACCGCCATCGGCCAGCAGCTACCTCAATATGCCGGCGATCCTCTCGGCTGCGACCATCACCGGGGCGGATGCCATTCACCCCGGGATCGGCTTTCTTTCGGAGAACGCGACCTTCGCTGCGATGGTCGAGGAACACGGCTTCGTCTTCGTCGGTCCGGAGCCGCAGCACATCGCCCTGATGGGCGACAAGGTGAAGGCCAAGGAAGCCGCCAAGTCTCTCGGTATTCCCGTCGTGCCCGGCTCCGATGGCGCGCTCGGCGATCTGGAGGCGGCGCGCGCCGTCGCCGCCGATATCGGATATCCGGTGCTGATCAAGGCGTCCGCCGGGGGAGGTGGACGCGGCATGAAGATAGCCAAAACCCCGGAAGAGCTGGTCGGTCAGATCCAGGCCGCGCGGGCCGAGGCCAAGGCCGCCTTCGGCAACGACGAGGTCTATCTGGAGAAGTATCTGGCCAAGCCGCGCCACATCGAGGTTCAGCTTCTGGCCGACGGTCAGGGCGGTGTCATCCATCTCGGCGAACGCGACTGCTCGGTTCAGCGGCGCCACCAGAAGGTCATCGAGGAAGCGCCCTCGCCGGCGCTGAACGCCGCGGAGCGGGAGCGTATCGGAGAGATCGCGATCACCGCGACCCGGAAGCTCGGCTACCGCTCGGCGGGTACGTTGGAATTCCTTTACGAGGACGGCGAGTTCTACTTCATCGAGATGAACACCCGCCTACAGGTGGAACATCCGGTCAGCGAGATGATTACCGGTATAGACCTGGTGCGTGAGCAGCTTCGTATCGCCAACGGGCAGCCGCTGGAATTGACCCAGGATCAACTGGTCTTCGAAGGGCATGCGATCGAGTGCCGCATCAACGCCGAGAACGCCGAGACCTTCGTTCCTTCTCCGGGTCGCGTGACGGAATATCATGCGCCAGGCGGTCTAGGCGTCCGCGTGGATTCCCATCTTTATGGGGGATATCGCGTCCCGCCCAACTACGACAGCCTGGTCGCCAAGCTGATCGTCCAGGGTCGAAACCGCAACGAATGCCTGATGCGCTTGCGCCGGGCCTTGGAGGAAATGGTGGTCGAGGGCATCGACACCAACCTGCCGCTGCATCGCCGTCTGATCCAGGCCGCCGACTTCATCGACGGTTCCTACAACATTCATTGGCTCGAAGCTTGGCTCGACGGCCAGGCCAAATAGGGTTGCAAGGCTCGCCCCCTCTGGACGCGCGCCCCGGATTCCGTAACCTAAGCAGATGCAGCTGACGCCGGAGTTGCTCCTGCGGGCCTATGCCGTCGGCATTTTCCCGATGGCGGAAAGCCGTGACGATCCGGAGATCCATTGGATCGATCCGGAGATGCGGGGTCTGCTGCCTCTCGACGAGGTGCACGTGCCGCGCAAGCTGAGACGCAAGATCCAGCGCGGTCTTTTCGATGTGAGGGTCAATACGGCCTTTACAGAGGTTATCCGCTGCTGCGCCGAACGAGCCGGCAATCGGCCCGAAACCTGGATCAACCCGACCATCGAAGCGCTTTACGGAGAACTGCATCGCATGGGCTTCGGCCACTCCGTCGAAGCCTGGCGAAGGGACCCAGAAACCGGGGAAGAGCATCTCGTCGGAGGTCTCTATGGCGTCGCGCTGGGGGCGGCCTTCTTCGGCGAATCGATGTTCAGCCGCGAGAACGACGCCAGCAAGGTGGCGCTGGTGCATCTGGTAATGCGCCTGCGCAAGGGCGGTTTCGGTCTACTGGATACGCAGTTCACTACACCGCATCTGCGCCAGTTCGGCACGGTCGACGTACCGCGCAGTCACTATCGCGCTCTCCTGTCGAAGGCCCTGATGCGCCAGGCCGTCTTCCCCCGCCATCTGGCCCCGGAGGACGTCGAGCAGCAGCTGCGCGAGTTCGACTGAAGGCTATTCGGTTCCGGTCGGCTCCGCCGGATCCTCTTGTGCATCTGCCGATGCCTCGGAGGACTCCTGCGTGAACTGTTCGGAGCAGTCCTTGACCCAGACATCGTAGACGGGGTGTTCCAGAGCCGCGACAGCGGGGGAGGAGGCGTACATCCAGCCGGAGTAGACCGGCTTGCGCGGGCGATCCGATTGAATCTCCGCGATTTCAAGGAATGCGATGGCCTCCGGAGCCTCGGTTGGCGGCGTCTTGTGACAGGCGCGCACCACGACTTCCAATCCGCCGAAATCCACGGGCCGGTCGACCGCTGCCTCGAAGGTGGAAATCCGCGCCGTGACCTTGTCGAGACCCTGAAGGACGGCGACGGGATAGGTCGGTGGCGGCCAGTTTTCGCGTTGAAGCAGAGGCTGGGTTTGATCCAACTGGGCCAAGACCGATCCCGACGAAAGATAGGTCAGCGCGGCGATGAACCCGAAGAGACCTAGCCGACAGCCGCTCATCCCTTGGCTCCGTATGGATTCTGCAGAGAGTCGAGCAGGTGCTGAAGGGTCTCGCGCAACTGCGCTTCTTCGGCGCCCATCAAGATGCCGTCCTCCAGAGCGTCCTGGGCCAACTCGCGAATCTCCTCAAGGTTCTCGTTCAGAACCTTGATCTTCTCCTTACAGGACAGTGGCTTGCCCTGGTTGTCGTGCCAGGTCGGCGGTGCAAAGCCGGGTCGGTCGGATGCCTTGGTCGTCATGAGAGGGACTTAACCGTCCGCCGTGACATTCGCAAGGCAGCTTCGCTGGAATACCCACAGCCCGCTTGTGTGGTGGTATCTTTGTGTCGATTGCCGGATACCTGGGCTCTCGTTCGGGAGTGTAGCCGGTGAAATCTTGGCTGTGGGGGGCCGTTATGGAGAGCGCTGACGACGTTCTGAATACTTTGATCTTCTACGTCTCGACCTACGGACTGAACGTCGTCGGGGCGATCTTCATTCTGCTCATCGGCCTAATCATCGCCGGTTGGGTGGCGCGGATGGTCGAGAACGGGCTTGCACGCACGGGCCGGGTCGACGAGACGCTGCGTGGTTTCTTCGCCAGCTTCGCCAAGTACTTCATCATCGTCTTCACGGTCCTGGCGGTCCTTGCGCAGTTCGGCGTGCAAACGGCCAGTCTGATCGCCGTCTTCGGCGCCGCCGGCCTGGCCATCGGCCTCGCCTTGCAGGGAACGCTCAGCAATCTGGCGGCGGGTGTCATGCTGCTGCTCTTCCGGCCATTCAAGATGGGCGACTACATCGAAGCCGCCGGTCTCTCGGGAACCGTAAAGGGCATCACGCTTTTCGTTACGGAACTCGCTACCCCCGACAACGTCCAGGTCGTGGTGCCGAACGGGCAGCTGTGGGGCGCGTCGATCCACAACTACTCCTTTCACGACACGCGGCGGGTCGATCTGACGTTGGGTATCGGCTACGAGGCCAATATCGCCGAGGCCAAGGCCGCGATTCTCGACGAGATTGGCAAGGACGCCCGGGCCCACGCAGATCCGGCTCCGATGGTGGCGGTGCTGGGCCTCGGGGACTCCTCGGTCGACCTCGTGGTGCGCATCTGGTGCAAGGCCGGCGACTACTGGGGACTCAAGTTCGATATGACCGAGGCGCTCAAGAACCGCTTGGACCGGGACGGGATTTCGATTCCCTTCCCGCAACGCGCCGTTCACATCGTCGGGGCGCCCAGCGCCCTGTCCATTCCAGGCTGACGGTCCCGAAGCGTCAGCCCTGATGCGATCAGCTCGGCCCGAAGCCGCCGCCCCCGCCGCTGGGCTGACTGCCGCCACTGTCGCTGCCGCCGAAGATGAAGCGGCCGAGCAGATCGACCACGTTGATGGCGCCCTGCGTATACTCGATCCTGCCGCCGGGCTGCAGATTCTCCAGGGCGCCGCCGGGCTGCAGTTCGATGTAGTTTCCACCCAGCAGACCCTCGGGAACGATTCGCGCCGAGGTGTCGTCGGGCAACTGAATGCGGTCCTCGATTGACAGCGTGACTTCGGCGAAGAAGGTGTTGGGGTCCAGTTCCTGAGCGGTCACCGTCCCAACCTTGACGCCGCTCATGCGGACGTCGGCACCCGGTGAAATGCCGCTGGCGTCGTCGAAGACGGCCGACACGGAATATCCACCCACTGTGCGCAGGCCGCTGGCGTTGAAGGCGAAGGCGACGAAGGCGGCGGCAATGACCAACACGACGCCGCCCATCACGGTCTCGATAATGTTTCGCTTCATGGGTCGGTAACTTGCTCCCCCTCAGCGGCTCGCTTGGCTTTGCCGTATGCGCTCTTGCCGGTGGTTTTCAAAACCAAAAATATAATCGTCGGCTTACTCCGGCGACCAGGCCTCGTAGTCGCCCGTAGCTCGGTCGCGGCGACCGCCCTCCAAGGTGTGCCCCGGCGGACGATAAGCCTCTCCGGTGCCGGTCTGGTTGGGTTGGTGTTCCTTCATCCAGACTCGGCGTGGCGTGCCGCCCTCGGGCGGCGGATCGTCGGTCGTGTGGTGCAGCCAGGCATGCCAGTCGGGCGGTACGCGCGAGGCTTCGACCTTGCCGGCGTAGACCACCCAGCGCCGCTCGCGCCGAAGCGAATCCCTACGCTTCAGCGGACCGCGCTTATCGCGAAAGTACTTGTTTCCCTGAGCGTCGGAGCCGACCGGCTCGCCGTTCAGCCATGTAAATAGCTTGGTTCCGAGTGACGTCATGTCTCTGTTCGTAGCCATCCTGGAAGCGGCGCGACTATCGCACCTCTGCCGCCGAGCGTCCAGCGATACGCAGGCACCGCCAACCCTCTGCCCTAACGTTATTCTCGCGGAGATTTACAGAGCCTTAGCGAAGGACCGCCGAGGCCTCATCTAGGATCTGCTCCTTGGTTCACCATCTGTGAAGCTGCGCCTGTCGACTGGTCGGTCGACGGATTGCTCATTCCGATGATGCGATGGGAGACCTATGATGAAAGTCTTGGCGGCTTTTGCCTGTGCGGTGCTTGGCTATGCGATCCTGCAGTCTCCCGCTTCGGCTCGAACGGCCGATCAGATCGCAGACGAGTTGGCTGTGCAGAGAGTGCCGACGGAGATCGAGATCGCCGTGGATCGCAAGGACTGGGAGCGTGCCCGTTCGTTTTTCGTCGACGAGATCCGAGTCGACTTCTCCTCGCTCAGCGGCGCTCCGCCAGCAACGATTCCGGCGGACGGCCTGATCGCTGCCTGGTCTGCAAATCTCGGGCCGCAGAAGCAGAGCCACCATCAACGCGGCCACGGTCTGGTGACGCTCGACGGCGACCGAGCGACTGTCTACTCGCAGGGCTATGCCTGGAACCGGATGGAGGGTAATGGCGATCCGCTCTGGGAGGTCTGGGGGAACTATACGCACGAACTCCTGCGGACACCGCAGGGTTGGAAAGTCACTGCCATGACCTTCGAAATGACGCATCAGCGCGGCAATGACTGGGTCCGCGACACTCCGGCCCCTGGCGATTGACCCGCCCCTGGCGATTGACCCGCCCCTTGAGATTGACCCGCCCCTTGAGATTGACACTGCCGCCTCGCCCTGCCTCGTTGCGACTGACGAGGGTCCTTTGAAGCGGCGCGTGCTGGACAGCCGGGCGCCGCCCGGCGATATAGGCATGCAGGCGAGACAGGCGGACAGGGCGGGGCAGACTGGTTTCATGGTGCAGGACTTTTGGCGCGACAGCGGCTTCCACCTATTGGAGCCGAACGACTCAGGTCATCTTCGAATCACCGACGACTTTCTACGCGCCTATTTCAACCGGCCGGAGGTGCGTCCGGTCGAGGAGTCCAACGATGCCGAACGCCAGCTGCACGGCCACCTGCTGACGAACCCGCGAGAGGCCGTTTCGGACGAGCGCTTGGCTGCGCTCGAAGACCCGGATGCGATCGAGACCTATCGGATCGTGCTGGCCTTTCGCGATCGCCTGATCGCAGCGGGAACCGTGGAGGCCGCCTATCTCGGGCTCTTCGCGGATCCGCCCGACCCCGGGCGGGGGCAGCCGCCGATTCCACCGCTCTTCTACGATCAACTCGCCCAAGTGGTGGTGCGGCGAGTGCTGGAAGGAACGGACTATCCCCTGCGCGCCCGGGCCGCAGAGCTGCTGTTTCGCGAGCAGAAGGTTACGATCAACGAAGGCCACATCATGGCGGCGGATGCTGAGACCGTCGAGATGTATGCCTCCACAGGGGGGTTCGGATCTCTCGGCAAACTGGTCGCCGAAGCTCAGACACCCCTGCGCACGATCGAACTGGAGGTGCTGGGCGAGGAAAATGCCGAGCTCTACTGGACCCGCGATACCCGCTTCGACACGGTGCTGAACCTCAATTTCGCTGGCGACGGGTTGGATGCTCTCTGCCGGGTGCTGGAGGCTTGGGTCCGACATTTCCTGGCCGTCGAGGTTTCGCTGCAGCCGGTACAGGAGATCAGCGACGAACGCTGGCTCTGGCATATCGGCCTGGACACTGAGGGCACGCGGCTGCTCAACGACCTCTACGACGGTAACGAGGTCGGGGAGGTTCGCCTCGCGCGTCTGCTGTCGCTGTTCAGATTGGAGTTCCGCGACACGGCCGACATGCGTCCCGATATTGCCGGCCGGCCGGTATACCTGGCTCTCAGCATGGACGAAGCCAGCAATCTCAAGCTCAAGCCGCAAAACCTTCTGGTCAACCTGCCGTTGGCTCGACGCTCCTGACCGGCGTTATCGTTTCAGCGAATGCCGTGGCGTCTCAGTTCCGGTTCGAGCCGCCCGGCCAGCCAGAGAAAGAACATCCGGAAGTCGCTGATCAGCGACCAGGCGGGATAAGTGAAGGTCGCCGGCCGATTGCGCTCGACCGTGGCATGGGCGATCCAGGCGAAGGCGTAGCCTGAGACGATGGCGGCCAGCACGAGCCACCAAGTCTGAGTGGCGATAGCTCCGCCGAGAATGGCCAGTCCTAGTGCCGTACCGACGTAGTGCAGGGCGCGGGTCGCCGGTCGACGGTGCTCGCCCAGATAAATGGGCCAGAACTCGGAGTAGGTCTTCGCTTCGGGCAGATCGGCCATGTCCCGCTTTCCCTCGGTGTCCCGCTTTCCCTCGGGGGCCTCGCTTCCTAGCTTGCAAATCCGAAGGGCGCCGCTAGTCTGCGCGTCCTCCTGACTTACTGAGATATGCGGATACTGGCCATGGGCTACAAGGTTGCGGTCGTCGGTGCTACCGGTGCGGTCGGACATGAGATTCTGAAAACCCTGGCCGAACGCGAGTTTCCGGCGGACGAAGTCGTGGCCTTGGCCAGCGAACGCTCGGCCGGCCAGCAGGTGTCTTACGGCGAGGACGACATCCTGGATGTGCAGGATCTGGCCCGCTACGACTTCACCGGGGTCGACATCGCGCTCTTTTCGCCCGGTGCCAAGGTGTCCTCGGAATACGCGCCCAGGGCTGCGCGAGCCGGTGCCGTGGTGATCGACAACACCAGCCACTTCCGCATGGACCCGGACGTACCGCTGGTGGTGCCGGAGGTGAACCCGCAGGCCATCGCCGACTACGGCAAGAAGCACATCATTGCCAATCCCAACTGCTCGACCATTCAGATGGTGGTCGCCCTGAAGCCTCTGCACGAACTCGCTCGCATCAAGCGGGTCGTGGTTGCGACCTACCAATCCGTTTCCGGCGGCGGGAAGGAGGCGATGGACGAGCTCTTCAATCAGACGCGGGCCGTCTATGTAAACGATCCCATGAAGAAGGAAAACTTCACCAAGCAGATCGCCTTCAATGTCATCCCCCACATCGACGTCTTCATGGAGGACGGCTCCACCAAAGAAGAGTGGAAGATGATGGTGGAGACGAAGAAGATTCTCGATCCCTCCATCAAGGTACAGGCGACCTGTGTGCGCGTGCCGGTCTTTATCGGTCACGGCGAGTCGGTGAGCGTCGAGTTCGAGACTCCGCTCGACGAAGTCGAGGCGCGCGCCGCTCTTAAGGAGGCCGAGGGCGTCACCTTGATCGATCATCGCGCCGACGAGGGCTACGTCACGCCGGTCGAATCGGCGGGAGAGGACGCTGTCTACGTAAGCCGCTTGCGTAGCGACCCAACGGTCGACAATGGATTGTCGTTCTGGGTCGTCTCCGACAACCTGCGCAAGGGCGCGGCGCTGAACGCCGTTCAGATCGCGGAGAAACTGGCGAGCGACTATTTGGCCGCCTAGAGCGTTTTGTGCTCGGCGGAGCCGCGAAGCGGTTCCATGCGCTCACGAGAAGAACGCTCTAAACATCTGATTTCGGGCCGGATTGCACTTGCTCTAGGTGACGAGCTTTGCCGTGAAGCGGTGACGCGGCACGACAACGCAGTCCTGTGCGTCGACAAGAGCCAGCTCCCGGTCCCCACGCGCAGCGGTTGCCAAAACGATCTCGTAGACTGCCGCGCTACAGGCCTCTAGCGCGTGCCGAGGGTCGGCGCTCTTAAGATAGTGAGCCAGAAAAAGGGCCGTGGTGGCGTCGCCGAGGCCGCCAGGCGGCGGTCGCAGTGCGAGCAGCGGCGTGGCGACGCGCCAGGCGACGTCCGCAGTAACGGCAAGCATTTCGATCTCGTCCGTCTCGCTCGTTTGGTGACGCAACGACGTGACCAGCACGAGGCTCGGTCCTCTCTCTATGAGATTGCGCGCCGCCGCCACCGCTTCCTGGAGGGTTCGAATCGTGCGGCCGCTCAGTAGTTCAAGCTCGAAAAGGTTGGGGGTCAGC
Source organism: Algihabitans sp. (assembly GCF_965226985.1). Classification (GTDB taxonomy): domain Bacteria; phylum Pseudomonadota; class Alphaproteobacteria; order Kiloniellales; family DSM-21159; genus Algihabitans. The sequence goes on from NZ_OZ245712.1 coordinate 4,067,362, forward strand.
AGGTTCGCCGCGGGTAGCGCGCGTTCTGCCAGGAATGCCGGAATATCAGGTTGAACGAAGAGACCGCGGCCATGATCACCCATCACCGGGTCGCAGCAGTAGAGGACGTCGGAGCTTTCGCCTTGCAAGCGGGCGACAGCATCCAGAATGGTCTCGCCAAGAGGCGCGGTGCCCAGATAGCCGGACAGGATCGCTTGGCAATTGCCGGCTGTACTCCGGGCCAGGACTCCCTCGATCAACTGCGCCACCGTTTCAGGTGAGGTCGTCTCGCCGCTCCAGGACCCGTAGCCCGTGTGATTGGAGAACTGCACGCTGTTGACCGCCCAAACCTCGAAACCCAGCCGCTGCAGCAGAAAGCCGGCCGCGCGATTGCCGACGGTCCCGAAGCAGACGTGCGATTGGATGGACAGAATGGGCATCTGGAGCCGGACTGACGGGATCGTCACAAGGCGGGCGCATAGCTTGCCACAGGCGGAGCGCCCGTTATAGTCCGCGCCGACTGGCGGATCGCCAGGTTTCCGTATCCTATCCGTATCTTCGACGTCCGAGACCGAGAGACCAGGGAGACTCCTTCATGACCCAGGCGACCGCGCGGCCACGCCGCAGCGTACTTTACATGCCCGGCTCCAACACCCGCGCGCTCGAGAAGGGGCGGGCCATACCCGCGGACGCCCTGATCCTGGATCTGGAGGATGCGGTCGCGCCCGACGCCAAGCAGCAGGCGCGCGCGAACATCGTTGCTGCTCTCGGCGAAGGCGGTTACGGCCGGCGCGAGATCATCGTGCGTGTCAACGGTCTCGACAGTCCCTGGGGGCGCGATGACATCGCTGCGATCGCCCCGACCGCCGCCGATGCGATCCTGATCCCGAAAGTCGAGAGCGCCGATCTCGTGCAGGAAGTCGAGCGCCTGATGGTTGCAGCCGGCGCGGCCGATACCATGGGTATCATGTGCATGATGGAGACGCCGCTGGGTATCCTCGAGGCTGCCTCGATCGCCGGCGCCAGCTCTCGCCTGACCTGCCTGGTCATGGGGACCAGCGACCTTGTCAAGGATCTCAATGCCAAGCACACGCCCGAGCGGCTGCCGGTGTTGACCTCCTTGAGCCTCTGCGTCCTGGCGGCGCGCGCGCAGGGTCTGGCCGTCGTCGATGGCGTCCACCTGGATCTGAACGATTCCGAAGGTTTCGAGGCCCAGTGCCGTCAGGGTCGCGACCTGGGCATGGACGGAAAGACGTTGATCCATCCCAAGACCGTCGCTGCGGCCAATGCGGCTTTCGCCCCCTCCGACGACGACGTCGCGCAGGCCAAGCGGATCATCGAGGCCCATGCGGAGGCGACCCGGGCCGGCCAGGGCGTCGTCGTGCTCGACGGCAAACTGATCGAGAATCTGCATGTCGAGGACGCTGAACGGACCGTCGCTCTGGCCAAGTCCATTTCGGACCTGGAGGCGGAGGCGGCCTAGCGGGTGAGTCTGGGCGTTCACCCAGGGCGCAGCCATTTGCGTGCATATTGACCGTACCCCCCCCCCCCCCCCCACACACACACACACATCTGACCGGCCATTGGCTGCAGCTCGCGGCTGATCGGCCCGAACGATATCCGGCTTTTTTTGCATTGCAGCGCGCGCTGTCCTGTGTTCGCTTCCATCCGCCGCGAGCCGCGCGTGACGGAAGTGGGAGCGATAGCCGTCTATGAGTCCGGAAAGTCCTCTAGTCGCCAAGCCCAGCCTGAAGACAGACCCTGGCCGCTTCTTCGAGGACTTCCGGCTTGGCGAGACCCTGGTGCATGCCACGCCGCGGACTCTGACCGCGGGCGATGCCTCTCTCTACACAGGGCTGACCGGCAGCCGCTTCGCCCTGCATTCTTCCGACGACTTCGCCAGGTCGCTCGGCTATCCGAAAGCGCCTCTCGACGACCTGCTGGTCTTCCATACGGTCTTCGGCAAGACGGTGCCTGACGTATCGATCAACGCGGTCGCGAATCTGGGCTATGCGGAAGGGCGCTTTGGAGCACCGATCTATCCCGGGGATACGCTGAGCGCGACCAGCGAGGTGATCGGACTGCGCGAGACCTCGGACGGACAGTCGGGCGTGGTTTGGGTGCGGACGCGGGGCGTCAACGGTCATCATGAGATGGTGCTCGACTACGTGCGCTGGGTGATGGTCCGCAAGCGCGACCCGGGACGTGTTTCGGTGCCCGAGGCCACGATCCCCAAGCTGATGGAGTCCGTTCCGGTCGAGCGTCTTCTGATTCCGCGCGACTTACGCCTGCAACTCTACGATCTCCAGCTCGCCGGCAGCGCCCATCTCTGGGACGATTATGCCGTCGGCGAGAAGATCGACCATGCCGATGGCATGACTCTCGAGGAAGCCGAACACCAGACCGCGACTCGCCTCTACCAGAACACGGCCAAGGTCCATTTCGATCAGCTGTTTGCCGACGCGGGACGTTTCGGAAAGCGGATCGTCTATGGCGGCCATATCATCTCGATGGCCAGAGCGCTCAGCTTCAACGGTCTCGCCAACGCTTTCCGCATCGTGGCGATCCACGGCGGGCGGCACACCAATCCGACCTTTGCCGGCGACACGCTGTTCGCCTGGAGCGAAGTCGTGGAGAGGGACGAGGTGCCGGGCCGCCCGGATCTGGGTCTGCTGCGGCTGCTCACCCGTGCCACGAAGAACAGTTCCGCCTCCGCCTATCCGGCAATTGGCGAGGAGGGAAAGCCTCATCCCGACGTGGTTCTGGAGTTCGATTACTCCGTGCTCATGCCGAGACGGGTCAAGCACGTCGGTTAGGGCGCGATCATCTTTGACGTAAGCAGCGTCACGTCCGTCAAAGGCCCAAATCGTACTCTCGCGCTCCTCCAGATTAGGTCTGGAGTCGTGGATGCGTTTTGATCTCTGCAGCCCGTTCTGATCCTCATACCCCGTCTTGGGGCCCGACCAGCTAAAGGCATCTTTTCGAGTTGCCTCGAGCCCTCTTAATCGGCGGATGGGCCAGCGTTAAGACTTTATGATCAGTTTTATGTCAAAAAGACACTCAGGACGTGAATTTTATATAGGTTTTTCGACTTTTGCAGGTTTCTGCAGGAGCTCTCTCGAATGCAGAGATCCTTATGGGGCCTGCGTTTTGGAGTGGAACGCTCATGAAACCGCTCGAACCCCGGTGTCTCGATCTTTTGCAATCACCGCTTAATCGGCAGGTTGCCGACTACTGGTTCAAGCTGGTCGAGGGGGAGTGTGCAGCCTGGCCGGACAAGGCGGAAATCGACCCCGTGGCGCTTCGCAACGTCTTGCCTCATCTCTGCTTGATCGACGTTCAGCCGGACGGTGCCCTCTCCTATCGTCTCGTCGGGGAATGGGTGCGCGGCTTGGGCGTGCGCCGTGGCCAGATCGTCGAGGACCGGCACAACCGCTGCGGCAACTTCCAGAGCTGTGAGGTCCTGTACCACTGCCTGGAGGCCGGTCTACCCCTCTGGCAGCGCTACGGCTACGGTCAGGAAGACGGTGACATCCTGCAAGATGAGGGCGCGGTCACGATGGAGGCCCTGGTCCTGCCGCTGACCGCGCGTCCAGAGAGTTCGCGGATCGGCTTCCTTCTCACCAGTGGCGACTTCTGCAAAACCGTCTCCGAGTGCACTCTCTAAGATCAGAAGCTACTCTCAAGGTCTATCTGCCCGACCGCGACGCTCGGCGATCCAGCGAAGCGGCCGGCCGTCGATCGCTGCCAACCCGAGGGCGATCAGCATCATTCCGGCGAAGTGCTCCGTGGAGAGGCGCTCTCCCAAGACCAAAGATCCTAGAAGGATCGCCGTGACCGGAACCAGGAAGGTCACCAGCAGCAGGTTCGTCGCGCCGGCCACCGCGAGGATGCGGAAGTAGAGGATATAGGCGAAGGCTGTCGCCAGAACCGCGAGGGCAATGACGGCGAGCCCTGTTTCCAGGCTCGGCAGGGGCAGGGTCCAGGGCTGCTCGAAAACCAGGGCCATCGGCAACAGAAGCAGGCTGGAGGCGGTGACCTGCCCGGTTGCCGTCTGCAGCGGTGTGATGCCGAGGCGCCTGAAGCGCCGACCGAAGGCCCCGGCAAAGGCATAGGAAAGGGCGGCGCCCAGGCAGGCCAACTGGGCAACGAGGTCGCTCCCCAATCCCTCAAGCGCACCAAACCCGATCATGACGACGGCTCCCGCGAAGCCGACGACGACGCCCGCCACCTTCGACCAGGTGGCCCGCTCGTCCGCCAGCAAAGCTCCGGCGACGATCACTCCGAAGAGCGGCGTGGTGGCGTTGAGAATCGCGGCGAGGCCGGAGGCGATATGCGTCTGGCCCCAGACGAGCAGGCTGAAGGGGATGGCGTTGTTGAGCAGTCCCATGCCGAAGAAGGCGCCCCAAACTGCCGGAGTCGAGGGCAGCCCTTGGCCGGCAAGGCGTAGCACCAGATGTAACGTGATCGCAGCCAACCCGACGCGTAGCAGCACGATCGTCAGGGGCGGCAGCTCGGTGACGGCGATCTCGACGAAGAAGAAGGATCCGCCCCAGACGACGGAAAGGGTTAGCACCAGAGCCCAGACCCCTGCGCTCATGCCCTTAAGTTGTTTCACCTCTTGCGGTCCGATCGCACCTGCCATGCCAGCCCTCCGATTCCAGGAGCCGTGCGATAACATGCGAACCGGCGAAGGGCTCTCCGCTTTTTGCGGAGGCGCGGGACGTGGGTTACGGCCTCTGCGGTGCGATCCGCGTTTGCGCCGGGCTCAGCTCCCGTCGGGCGCGGATCGGGTCGCCTCAACGTTTTCGGGTTGGCCGACCACGACCGCGGTCAGCTCCTCCGGCTTGAAGAGGGATCCTGCGACACGCCGCGCGTCTTCCAGGGTGATCGCCTCGATATAGCCGTTGCGACGCTCCAGATAATCGATACCGAGGTCTTCGAACTGCATACCGGCGAGGATGTCGGCCAAAGCTCCCGTGGAGTCGAAGCGGAGCGGGAAGGATCCGGTGAGAAAGGTTTGAGCGTTTTCGAGCTCTTCGGCGGTCGGGCCCTCCGCGGCCATGCGCGCCCATTCGGCGCGGATGATCTCGATACTTTCGGCGACGCGGGCGTTACCGGTCGCCACGCCGCTGACGACCAAGGCCGAATGGTCGAGCGGCTGCAGGTAGCTGTAGACGCCATAGGCCAGGCCCCGCTTCTCACGGACTTCTTCGTAGAGGCGGGAGGCGAAGCCGCCGCCGCCGAGGATGTAGTTCACGGCATAGGCGGTGTAGTAGTCTGGATCGTCGCGCTGCAGCCCGCTCTGACCCAGGGCAACGACCGACTGCGGTACCTCTTTGTCGATCACGATGGTCCCGCCGTCGGCGGAGGGATTTACCTCTGGCAGATCTAAGGGGGCGGCTTCCGCCGGCAAGGCGCCGAAGGTGGAGTCGAGCAGAAGACCGAGGTCTTCCGGCGTGATGTCACCGGCAACCCCAATGTAGAGGTTGTCCAGAGCGAGCCGTTCGGTGACGAAGGTCTGCAAGTCGCTTGTCTCGATGGCGGCCAGCGTCTCCGCTGTACCGTTTCTCTGGCGACCGTAGGGATGATCCGGATAAAGCGTCGCCATCAGCGTCGACCAGGCCACGGCATCGGGGTCGACGGCGTTGCGCTGCGCGCGAATGATGAGTTGCTGACGGATGCGCTCGACGGGCTCCGTGTCGAAGCGCGGCTCCGTCAAGGCGAGCCGCAGCAGGTCGAACGCCCGATCCCGATTGCGCGTCAGCGTCGTCAAGGAGCCGGCGAAGCTGTCGCGCCCGGCCCGGAATCCAAGCCGGATGGAGAGATCGGCCAGCTCCTTCTGAAAAGCCTGAGAGTCCAGATCTCCAGCGCCTTCGTCCAGGGTGGCGGCAGCCATACCGGCGAGGCCGGCCTTGCCGTCCGGATCGGCAGCCGCACCGCCGGCGAAAACCGCCTGCACCGCGATGATGGGATTGGACTCGTCCTGGATCAGCCAGGCCTCGATCCCTCCCGGAGAGACGACTTGCTGAACCTCGATGGCGACCGCGTTGCGCGGTAGTAGCGCGAAGGCGAAAGCCGCGAAAACCAAAGCAAGCGAACGTACATTCGGCACCAAGGGGCGCTGGCGGGTGGTCCATCGGGGCTTGGACATATCGCGGGCCTCTGTCATCTCGTTTGAGTAGATCATCACGTGGTCGGCTCGCTGCGCAGCACGCCGGTTACGGAGCGGGTCGGATCGATCAGGGCACGCAGAGCTTCGGTCACCTGGTCCGAGGTCACTGCGGCGATCCGATTGGGCCAGTCCTCCAGATCCTCAAGGGTCGAGCCGGTCGTAAGGGCCGCTCCGATGATGCGCGGCGCCGATCCCACGCTGTCTCGCGCATAGATCGCCTGTGCCGTCAGTCGCGTCTTCGCCGCCTCGACCTCTTCGGCTGTAATCCCTTCGTCGAGAACCGCTTCGATCTCGGCTTTCAGTGCTGCCTCGACGGCTTCGACCTCGACGCCGGGCCGCGGCGAAGCCCAGAAGGTGTAGTGCGTTCCGTCCAGACTGGTGCCGTCGTAGCTGTTCCCCGCTCCGGCCGCCAAGGCCTGTTCGATCACAAGGGAGCGATAGAGCCGACCGGTGCTGCCGCCGAGAACTTCACCGAGAACCTGCAGGGCGTAGGGGCGCTCCGGCATTCCTGCCAAACGAGCGGTCCGGAAGCTGGGTGCGAGGTAGGCGACGGACACCGAGGGCTGGCCGACACGCGGACTCGCCAGCTCGACGCGCCGGCCCGCCCACTGTGCCGGCTCCTGAACCCTGATGCGATCCGGCACCGGCTTTCTGGGGACGGCGCCGTAGTAGCGTTCCGCGAGTGGGCGAACGTCCTCGACCGTCACGTCGCCGGAGATCACCAGGACCGCGTTGTTGGGCGCATACCAGCGATCGTAGAAGGCGAGCGCGTCATCGGTATCCAGAGCCTCGATCTCCTGTTGCCAGCCGATCACCGGCGTGCCGTAGGGATGATGCAGGTAAAGGCTAGCGCGCAGCATCTCCCAAAGTTGGCTGGAGGGCTCGTTGTCCGTCCGGCTGTTCCGTTCCTCCAGCACCACGTCCCGTTCCGGCAGGACCACCTCGTCGCTCAGCACGAGATTTTGCATGCGGTCGGCCTCGTGGCGCATCATCAGTTCCAAGCGGTCGCTAGCGACCGTCTGGAAGTAGGCGGTGTAGTCGAGCGAGGTGAAGGCGTTCTCGCGACCGCCGTTACGGGCGATGATGTCGGAGAACTCGCCGGGCGCCAGAGTCTCCGTACCCTTGAACATCAGATGTTCGAGAAAGTGGGCGATACCCGACTGCCCGCGCGGCTCGTCAGCCGAACCGACCTTGTACCACAGCATGTGGGTGACGATCGGGGCCCGGCTGTTCTCGACCACCACCACCTGCAGCCCGTTGTCCAGCGTGAAGGTCTCGGGCTCGAAGACTTGCGCCGCCGCAGGGCTCCGCAGGCCGCCCACGATCATCGCAGCGGCCAAGAGAGCCAATCCGCTGCGCAGGAGGCTGGGGCTAGCCGGGTGGTTGATCGTCAACATACTGGTGTCCTCTCGAACTCGTCGCCGAACCGACAGCACGGTTGGCGGAGTCCGCACGGTGGGCAGAGTCCGCAGCACGCCGTCGCTTCCACATATTGTCGAGGCCGGTCAGGAAAGAAACCCAGGCGCCTGTTAATTTTCCGTCATCCGCTTGCTCCGGCGACGGGATGGACGTTCCTGACGGAGCAAGGTAAGTCGGGTTTTGGCTGGAGCAGAGCGCTTCCCGCCACCAGCGATTCGACAGCCGCCTGCGATGGGACTCGATGTCAGGCCGTATATAGAGGGCGGAAGTTGCGTTCGAGGCGGGTCGCCCGAGCGAGAGAGAGCGCGATCCAGTTGCAGGAGGACAGATGCCGGCGTCCGAAATCGAGCGCATGATCCAGCTACTCGCCCGCCTGCCGGGTCTGGGCCCGCGATCGGCACGGCGGGCCGCGCTGGCGCTGATGGTCAAGCGGGAGTCCTTGCTGCGGCCCCTGGGCGATGCCCTGCTTCGGGCTGCCGAGGCGATTCGCCCCTGCTCGATCTGTGGCAATCTCGACGACCGCGATCCCTGCGGGATCTGCGCCGATCCCGAACGCGAAACCTCATCTCTCTGCGTGGTGGAGGAAGTCGGCGATCTCTGGGCGATCGAGCGCTCCGGAGTGTATCGGGGACGCTACCAGGTGTTGGGCGGCACTCTCTCGGCTCTCGACGGCCGAGGGCCGGAGCAATTGAAGATCGCCCAACTGGTGGAGCGCGCCGCGGCGGAGGAGGTGACCGAGGTGATCCTGGCGCTCGGGGCGACGGTCGACGGTCAGACCACGGCCCATTACGTCGCGGAACGGCTGGAGCCTCTGGGCGTTACCATTTCGCGTCTTGCGCAGGGCCTGCCCGTCGGGGGCGAGCTGGACTACCTCGACGACGGAACGTTGTCCGCCGCCTTCCGCCAACGCCGCCCGGCCTAACCTCACCCGGCCTAATCTCACCTCGAACCGCTTCGCCAAACTCCCGCCGCAAAGGCTGGCGAAGGTGCCAAAAAAGTCAAACGACTAAAGCGAGATCAGCCTCCATGAACTTTCGCCTTTCGACCGCCGCCCTCGCTCTCTCTGTCTTCCTCGCCGGGCCAGCTGGCGCCGTCGAGCGGAGCCTCGCCAGCGAAGCCCAGCGCGGTCTGACCCTGACCGTCTATCAGAACGGCCTGGCTCTGGTGCACGATCGCCGTTGGGCTCCTCTGGTCGCCGGTCGCAACACTTTGCAGATCGAGGAGATCAGCGAGCAGGCGATCCTCGGGAGTCTGAGGGTCTACAGCAGCGAGTCCGGGGTCGACTTGGTGGACCGCAGCCTACGTGCCGCAGACCTCAATCCGGTTCGTCTGTTGGAAGAGATGGTCGGACGGAACGTGCTCTACGTCACGACGCATCCGGAAACGGGGGAGGAGACCGCGCGCTCGGCACGCCTGCTTTCCCTGCATGGCGGTCTCGTGATCGAGCTGGAGGGGCGTGTCGAGATCAATCCCCCCGGACGTATCGCCTTGGAGGCTCTGCCCGAGCCGCACGAGCAGCCATTGCGTGCCACGCGGAGCCTTGAGATCACGCTCGACAGCACGGAAGCGCGTCCGGCGGAACTGACCCTGGGCTATCTGACCGACGGCCTCACCTGGCAGGCGGACTATGTCGCCGATCTGGCTCCGGACGGCACGCTGGATCTCGCGGCTCACGTGACCCTCGACAACAGTCTGCGCACCCGCTTCGCCTTTGCCGACCTGCGGCTGGTCGCCGGCGACGTTTCCCGCAAAAGTTTCGCTCCGCCGCCGATCATGGCGCGGGGGCAGGCCGAATCGATGGCGGTGATGGACAGCGCCATGGCACCGGCGCCGGTTGAAGCTGGTGACCGCTATCTCTACGACACCGGCCTCGAGATCACCCTGGAGCCGGGGGAGCGCAAGCAGGTCGCCCTCTTCGAACTGACGGACATCACCACCGAGCGGCGATACAGCTTCGACGGCCTGGCGACTCTGGGTGGCCCCGACGAGGTCGGTCCGATGCAGGCGAACCTGGAGCTGGTCTTCGAGAACCCGGCGCGTGAAGACGAACGCCCTCTGCCGGCCGGAATCATCCGCGTCTACGAGGCGCTCGACGAGGGGGAAGGTCAACCGATCTTCGCGGGCGAGGCCGGAATCGATCACACGGCCGTTGGCGGCGAGATCGAGCTGTCGCTCGGCAGGGCCTTCGACATCACTGCCTTGGCGCGACGGACGAGCTTCGAGCGCCTGGGCGATCGTGCCTTCGAGTCGGGACAGGAAATCCAGGTGACGAACGCGAAGTCGGAACCGGTGGAGGTGCAGGTGATCGGTCGTTTCCCCCGCGGCACCGAGATCCTGGAAGAGAGCCTGCCGCACGAGCAGACGACGGCGGAGCGCCTGACCTGGACGGTTTCGGTGCCGGCCAACGGCACGTCGACCCTGACCTATCGCGCGCGCGTTCAGAACTGACGCGCCAATTGGCCCGCCGCTCGCCGGCCCCGTTGCAGCCTCCAGCGTTCCGGCGTCAGGTTCGGCCGCGTCCGTCTGCTGCGGGCCCTATGCCCCTTAAGTGCCGCGATTGACCGCGCTTTCGCCGCCTCGGCTCCTCTGCGACGCCTGACCGTTCCGCGAGACTGCGGGCTGGTCCAGGTGAGGAGGAGAGGTCGATGCCTTGGAAGGTCGCGGGACAGGGCGACACGCGCGACGCGTCTCGAGCGATAGCGTTCAATCCGGTTCTGAAGATTGTCCTGATCGCCGCTGTGGCGTTGGGGCTCCTGATCCCCTTGACGCTATTTGAGAACCTGGTCGGGGAGCGCGCGGAGCGGCAGCGCCTGGTAGAATTCGAGATCGGCGATCTCTGGGGGCAACCGCAGACTGTCGCCGGCCCCATTCTGCTGGTGCCTGCCCAACGCGAACTGACGGATGAGCAGGGGCGCGTCACGATGTTGGAGGAGCATCTGCTGCTGTTGCCCGACAGCTATAAGGTCGAGGCGGTTTTGGAGCCAGAGCGCCGCAACCGCGGCCCCTTTGAGGCCGTGGTTTACCGTCTGGCTTTGAAGTTGGATGCGGTCTTTCTGCTGGCCGGTTCTCCTCGTGAGTCTCTGGAAGGGGCCAAGCCGGACTGGGCGCGTGCCCGGCTGTTGCTGGGGCTCGGGGATCAGCGAAGCCTGACCGAGGCGCCCGACATCTCTTGGGACGGGCGTGGACTGGTGACCGAGCCGGGGCTTCCGTCCGTATTGGCCCATCTGACCACCAGCGGTCTGCAGAGCGACCTGCCACTAGGGGCGGACGACTTCGGCCGTCCCCTCGCTTTCAGCGCGTCCTTGCAGCTTAACGGCAGTAGCCGTCTCTCGATCCTGCCGCTCGGCCGAACCACTTCGGCGACAGTTGCTTCGAGCTGGCCGCATCCAAGTTTCGAGGGGGGCATACTACCCATCGAAAGCGAGGTCTCGGACGAAGGCTTTTCGGCACGCTGGTCGGCGTCTCACTTCAGCCGCAGCTATCCCCAGGTCTGGCGCATCGGCGGCGTGGAAGAAATAAGACTTTCCGAGCTGGCGGCGTCCGCCTTCGGCGTGCGTCTCCATCAGCCGGTCGATACCTACCGGCAGAGCGAGCGGACGACGAAGTACGGCGTGCTTTTCATCCTCCTCACCTTTGCCTTCCTGTTTCTCTACGAGGTGATCAGTGGTCGCCGTTTGCATAGTCTCCAATATGGACTGGTCGGTTGCGCCTTGGCGCTCTTCTATCTCCTGCTTCTGGCCCTGGCGGAGCAGATGCCTTTCGCTCTTGCCTATGCCATCGCCGCTGCTTCAATCGTGGGGCAGCTGGTTTTCTACACAGCAGGAGCTTTCGGCAGCCTCAAGCATGCCCTCGGTCTCGGTCTGATCGTCACGGTCCTCTACGGCTGTCTCTATCTTTTGATCAGTCTCCAGGACTTGGCGCTTCTCGTCGGCGCTATCGCACTTTTTGCCGTTCTCCTGGCCGTGATGGCCGCAACCCGGCGAACCGACTGGTACGCCGTCATGCCGATGATGGAAGTCGAAGCGAACGTCGAGAAGGAAAAGGCCGACCCGAACTGAACAGGGCGGAAGGTGCCGTATCTCGGAGCCCTTGTGGTTTGGAGACTACTCGACCAATCGAGGGCGTGCGGGCGGCGCAGCCGTATCAGCGATCCGGGCGACGCCGGCAGCCTCTTCGTCCTCCAGCTCCAGATCCTTGATGCGTTCGCCACGCTTCGTGATCTTGTCGGTGGAGATTCGAATATCGCGGATGTCGCGGCTCGCCTGGTCGAAGTGGGTTTCCAGCTTGCCGACTCGCTGGTCGAGCCGCGCCACATCCTCCAGCAAGGTCTGTACTTCGGTCTGAATGACGCCGGCCTGCTCGCGCATGCGGACGTCACGTAGGACGGCGCGGACGGTATTGAGGGTGGCCATCATGGTGGTCGGTGAGACGATCCAGACCCTGGCCCGATAGCTCTCTTCCACCACGTTCGGAAAGTTTGCGTGTAGTTCTGCGTAGACGGCTTCGCTGGGCAGGAACAGCAATGCGGACTCAGCCGTCTCACCAGGGACGATATAGCGTTCCGCAATGTCCTTCACATGCTTGCGCAGATCGTTCGCGAAGGCACGCTGAGCGGCGATACGGGCGGACTCTTCCTCTGCTTGACGCAGAGCTTGATAGCTCTCCAGTGGAAACTTGGCGTCGATCGCGATGGGGCCGGGCGGGTTGGGCAGTTTTATGAGGCAGTCCGCGCGCCGGCCGCTCGCCAAGGTCGCCTGAAAGTCGTAGGCCGAGGGCGGCAGGGCGGACTGTACCAAGTCCTGCAGCTGCACTTCCCCGAAGGCGCCGCGCGCCTGCTTGTTCGACAGGATGTCCTGCAGTCCCACCACTTGGGAGGAAAGCTCCGTAATGTTCTTTTGCGCCCTGTCGATCACAGCCAGTCGTTCGCGCAGATCGGTCATGGCCGTCGACTGGCTTTGCGCTTGCGCGTTCAGCCGCTCGCCGACCCGCTGGGTGAAGTTGCCCAGTCGTAGGTCCATCGCTTCGGCGAGCTGCCGTTCCTGGCTGCGCAATGCGTCGGTGATCTGGGCCTGGGTAGCGGCCTGGCTCTCGGTCATCGCCTTGAGCCGTTCTTGCAGCACCGCGACGTCTGTCGCCCTCTCAGCCGCCGCGCCGTCGTCCCGGCCGCGCCTCAGCACGGCTAGAGACAGCAGCAAGACCAGCAGCAGAGCGAGGCCAGCGAGCAGAAGTTCTGGGCTGATGGGCACGATGCGGTCCCTATGTTCGCGAAAGAGCGCAACAGCCTAGCATGCGCCTTTCGAGTCGCTCGGCTTGACGGCTCGCGGCCGACTGCATAGCTCTTGTTGGAACGATTTTAATCTAGGCTCCAACGACTAAGAACGACCGGACAACGCGACTCCATGGCCAAGCTTCCCATTCTGACCGCCCCGGACCCAATCCTGAAGCAGCGGGCCAAACCCGTGGACCGTGTCGACGACGACCTGCGCCAGCTGATGGACGATATGCTGGAGACGATGTACGGGGCGCCCGGCATCGGCTTGGCGGCGCCGCAGGTCGGCGTGCTCAAGCGGGTGATCGTGGTCGACGTGGCGCGCGACGGCGACGCGCCGCAACCTCACCAGCTCGCGAACCCGGAGTTGGTCTGGGTGTCCGATGAGGATGCGAGCTACGAGGAAGGCTGCCTTTCTCTTCCGGATCACTACGGCGACGTCAAACGTCCGGCCGCCATTCGTGTGCGTTATCTGGACCGGCAGAACGAGAGTCGCGAGCTGGAGGCCGATGGCCTTCTGGCCACCTGCATTCAGCACGAGATCGATCACCTCGACGGTATTCTTTTCGTCGACCATATGTCGGCGCTGAAGCGGAACATGATCCTGCGCAAGCTGCTGAAGGCGAAGAAACAGCAGGCCTTGCCGGCCTATTCCGCCGCGAGCTGATTGCAATCCCAAGTCTTGGCGAGAGGCTCGCTGCGCGCCTTAGGATCCCCCGCTTGTCTTGAATTGTAGCGCCTTGCGGCGATCACGCTTGCCCGGTCGAGCGAGCGCGGCCGGATGGCCGGGACGCTGTCCGGTGGTCTGGGAGAGTCGCGGTTGTTCCGCTGGCGGGTCGAGATCTTCGTAGAGTGCCCGAGCTTCGGGTGCCGGCCCGCGCCGGCTGGTCAGCGCCAATACCTTGATGACGCGGATGTGGTCGCCCTGGGGGAAGGTCAGCACGTCGCCAACCCGTAACTTGGCATGAGCTTTGTCGATCACATTGCCCGAAAGGCGCAGTTTTCCCGATTCGCAGAGCTTTGCCGACAGGGCGCGCGACTTGAAGAAGCGTGCGAAGAACAGCCACTTGTCGAGCCGAAGGGTTTCCACTCCGCCGCCGTCCGCCCTGATGGGGCCGCTCCCGTCGGGTGCCTTCGTACTCAGCGTGCCGACTTCCCGGTCTTGAGTGCAGCCAGGGCCGCGAAGGGGGACTCGTCCAGCCGTGCCGGCTTCGGCGTCGCCTTGGAGCGGTCCCGTCTGGTCTTGGGCGCCTTCGCCGCGCGCTTGCCGCCCTTCGGCGGGCGACTATGAAAACTGCGGCTGGCGTCCGAATCCACGGTCCAATAGCCGAGTACCGGCAGAACCACGGCTAGGTCCTGGGGATTTCCGCCCACCAGTCTGGTCAAGTCCGTGTCAGACGCGAAGGGGCCGGCGCGCCCGCGTTTCAGGGCCGCATAGGCCAGGCGTTCCAGGGCATCGACCCGCAGAGCCAGTCGCCCGGCCGCGTTTTCGAACAGCCGGTAGCCTAGCGCGCGCAGATCGGCCTCGTCCAGCTCTTCCGCCGGCGCGAAGGCGACCGGATCGCCTGTGGGGCAGGACAGTCGCCGGCCTTGCCTGCGCAAACCTTGAAGAAGAGCGCAGATCTCTCGCCGGCGCGGCTGCAGCAAGGCCGGCAGAAAGATCGACTGGGCCCCGAGCCGGACGCCCAGCTCGGTGAGGGCCTTGCGGTCGGCCTTGCTGAGCGCCGCAAGTTGCGTCGTCACCGCCGTGCGAGGGAGGCAGCCGAGGTCTTCCGCCAGTTGATAGGCCAGGCCGCGCGCGGCGCCGGCGAGCGGCGCTTCCTCCAGTGCTAGAAGCGGCTTCAGCCGGTTGCGCAGGTGCCGTCCGAGCCAGCTGGTCAGGCGCTGCCTCAGTCGCTCGCGGGCTGGTCCGTCCAGAAATTCGCTGCGTTCGACCTCGACTTTCGGGCGGAGGACAGACACGTCCGGCGTGAGCCGGGCAAGCGACGCCTCGCGCCAGAGCAGACGGCCTTCCGCCGTGAGGCGGAAACTGCCGTCGTCGTCCTCTTCGATGCGGCGAATCCGCAGCGGAATCTCTTCGGTCAAGGCACGACGGGTCGCTGCGAGCAGCGCCTGGCGATCCTGTTTCTCGGCACTGGCATCCAGGCGAAAGCGAAAGCCCTCGAGTTGCCCGACGTGTTCGCCCTCGACCACCACTTCGCCGTTCGTCTTGACGGCGCTGAGCAGCTTCTCGCCGCTGCCCAGTCGTTTGACCAGTACGGCTGTCCGCTTGTCGACGAAGCGTTGGGTCAGGCGCTCGTGCAAGGCGTCCGACAGCCTGTCCTCGATCCGCCGTGTCCGCTCCTGCCAGTGAGCGGCATCGTCCAGCCAGTCGGCACGGTGTGTGACGAAGGTCCAGGTGCGGATATGAGCGATCCGGGCGACCAGTGCGTCGATATCGCCCTCCGGCCGGTCCAGCTTGTCGATCTGGCCGGCTACAAAGTCGTCTGGCAGCCTACGATCGCCGTCCAGCAGGTGGCGATAGATCTGGTCCAACAGGCGGACGTGGGAATCCGTCAGCGTCTTCCGGAAGTCGGGAATCTGGCAGACGTCCCAGAGCAGCTGAACCCGGTCCCTGCGGTCGGCCAGGGCCGCCGGTCCGCCCTCTCGGCTCAGTGCAGCCAGGGCCTGCTGGTCCTCCGCGTTGCGCACGCGGATCAGTTCCGGCTTCGGCGGATGGCGGTCGAGCGAACGAAGGAGGGCCTTGGGACTTGCGAAGTCGAGGTCGCTGTTCCGCCAGGTGAGGGCCGTCAGGGGGTCGAAATCATGACTCTCGACGGCCTCGACCAGCTCGGCCTCCATCCCACCCAACTCCATGGTGGTCCCGAAGGTTCCATCGGCCATGTGACGGCCCGCGCGGCCAGCAATCTGCGCGACTTCTTGCGGTGTCAGCCGGCGCGACTGTCGGCCGTCGAATTTGCGCAGACGCGCGAAGCAGACATGGTCGAGTCCCAGATTCAGGCCCATGCCGATGGCGTCGGTGGCCACCAGGTAGTCGACCTCTCCAGCCTCGAACAAGCCGACCTGGGCGTTGCGGGTACGGGGGCTCAGCGCGCCCAGCACCACTGCCGTTCCGCCGCGCTGGCGGCGCATCAGCTCCGCCGTGGCGTAGACCTCCGCCGCGGAAAAGGCGACCACGGCGGAGCGCGGGGGCAGGCGGGTGATCTTCTTCGCGCCTGCATAGCTCAAGGTCGACATACGCGGGCGCGAAACGATCTCCGCTTCCGGCACCAGCTTGCGAATCAAGGGGCGGATCGTCTCCGCGCCCAGAAACATGGTTTCGTCCTGGCCGCGTGCTCGCAGAAGCCGTTCGGTGAAGACATGCCCCCGTTCCGGGTCGGCCGCAAGTTGGATTTCGTCCACGGCCAGAAACGCGGTTTCGCGGCCGAGCGGCATCGACTCCACCGTGCAGATGAAGTAGCGCGCGCCGCT